>JAISFR010000114.1 GCA_031263565.1 Candidatus Adiutrix sp. | reverse complement strand
TTTCTACCCGCTCTGTTCGGCGGCGCTCCTTTCCCGCCGCCGGCTTCACCCCGCCGGCCTCCGGGGCCGGGCCAGGGCTGTATTCCGCACCCTGTGGGGTAGGGGAGCCTCCCAGGGTACAACATATTGTAAAAAAATACATCTAAAAATTAAGCTTTTACTTTATATTTTCCTTATTTTATGGTCCTATTCTATAAAATTAACCATAATTAAATCAAATCTAGCATGATTCACTGAACATTGTCAAGTTGTCTTGTTTCGGCGGCGTCTTGTTTTTGGGTGATTTCGAAGGTCAAAGCGCAAGATCTGGGGCGGGGCGGGGCGGGTGGCCCCCAAATGGGCGGGGAAATTTTTTTTGCTTTTCAGGGCAGGCCGGGCCTAAAAAAAGGCCTGTGGCTGTCAGGCCCAGGCCTTTTTCCAGGGTCCGCCCCTCCCGGGCATCGGGAGGGGCCGTTTATCTTCAGCCGCTGACCCCGGCCTCCCGGGCCGCCTCGATCAGCCTGGGCAGGTTGATTTTTCCTAAGGGGGTCATGGGGATTTCCGGCAGGCGGATGAACTGCCGGGGGTAGCTCAGTTCCGGAAGGCCGGCCTCTTTCAGGGCCTGCCAGAGGCGCGGCAGGTCGGGCCGGGCTTCCTCGGTGACGTAGACCAGTTTTTCGCCCTTGCTTTCGTCGTCCATGGCGATGACCGCCTGGGGCCGGCCGGGCCAGAGCTGGGCGGCCACCTCCTCGACCGCCGCTAGGGAGACCATCTCCCCGCCGATCTTGGCAAAACGCTTGAAACGGCCTTTGATCCACACGAAGCCGTCTTCGTCGATTTCCACGATGTCGCCGGTGTCGTACCAGCCGCCCTCGGGCGGCACGATGACCCCCGGATTGTCCGGCCAGAGATAGCCCAGCATGACGTTGGGGCCCTTGACCACCAGCCGGCCGCCCTCGGCGACCCCCTCGACCGGGTCCAGGCGGACGCTGAGGCCGGGCAGTATCCGGCCGACCGTCCCGGCCCGATAGGCCAGGTGGCTGTTGACGGCCAGCACCGGGGTGCACTCGGTGGCCCCGTAGCCCTCGAAGATGCGGACGCCGAGCTTGTCGAAATAAAGGGCCCTGGTTTTGGGCTTGAGTTTTTCGGCCCCCACCAGCATGATGCGGATGCTGGAAAAATCATAGGGGTGGGCGTTGCGGCCCCAGGCCGAGGCAAAGGTGTCGCTGGCCACGGTCATGGTGGCCCGGCTGTCGTAGATCAGTTCCGGAATTATTTTGGGGTGGAGCGGGCTGACATAGTTGAAACAGCGCAGGCCGGACAAGAGCGGAAGCATGACCCCCACGGTCAGGCCGAAGGCGTGGAACATGGGCAGGGCGTTGAAGAGCAGGTCGTCTTCGTTGACTTCCACCTGGCAGACGAGCTGGTGGATGTTGGCCAGTATGTTCCGGTGGCTCAGGGCCACGCCCTTGGGTTTGCCTTCCGAGCCGGAGGTGAAGACCAGGACGGCCGGGCTGTCGGCCGGGGCCGGGCGCCCGCGCCAGAAAAGGGCGCGGAGCTTGTCCAGACGGCTGATATTCAGGTCCTCCAGGTAGAGGAGCCTGGCCGGGAGCCCGGCGGCCAGTTCTTCCAGGCCGGCGGAGGCAAGGAAGCGGCGGGAGGTGAGGACCGTTTTTATCCGGGCCGTGAGCACGGCCGAGGCCAGGGGGGCCGGCCCCTGGCTGTGGTTGAGCATGACCGCCGTCCGGCCGCCGGCCCAGAGGCCGAACAGGGCGCAGACCGTGGCCGTGGAGTTGGGCAGCATCAGGCCCACGTTCTCCCCGGGGCGGGTCACGGCGCTCAGGCGCCGCCCCAGGACCCGGGCCCGAAAGATCAGGCCGCGATAGCTGATGGGTTCCCGGGCCGCGTCTTCCAGGATGAGGCGCCCCGGCCCGCACTGCGAACTTGTCTCCCTTAAGGCCGGCCAGAGATTTTTATGGTGGTCCAGGGCCTGGAAGCGGCAGTTCAGCATCAGTTCATAAAGGGCCTCCCCGGCCCGCCGCCGCTGGTCCCGCTGTTTTTCCCCGGCTACGCCGCGCACTTGCAACTGGCGGGGGGCCATGACGGTCATGGTGACCTTTTTGCGCGGCAGATGGCGCAGAACCTGGCGCATGCGGCCGAAGCGGCTGTACTGGGCGCCCCCGATGACCACCGGCAGGATCGGGGCCTTGCTCTTGGCGGCGATGAGGCCCGGGCCGTCGTAGACCTTCATGAGGTTGCCGGTGGTGGTGATGCGGCCTTCGGGAAAGATGACCACCAGTTCGCCCTGGTTGAGGGCCTCGATCAGGCCCCGGGTGGCCAGGGGCTGGTTGGGGTTGACCGGCAGGGCCTGGAAAACCCGCAGAAAAGGCTTGAGCCACCAGGCCCGGGACCAGTAGCTGTCAATGGCGAAGGTCAGGCGGCGGGGCAGGTAGACGATTAAAAGGACCACATCCAGAAAAGAGCTGTGGTTGGCCACGATCAGGGCCGGGCCGTCCTTGAGGCCCGCCAGGTGTTCCAGGCCGGTGACCTTTGGCCGGTAGAGAAGTTTCAGGAAGAAGCCCGAAAGCTGGCGCAGGCCTTCGGCCGGCAGGAAATAAAGGGTCAGGACGGCGGTGAGCACGGCGCTCAGGGCCACGAAAACGAAAACCTGGTGCAGGCCGAAGCCCAGGGCGGTCATCAGCATGACCACGAGGCTGCCCAGGCAGATGAAGAGAGCGTTCATGATGTTGTTGGCGGCAATGACCCGGGAACGCTCGTGGACCTCGGCCCGGTGCTGGATAAAAGCGTTCAGGGGCACCACGAAGAGGCCGCCGGTCAGGCTGACCAAAAGGCAGCAGAGCGCCAGGCGCAGGTAAGGCCAGTGGCTGAGGAAAATCTCCAGGGTCACCGGCTGGAGGATCGGGTCGACCGGCGGCAGACGCCAGACGCACCAGGCCAGAAGGATGAGGAAGAGGCTCAGAAAAGCGGCCGAGACCGGCACCAGGCGGGCGCTGATCTGGCCTTTCAGAACCCATTGGGTCCCGATGGAGCCCAGCCCCACGCCCAGGGCGAAGAGGGTTGACAGAAAGGTGTTGACCCCGCGGGTGCCGCCCATGACCGTGCTGCACAGAACCGGAATCTGGGTGAGGAGAATGCCGCCCATGGCCCAGAACCAGCTGATGGCCAGAATGGCCAGCCACATGTCCTGGCGGCCCATGACCGAGCCGATGATGCGGCGGGTGGAGTCCCAGATCCGGCCGTCGACCTTTAGCGTCCGGTCGCCGTCGAGAGAATCGGGCTGCCTTAAGGCCAGACCCAGGCCCAGGGCGGAGACCAGAATCAGGCCGGCCGGCAGGTAAAGGGTCGGCCCGTCCGGCGCGGTCACCAGCCAGGAACCGGCCAGGGTGCCCAGGACGATGGCCAGGAAGGTGGAGGCCTCCACCAGCCCGTTGCCGCCCACCAGATCTTTTTCATCCAGGATTTCCGGCAGCAGACCGTATTTGACCGGGCCGAAGAAGGTCGACTGGGCGCCCATCAGGAAGAGAAGGGCCAGGAGGGGCTTGACCTCGCCCAGGTAGAAGAACAGGGCCGCCAGGATCATGATGGGCAGTTCGGCGGCCTTGGTCACCCGCACCAGGCTTGATTTGCGCCGGCGGTCGGCCAGTTCCCCGGCCAGCGAGGAGAAAAGGAAAAAAGGCAGCATCATCAGGCCGGTGGCCAGGGCGCCGACGATGGTTTTTTCCGGGCCGCTGAGGCCGGCGGCGCCGAAGGCCACATAGGCGATGAGGGCCTGGCGGAAAAAATTGTCATTGAAGGCGCCCAGGGCCTGGGCCCCGAAAAGGGGCCAGAAGTCGCCTTTTTTCAGTATGCGTCCAAAAATGTTCATGCTTGGTCCTTGAGGGTCTTATTGGGAGCTTCCCCCGGCCTGCGGTTCCGGCCGGGGGGCACTGAGCGAAAGCAAAAAACGCCCGGCGTCGCTCAGATATATTTTCCTGGGGAAGAGGGACAAATAAATCAAACCCAGCGCGGCCAGACGGGCCTGGTCCCCGGGTCGCCGGGTTTCGGAAAATTCGTAATCGTGCCAGGCGCCCGGCAGCCGGGCCAGGGCCTCCAAAAAAGCCAGATCATCCGGGCCGGCGCCGACTTCCCCGCTGATTTCCCAGGGCTCCTTCAGGGCCAGATTGGCCGCCGCCAGGCGTTCCAGAAGGGCCCGGTTGCGCTTTTTCCGGCCCCGGGCCAGGCCGGCCAGCCTGAAAAAGGGAATTTTGTTGATCGCCATTTTTTCAGGCATCCAACAAATTCCAGGGCCAGATTTCAGGCGGGGCGGCCTTGAAAGTCAGCCGCCGCCCCAGGGTGGGGTGGTCCAGGCCCAGGGATTCGGCCCACAGGCCGATGGCCGGGCCGTGAGGCGCAAGCCGGCTCCCGTATTTCAGGTCGCCCAGCACCGGCAGGCCCAGGGTGGCCAGTTGGGCCCTGATCTGGTGTTTGAAGCCGCTCAGAAGTTTTATCTCCAGAACGGTCAGAGATCGCGTTTTAAGGCGCGTCTTCCATTCCAGGGCGGCCGCCGTGCCCTCCCGCTCCCCCCGGGCCGGGCGGGTCACGGTCCGGTCCCGAAAAAGGGCTTGCTCCAGGCGGCCGCTTTCGGCCGGCGGGGGGGCTTCGACCAGGGCCAGGTATATTTTATCGGCCGTGCCTTCGCGGAACTGCCGGCTGAGCCGGGCGGCGGCCTTGGAGGTCTTGGCCAGGGCCGTTACCCCGCCCACGGCCCGGTCCAGGCGGTGGACCAGCCCCACAAAGGCCCGCCCCGGCTTGCGGCGGGCCAGATAAGTTCCGGCCCAGCTCAAAAGGTCCGGCCGGGCGCCGCCGTCGGGCTGGGCCAGCCAGCCCGGCGCTTTTTGGACTATCAAAAGGTGATTGTCTTCGTATATAATGGCCGGCGCGAGCATTCGACTATTATAGCCGTTCGGCCGCGATAAGCAAAGGGTAAAAAAAATGCCGGAAAAAGCCTGGAAAGATCTGGCGCCGTCCCTGGAAGTCATCGTCAGGGAATTTAAATCGGCCGGTTTGAACCTGAGCCGGCCGGAAGCCGAAAAATTCCTGGCTCTCAATGAATTGCTGGCCAGGCGCAACCCCGGGGGCGACCTGACCCGCTTGCGGAGCTTTGGCGATATTCTTTACCGGCATTATATAGACGGGGCCCTGGCCGCCGAATTGATCAGCCCCCGGGGCCTGACCATGGACCTGGGCAGCGGGGCCGGCTTTCCGGGCCTGCCGCTGGCCATCCGCCGGCCGGACTGGCCGCTGCTGTTGGCCGAACCCCGGGGCCGCCGGCTGGCTTTCATGGAAGAGGCGGCCCTTCTCCTGGGCCTGGGAAACGTGGATTTTTATCCCCACAAGGTGGGGCCCCGTTTTGACCGGGCCATCGACAACTTCATCACCCGCGATTTCGAGTCGGCCCCGGACAGCCTCCGGCGGGCGGCCCTGATCATTCCCCCGGGCGGGCGGGTCTATCTCATGAAGGGCGCCGGGGTGGACCCGGAACTCAAAGAGGCCCGGAGCCTCCCGGAATGGAACGATTTCGAATTGGAGGATGACCGGGCCTACGAATTGGGGGGCGGCTTAAAACGCCGCCTGATCACCTGGCGCAAAAAGGAGCACGGCCGCCGCCCGGCGCCGCCGCCGCCTTTCAGGCTGACGGAAATAGCCAGCCGGGAAAACCCCCGCTACAAAAGCTGGCTCAGGGCCTTAAGCGGGCGGGGCCTGAAGAAGGGCGGCCTGGCCCTGATCTCCGGCCGCAAATTTATCGGCGAGATACTGAAGGCCCAGCCCGGGCGGAGCGCCGGCCTCCTGGTCCGCCGGCTGGACGAACTGGGCGCCCTGAGCCTGCCGGACGGCCTGCCGGTTTTTCTGCTGCGGCCGGAACTGTGGCCGCCGCTGGATCTTTTCGGGGCCGGCCCCCCGCTGATGCTTCTGAGCATTCCGGAACCGCCGCTGTGGGACGGCCGCCTGGCCGGCGGGCTGACCGTGTTTCTGCCTTTTCAGGACCCGGCCAACCTGGGCACGGCCATCCGCAGCGCCGCCGCCCTGGGCGTGCCCGTCGTTCTTCTGAAGGAAGCGGCCAGCCCCTGGCACCCCAAAAGCCTCCGGGCCTCGGGCCCGGCGGTCCTGGCGGCCGATCTGAGGCGGGGGCCTTCCCTGGGCGAACTGGCGGCCCTGGATCAACCCGGCCTGCTGGCCCTGTCGCCCACCGGAACCGACCTTTTGCGAAAGGAGTTCCCGCCCCGCTGCGGCTTGGTTTTCGGGCTTGAGGGCCCGGGGCTGGACCGGAGCTGGCCGCCGGACCGCCGCCTGGCCATTCCCATGGTCCCGGGGGTGGAATCGCTGAACGCCGCCGCCGCCCTGGCCCTGGCTTTGGGCGTCTGGCTGGCCCGCCCTGGCCGGCCGCCCCGGTAAAGACCAGACGCCGACGGAGGAACATAGTGTTCAGACCTTTTCAAGCCGAAGATCTCGAGGCCTATCTGGCCCTGAGCCGGGAGTTTTACTCCAGCCAGGCCACTGACCACCCGGTGCCTGAAGATCACTTCCACCGGACTTTTCAGGAAACCGTCAGCGGCTCGGTCCTGGCCCGGGGCTGGCTGATCAGCGCTGAAGCCGACCGGCCTGCGGGCTATATGCTGGCCTCTCTGGCCTGGTCCAACGAATTCGGCGGCCGGGTGGCCTGGCTGGAGGAACTGTATCTCCGGCCGGAGGCCAGGGGGCTGGGCCTGGGGCGGGAAACTATCGAGCAGGTCATGCGGGAACTGAAAAGCCGGGACCAGGTGCGCGGTTTCCGGTTGGAAACGGCCCCGGCCAATGAGGGGGTCAGCCTTCTGTATCAAAAGCTGGGCTTCAGCCGGGCGCCCTATCATGGGTGGTGGATGGCTGTTTGACGGCCGGCGCCGGAGTGAGGTGGTCCCCCCTGTCAACACAGAAAAGTGCTGAAAATAAGCTCTGAAAAAATAAAAAATAGAGCCGCGCAGTGCCGGGCCTGAATTTGTTTTTTATCGATTTCATTGAGATCAATTCTTATTTCTTGCTGCCTTGTTTGACATGAAAAACTCGAACAATATGTATATGTGAGTCATCATATTTATAAATTATTAAATAATTTGGATAATTTGCTAAAACTTTTTCCGTGCTGCCTTCGAGTTCACCTCGGCGACCAATCGGACTTACAGCCAGGTCAGCGACGACAGCTTCAACGTAATCGACAAAGGCATCGGCCGCCTCGGGATTGTTTTGGGCGATGTAATCGGAAATGCCGTACAGGTCGTTCTCAGCTCTTCTGGACCATCCGACCTGGCGAGGTTTTTTCACGATCGCCCGGCTCTGATCCGGGCAATTCGCGCCCTGGCCTTGCTGATAACTTCTCCGTGGTCGACAATGCGGCCGGCGGCTATATCGTCAAGGCCCTCCTGAATGGCGGCCAGACGATCAAGCTTGGCCTCCAGACCTTCCGACAATAAATTCTCCAGGACCGTTCCGATATCAGTGTTGGTTAAGTTGGCTATATAACTTAATTTTTCTTCTATTGCCGGATTGATGGATATGCTTATCGACATGATGTCCCCCTTGCCTGGTCTGAGTATATCATAAATGGCCTGAATGTGGGGAGCCCACCTGGTGGCCGGCGCAGAGCTCGGGGATTTGAAATTGCGGCTTGGCCGCCTTCAGTTCTTCTTGCTCAAAAGATCCTTCAACAGCATGATCTTGGCCACGTCGCCCCTGACCTTTATCTTGCCGGTCATGAGGGCGGTCATGGGATTTATTTTCTTTTCAAAAAGGCCCACGGCCGTGTCGCTGGAGGCGCTGACGGTCAGATCGGGCCTCGGCGGGGCTTCTTCGGCCAGAAGCAAGGCGCCGCCGCTGATGCGGCCGTGCCATTGGGCCGGGTCAGGGTCGCCGAGCTCAATAAAGATGCTGGCTTCCAGTTGCGGATCGACCCGGGCTTCTGACGCGAGGCCTTTGAGAACATTGAACAATTCACTACTAGTCATAGGGGCTCCTGAAAATAATTTTCAATATTTGGGTGTTTTGTAAAAAAAATGATGGATATTTAGGCATAATTATGCTTAAATATCTTCGGGTCAAAAATATCTGACCGGTCTGGCCAACGGCCTAGTCGGGTATCCTGTTGATTATAATCTATATTTTAACGACAAGGCCCGATCCGGCCCGGTCGGCCTCCCTTTCAGGCGGCTTTTTACGACCCGGGCCGCCCTACCAGATGCGGCGCCGTTTTTCCTAAAGGGGCTCCCGACCGCAAAATATGCCCTTCTTTTTAGATTGGGGCTGTATTATAATTTTTTCAGGGTCTTCAAGCAGTCGGGGGCGATGGGCCCGCGTCGCCGGCGGGGCCCGGTCCCTCTTGGAACCTGATTGTTGTACCACAGAAAAGGTCGGGAGAGCAATTCATGTTTATCATGGACGCCGGAAAGGATCGGTCATGCCGCAGAACAATATGAACCCGCAGGAGATGAACCCGCAGGATGACCGGCGGCCCAAACTGCGCTGTCCGGCCTGCGCGTCCCTGGTCACGCTTCCGGCGGAAAAGTGCCCCCGCTGCGGCGCCCATCTGCGCACCGGCTACCGGCCGGAAGCCGAAGAGGCGCCGGGCTGGCGGGGGCGTTTGATTCTGGGGCTGGCGGTGCTGATCCTGGTCATCGCTTCGGCCGCGCTTTTCTTCGTCTTAAGCGCCGACAACCAGCCCAAAGCCGCCGCCGGACCTTCTCCCCTGAAGCCGGGCGCTTTGGGGGAGACTCTGGACGGGGCGCAGAATTTAAGCGACCTGCCCCTGGCCCTGCAGCCTGGTCCGATCCTGGATCTGACCAGGGAAAAGGCCGGCCAGTTGGAAGACCGGTGGCCGCCGGTGGAGGATCCCTATACCGCCGGGAATTGATTTCGGTATTTAGTGTTTAGTGACCCTGGGCGGGACGTCCCTGAAAATGGAATTTTAAGAGACCTCCCCCAGTTGTGATATTGATCTAAAAAAGTGGAGTTTTATGAGGGCATGATTGTCAGAGGCCTGATATTGCTGACCGGCGCACTGTTTCTGGCCGGCTGCGGAGCTTTTCATTCGCCGGAACCGGAGGCCGGCGGCCCGGCCGTTCTGGGCAGCGGCAAGAACGCGCCCGCTTCCGGCGGCCCGGCCCTGCACGCCACCATTCCCGCCCCTGCCGTCCCCCCGGAACTGAAGGCCCGGGCCGGGGCCTCGTCCCAGACCCGGGGCGACGACGGCCGTCTTTACAGCTATACCCTGGACGTCCAGTCCCCCGAGGACCCCGAACTGGCCGACGCTTTTGAGAAGGTCAGCCGCCTGGCTCTCATGAAAGACCAGCCGGCCACCATGACCACTCTGGAGCAGCGCCTGAACGTCTCCCTGGAAGAGGCCCGCAGTCTCCTGAAAAGCCGGGGCTATTATGAAGGCACGGTCGAGGGCCGGCTGACCGCCGAAGGAGCGGACAAGGCCAGGGCCGTTTTCAGCTTCCGGTCCGGCCCGCGTTACAGCCTCGGCCCCAGCCGCATAATTCTGGACGGCGCCCTGGCCGGGGAAAGCGAAGCTCCGGCTCCGCCCCGGACTTTGGCCGAGGTGGGCTTGACGCCCGGCGGCCCGGCCCTGGCCGACGAAGTCCTGGCGGCCGTTTCCCGGGTGGAGGACGCCTTCCGCAACCGCGGCTACCCCCTGGCGGCCGTCGAAGGCGCCCGCTATACGGTGGACCGGGCCAAGCGCAGTCTGGAGGCCGAAATCCAGGTCAAGCCCGGCCGTTTCGCCCGCATGGGCGAGGTGCTGCCCGTCGACGGGGCCACCGTGGACCAGGGCTATCTGGACGCCCTGCGGCCCTGGGCCGTCGGCCAGCCCTGGCACCAGGAACAGTTGGACAATTACCTCGGCGCCCTCAGGCAGACCGGCCTTTTCCAGTCGGTGGAGGCTTTCCCGGCCAGTGAAAACGACCCCCGCGGCTACCGCCCCATAAGCGTCAAGCTGGTCGGCGCCCCGGAACGGACCGTGGGCGGCCTGCTCAGTTACGACACCGACTTCGGGCCGGGCCTGACCGCCTACTGGGAACACCGCAACCTGACCGGCCACGGCGACCGGCTGCGCCTGGACCTGCCCCTGTGGGCGGACATGCAGGAATTCACGGCCACTTACCGCTATCCCTATTTTCTCGGGCCCGACCAGGACATCGTGGCCCGGGGCGGTTTCCTGCACCAGGATACGGATGCCTATGAGCTGAGTTCCGGGGCGGCCGCCGTCGGCCTGGAACGCCGTCTGTCGCGCCGTTTGACGGTCAGCCTGATGGGCTCGGTGGAAGGCGGCTCCTTGAGGGACCCCGACCAGGACAAAAAAGAATTTATCATGTTCGGCCTCCCGGCCGCCGTCAACTACGACAGCACGGGCAGCCTTCTGGACCCGACCAGGGGCCTGCGCCTGATGCTCCAGGCCGCGCCCTACACCGGCAGCTTCCACCAGGACTTTAACGTGTTCCGCAGTCGCCTGGAGGCCCAGGGCTTTGTGCCCCTCGGCTCGGACGACCGCTTTGTGCTGGCCCTGCGCGGAGTCTGGGGCTCTCTCTGGGGGGTCGACAACAGCCAGACCGTGCCCAGCGCCCTCCGCTTCTACAGCGGCGGCGGCGGTTCGGTGCGCGGCTATGACTATCAGTCGGTGGGCCCCCGCAATGAAAAGCTGGAACCTTTGGGCGGCGTTTCCCAGGTGGAACTGGGGGCCGAAGCCCGCTGGCGCTTCCTGACGGATATGGGCCTGGTGGCCTTCATCGACGGCGGCATGGTTTACGAAAACGTGGATGAAAAAATCTTCCAGAACATGCTCTGGGGCGCCGGGCTCGGCTACCGCTACTATACGGCCATCGGCCCGGTCCGCCTGGACGTGGCCTTCCCCCTGGACAAACGGCCGGACGACGACGACTGGCAGCTTTATCTCAGCCTCGGCCAGAGTTTTTAAATCGACGCCGGGAAATATATACAGGTTCTATTGATGACGGAACTGAAAAAAACGCGGGCGCGCCGCCCCTGGAAAAAAGCCCTGAAAATCGCCGCTCTGGCCCTGACCCTGCTGCTGCTGACCGTGGCCGGGCTCTTTATCTGGCTCGGAACTTCGTCCGGGGCCCGCTTTGTTTACCGGCAGACGGCCAAAATTCTGGCGGCCGACGGCTTTGAATTGACGGTCGGCCAGATCGAAGGCCCGCTGCCCGGCCGCCTGCTGGTCAGGGACGCGCTTTTCAGCGATGCCCGGGGGCCGCTGGCCAGAGCCGGTTTATTGGAAGTGGAGCTGGCCCCGACGGCTCTTTTGCGCGGTCTGGCCCACCTGCCGCTGATCAGGATAGAAAATCCGGAACTGCTCAGAGTTCCGGCCCCGGCGGAGCCGGGCGAAGAAGAGTCCGGCCCCTTTTCTCTGCCGGTGGCCGTCCGCGTGGACCGGCTTGACTTGAACGGCGGCCGCGTCCAGGCCGGGGCCCTGGCCGCCCTGGGTCTGGAGAACCCGGAACTGCTGTTTTCCGTCGGCGGTCAGGCCCGGTTGGAACCCGGGCTGACCGCCCTGGATCTGGAGACCCTGGTCAGCGAGGCCGACGGCGGCCGGCTTCTGGGGCTGACCGCCAAAGTCGGCGGCGGAACCCGGCTGGAGCCGGCCGACCGCCTGGAGCTCGATTTAAAAATCAGTGATCGCCCCGGCGGCTTTTTGAGCAAACTGCTCGCGGACCCCCAGTGGTCCGGGCTTAATCTGGAATTTAAGGGCGCCGGGCCCCTGAACGACTGGCGCGGCCGTCTGGACCTGAGCACGGCGGCCCTGGGGGATCTGAAAGCCGAGCTGGTTTTCCGGGGCCAAAGCGGCCTGATCTGGTATGATCTGGTGGCCGGCCAGGCCTGGCTGGCCGATTTGCGGGCCGAGCTGGCCTCGCCCGTTCACCTGGCCACCGGCCTCCAACTGGCGGCCGCCGTCAGCCGCCAGGGCGCCGATCTCCGGGCGGACCTCAGCGCGGAAAGCGCGGGCGAGCCCGCCCTGGCCCTGGCCGGCCGCTTGAGCGGCAGCTTGAAGCCGGGCGGCGGCGATTTTCAGTTCGACTCGACCCTGAACGGGCTGGGCGGCTTTTCAGGTGACGAACAGCCCTTAACCCTGTCGGCCAAATTCAACCTGGATCGGCAGAGCCAGAAAGTCGACGATTTGAAGCTGAACGGCGCCGGCCTGAGTCTTTCGGGCGCGGCCCGGCGCCACCTGGACAGCGGGGCCGTCCAGGGCGATCTGGACCTGAACCTGGCCGACGGCTCGCCGCTCTTGAAAGAGCTGCTGAGGCTGGCCGGCCTGGGGGAGGATGATTTCGGCGGCTCGCTCCGCATCGGCGGCGACCTTGATTGGCGCGGCCCCTTGGAAGCCGCTGCCGGTCATTTTCAAGTCGAGGGCCGGAATATGCGCTGGCCCGACCGGCGTTGGGAACAATTGCTGGGCCCGGCCCTGGATATTACGGCCGGGCTGAGCGGCGGCGCCGGCGAAGCGCTGACCCTCTTGATCCGCGATGCCGGGGCGGGGCTCTTGTCGCTTAACGGCCAGATCGACTGTCGCCCGGCCGGGTCCCTGGCCCACAGCGAATTTCAGGCCGATCTGCAAGCGGCCCTGGGCGACGTAAATCCCCTGGCCGCCGATCTGGCCGGCCCCCTGGATCTGCGGCTGACCGGCTCGGGCCGTCTGGACCGGTTGCGGGCCGGGCTCGATCTGGCCAGCCCCGGGCTCCGGGCCGCACCCGGGACCGTCAGCGGCCTGAAGCTGCGGCTGGAGGCCGCTGGCGGCCTGTTCCGCGATTCCGGTTCCGAACTGAACCCCGACCTCTCGGGCAACCTGGAGTTCAGCGCTGAAGACAGTCCCGGCGGGCCCCTGGCTTTCAAGTCGGACTGGCTTTTCCGGCAAGACGGCCCGGATCTGTCGCTGGCCGCCTCAAATATCGACGGACAATTGGCCGGGCTGCTTTTGGGCGGAGACTTCCGGGCCGACCTGCCCGGCGGCGGGAGGCCGAGGCTGGGCGGCGGGCTGCGGGCCGAAGTCGACGACTGGAGCCGGCTGGCCGCCCTGACCGGGCAGCCTCTCGCCGGCTCGCCGGCCAGGCTCAGCCTGCGTCTGGAGGCCCCCGAAGGACGCCAGAGCGCCGAAGCCGACCTGGATCTGCCCAGTCTCAAGCTGGGCCGGGGCCGGGAGGAAAGCCTGTCGCTGAAAGCGGCCCGGTTGAATTTAAAGGCCGACGATATTTTTGAGGCTCTCGACCTGGATTTGGATTTCCGCCTGGGGGCCGGCCTGGCCGGGCCGCTGTCCTGGGGCGGCGGCGAAGTCAGGGCCGCCGGGCGCGGCGGGCGCGGAGATTTTGCGGCGGAACTGAAAAACGCCAGACTGGCCGGGGCCGGCGGCCAGGGCCGGGACGGCCTGAACCTGGCCGGGACTTACGCCCTGGGCCGGGAACCAGAAGTCCAGTTGAAGCGCCTGGAACTGGGCGTGGCCAAAAGCGGCCTGAGCCTGAAGGAGCCCCTGACGGTCTCCCTGGGCGCCAATTTGAAAATAAGCCCGTTTTCAGCCGTCTTTCGGCCTGCCGGCCAGATGAGCGCCGAAGTGGACCTCAGCCCCGGGGCTATGAAAATAAAGGCCGACCTGAAAAAAGTGCCCTACAGTTTTTTTAAAGCTTTTGCCGGCCTGGACCTGCCGGACGGCGAAATTCAAAATCTGCGCCTGGACCTCGACCAGAGCGGCGGCGGCCTGGCCGGCGATTTTGAGCTCCAGACCCAGGCTTCGCCCAGGGAACTGAAAAACATCCAACCCGGGCTGGCTCTCCAGGGCCGCCTGAAGGCCGGGGCCTCTCCGGCCCTGGAACTGGAAGGCCGGATCAGCGGGGGCGCCAACTGGAAAGCCCAAGGCGACTTAAGCGCCCGCCTGCCCCTCAGCCAGGGGACCGACGGCGCTTTCCCCGTACCCGACTATCAGGCGCCCCTGGCCGCCAAAGTCAAGTTCGTCGGGCCGGTCGGCCCTCTCTGGGGCCTTCTGGGCCAGCCCGACCGCAGCCTGACCGGCCTGGCCCAGATAGACGCCGAACTGGGCGGCACCCTCAGCCGGCCTCTGCCCCGCGGCACGGCCTACCTGGCCGGCGGCCGCTTTGAAGATCAGCTCTGGGGCGTTCTGGTCAACGATATCCAGGTGGAGGCCCACTCCAGCCCGGAACTGCCCCTCAAAGCCCTGGTCTCGGCCAAAGACGGCCGGAGCGGCGGCCTGGCCCTGGAAGCCCAGGTCAGGGACCTCAACCATCCCGATATTTCGGCCAAAGGCCGCCTGAGCCGTTTCAGCCCTGTTCACCGCGATGATCTGGTGGTCTTTGTTTCCGGCGATTTCGGCGCCGAAGGCCCCCTGGACCGCCTCTCGCTCAGTTCCGACCTGACCGTCGACCGGGGCGAACTGGACCTCAAGATCGTCCAGTCGGCCAATTCCATTCCCACCCTGACCAGCAGCCGGCCCGACGGGCGGGCCGGGGGCGCCGGCGCCGACCGCGGCCGCCTGGGCCTGAAGATCAAGATCCCCAACCAGTTCTTCATCCGGGGCTACGGCCTGGAAAGCGAATGGCGCGGCGAGCTGAATATCGGCGGCTCCGCCGACCGGCCCTCCCTGGTGGGCCAACTGGCGCCGGTGCGCGGTTATTTCGAGATCTTTTCCAAGGAATTCCAGTTCACCGGCGGCCAGATCGCCTTGAACGGCGGCGCCAACCCCAGCCTGAACCTGGAATTGACCAACAACGGCCCCAACATAGCGGCCATCGCCCGCATCACCGGTACGGCCCGGAAACCGGGCCTGAGCCTGGAAAGCCGCCCGCCGCTCCCGCAGGACGAGGTCCTGGCCCAGGTTCTGTTCGGCAAAAGCGCCTCCGGCCTGAGCCCCTTCGAAGCCATCCAACTGGCCGGCGCCGTCAATGAACTGCGCAGCTTCGGGCAGGGCGGGGTCAGCGTCATCGGCCGTCTGCGCGGGGCCACCGGCCTGGATGTTCTGCGGGTCGGCGGCACCGACAACGACCGCGAACGCCGGGCCTCCAGCCTGAGCGGCAGCCTGGGCCGGGAAATGGCCGGCGGTCCGTCCGGAGGGGGCGGGCAGAGCGACGACCTGGCCGTGGAGGCCGGCAAGTACATCAGCGACAGCATCTACGTCGGCGTGGAACACAGCGGCCTGGCCGGCGCGGCCGTTCGCGTGGAAGTCGAGCTGGCCCCCAGCATCTCCTTCGAAGCCCGCACTTCAGCCGAATCCAGCCGCTTCGGGGTGGGCTGGAAAAAAGATTATTAGGCTCTGTCAATATCGGACAGAGGCCGGCGGATGGCCGCTCACTTGGACTTGGCGCCGGGGCCCGGCCCGGCCTGTTGGAGGTAGAGCTTGGTTATCTGTTCCAGGAAGTCTATTTTTTCGTCGATGCTGGCTTCTATGGGCAGGCGCGCGGCCAGTTCCTCGGCCAGGGCCCGGTTGCCGGCGCGGTAACTCCTGACCAGGGAGTCAGAGAGCTCGGCCAGGCGCAGGGGGCTCAGATAGGGGCGCTCGCTTTTGGGGCGGTCGGCGTATTCCTTGTCGATCATGCGGTTGAATTCTTTGGCCCCGCCTTCGAAGACCGTCCGCCCGGCCGCTTTGGGCGCGGCTTTCAGGGCCTGGAACATTTCCGAGGAAATGGCCAGGCCGCTTTTGCCGGAACGCCCGGCCGGGGCCCGTTCCGCGCTCAGGGACTGAGCCGCCGGACAGATCAGAAACGACAGGGCCAGAAGGGTGATCAGGTATTTTTTCATAGGTCTTGGATTCTCCTGGAATCATTATTATTGACAGGGCCTCAGGCGGCCCACCAGATCATAGGGGGCGGCCCGGATTATTTCGGTTTCGACTATTTGTCCGGCCCGGGGCTGTTCGCCTTCAAAATAAATCAGCCCATCCACTTCCGGGGCCTGGAAGGGCGCCCGGCCGACCGTCAAAAGATCGCTGTCCGGGGCCGGGCCTTCCACCAGAACCGGGAAAATTTGCCCCAGCCGGGCCCGGTTGCGGGCCAGGGAAATTTTCCTTTGGGCGGCCATGATCCGGCGGCGGCGCTTTTCCTTGAGAGACTGGGGCGTCTGGTCGGGCCGGCCGGCGGCCGGGGTGCCCGGCTCAGGGCTGTATTTGAAGACGCCCAGATGGTCGAAGGCCGCCGCGGCCACCAGGCTTTCCAGTTCGGCGAACCGCTCTTCGGTCTCGCCCGGCAGACCCACGATGAAGGTGCTTCTCAGGGCCAGACCGGGCCACCAGCGGCGCAGGTTTTCGACCAGTCGCAGCGGCGGCGCGGGGTTGCGCCCCATGCGCTTTAAAATTTCCGGGGAGGCGTGCTGAAAGGGCAGGTCCAGATAGGGCACGACTTTGGGCGTCCCGGCCAGATCCTTGACCAGCCTCTCGCTCAAACGCTCCGGGTAGGCATATAAAAGACGCAGCCAGTCCAGGCCGGGCCGGGCGCTCAGTTCTCTGACCAGGGCGGGCAGGGCGCCGGGCCGGCCCAGGTCCCGGCCATAGGCGGTCAGGTCCTGGGCCACCAGGGTCAGTTCCCGGACCCCGCCGTCGACCAGATCCCCGGCTTCCTTGACCAGCCCTTCGGCCGGATAGCTTTTCAGCGGGCCGCGCAGGCTGGGGATCAGGCAATAGCGGCAGCGGTTGTCGCAGCCTTCGGCGATTTTCAGATAGGCCCGGAAAAAAGGCGTGCCCAGGATTCGGCCGCCGACGGGCCGGCCGTCGGCCTGAAAAGACGGTCCGGCCGGCGGCGCGTTTTTCAGGCCCAAAAGCCCGGCCACGCTTTTTTCGAAATTATGGTACTGGTCGGGGCGCAGCCAGAGATCGACTTCCGGCAGCCCCTTGATCAGTTCCTCCCCTTCCGGCCCGTGGTAGCGGGCCGGAAGACAGCCGCAGACCATCAGGGCGCCGCCGGCTTTCTTCCTGGCCCCCAGATCCATCAGAGTCTCCAGGGCTTCTTTCACCGCGCTCTCCAGGAAAGCGCAGGTGTTGAGCACTATGAGGTCGGCTTCTTCCGCGCCGGGGGCGGCTTCAAGGCCCAGACCGCCCAGGGCCGAGGCCAGGAGGCGCTCGCTGTCCACCAGATTTTTGGCGCAGCCCAGAGAGACCAGATGGATTTTTTTGTTCAACGGCCAACCTCCGGCGAATATTCCTCCCGCCTCCGCAGATCTCAAAGATCAGGAGGTCCGGGAAGGTCGGGGGAGGAACATCATCGCATATTTTACGGCCGGGGTCAAAATGGAATATGATGAAAAACAGCCATAAACAGCGGCGGAGTCAGGCGAAGCAACAACATAAAAAAGTATGTGACTATTTATTTAGATTTTAGTCGAATAATGGTTGATTCATCGGCGTCTATAGTATAAATTGGATGGATTAAAGGAGCGGCCTCTGGCCTGTTTCTGAAAAAGCACAGTCAAAAGGCTTAGTTGCCTTGAATATACGGCATTTTATTAACAATTCGGACCTGACCCTGACCCTGCTTCTGGATGACCCGGCCCTGCCCGTCGGGGTTTATGAAAGCCGGCTCGGTCCGAAGGAGACGGCTCGCGGCCGCGAAAAAAGATCATCCGCCGCTTACCGGGCCTGGCTCCTGGGGCGCTGGGCGGCCAAGGCCGCGGCGGTCGAGTTCTGGAAGCCGGCCGGCGGCGATCCGGAAATATTCAACGGGCCGGAAGGCGAGCCGCTCCTGGTTTGGCCGGGCCGCCCGGATTTTTCAGGCTGCCTTTCCATCAGTCACTGTCCCGGCGCGGCCCTGGCGGCGGTCTCCGGCCGGCCGTTGGGGGTGGATCTGGAACGTCGGGATCGGGCCTTGGGCGAGCGGGTCCGCCGCTGGGCTTTTAATGGGCGGGAGTTGACTCTGATCGACCAAGGCGCGGGCAGCCGCTTTTCCCCGGCCCTGGCTTTGTGGTGCGGCCGCGAAGCCGCCGCCAAATCATGGGGGCGGGCGCTTTTGAAGCATCTGGATAAAGTCCGCGTCACCCGGGCCGACTGGCGCTCTGGGCTCCTGTGGGTGGACTGGTTGGCGGAACCCCGCCGGCAAAGCCGGGTGGCGCTTTTTAACCGGGCGGAACATCTCCTGGCCCTGGCCGGCTCTTTCCAGCAAGAGCCGGGCCCTGAATAAAACAACGACAAGGTAGAGACATGATGCAAGATCAGCAAAAACTGCTGCGGCTTCTAGAAGATCCCGGACAAAGGGTATATATCAGGGCCGACGGCAGTCTGGGCGGGCCTGAGGACGACCACCTGCGGGGGATCATCCCCGCGCTGCCCCCCTCCTCTTTCGGGAGCCCCGCCTTCAAGGCTGAATATGGCCTGAAATACGCCTATGTGGGCGGCTCCATGGTCGGGGCCATCAGTTCCCGGGCCATGGTCAAGGCCCTGGCCGAGGGCGGCGCCCTGGGCTTTCTGGGCGCTTCCGGTCTGACCCCGGCCCGGGTGGACGAAGAGGTGGCCGCCCTGAGCGGGGAACTGGCCGGCCGGGCCTTCGGCGCCTGCCTGATCCACACCCCTCAGGACCCGTCCTGGGAGGAGAAGGCCGCGGAAATATACCTGAAGCGCCAGGTGCGGGTTATCGAAGCCTCGGCTTTCATGCAACTGACCCCTTCCCTGGTGCGCTACCGCTTGAGCGGCGCGGCCCGGCGGCCTGACGGCTCCATTTTTACGCCCAACCGGATTCTGGCCAAGGTTTCCCGGCTGGAACTGGCCCGCCGCTTTTTCGCCCCGCCGCCTGACAAGCTGGTCAAGGAATGTCTTAAGCGCGGCTGGCTGAACGAGGCCGAGGCCGCCCTGGCCCCCTTTGTCCCCATGGCCGGCGACCTGACCGCCGAGGCCGACAGCGGCGGCCATACCGATTTTCGCCCCTCGCTGCCCTTGTGGCCGGCCATGGCCGCCGCCGCCCGGGAGATGACCGAAAAATACAACTACGCCGTCCCCCTGAGGGTGGGCGCGGCCGGCGGCATCGGCACGCCCGCGGCCCTTTTGGCCGCCGCCTCGGTGGGGGCCTCTTACGTGGTCACCGCTTCCATCAATCAGTCCTGCCTGGAGTCGGGTCTGGCCCCGGCCGGCCGGGAACTCCTGGCCAGGGCCGGCCAGGCCGACATGGTCCAGGGGCCGGCGGCGGATATGTTTGAACTGGGCGCCAAGGTTCAGGTCTTGAAATTCGGAACCCTTTACGCCATGAGGGCCCAGAAGCTGGCCGAAGCCTATCATCAGTGCGCCTCCCTGGACGATATCCCGGCCGCTGACCGCGAAATGTTCGAGACCCAGATATTCAAGCAGCCCCTGGCCGACATCTGGGCCCAGACCCGCGCCTTCTTCGGGGAACGTGACCCGGCCCAGGTGCTCAGGGCCGAAGGCGACCCGAAATACAAAATGGCCCTGGTTTTTCGCTGGTACCTGGGGCAGGCTTCCCGCTGGGCCATCGGCGGGGTGGAAGACCGGCGCCCCGACTGGCAGATTTTCTGCGGCCCGGCCCAGGGGGCTTTCAATGAATGGGCCAAAGGCAGCGTCTTTGAAGCTCCCGAAAATCGGCGGGTGATGGATCTGGCCCTCAACCTGCTTTACGGGGCGGCCGTGCTGGCCCGCCGGAACCTGGCCGTGGCCCTGGGGGTTCTGCCTTTCGGGGCGGCGCCGGCCTTAAAGCCCCGGCCCATATCTGAAATAAAGACCTATTTGAATTGAGGCCTCAAGAAGGCGATCTGGCCTGATTTGTGAAAGACGCTGTGGAGCGCCTTTAACAAGGTTGCCCCGCCCGGAGCGTTTTGCTGTTTCAACTGCCCGGGCCGGGATGAAAAAATAAGTAATGTTCAAGGTAAGACTTCAATGACTCAGGATAATTCCAGTCCCCGGGAAATAACGGCCGAACCGGTGGCCATTATCGGCCTCAGCTGTCTCTTCCCCGGCTCCCCCGACCTGGCCGCCTACTGGGCTCTGTTAAAAAGCGGCCGGGAAGCCGTCGGCGATATTCCGGAGGACCACTGGTCGCCGTCTGAATATTACGACCCCGATCCCAAGGCCGAGGATAAGACCTATGGCCGCCGGGGCGGCTTTCTGGAGCCCGTCGCCTTTGAGCCCCTCAAATACGGCATTGTGCCCAATGATTTGTCGGCCATTGACAGCACCCAGCTCCTGGGGCTGGTGGCCGCCGACCTGGCCTTGAAAGATGCCGGCTACAGCGCCGACAACGGTTGGGATCATCGCCGCACGGCGGTCATGCTGGGGGTGACCGGGGCCATGAAGATAGTGGTCAGCCTGGGCTCCCGGCTGGCTCATCCCCAACTGCGCCGGGCTCTGGCCGACAGCGGGGTGGCCGGGTCGGTGGCCGAAGAGGTGCTGGCCCGTTTCGCCTCTGAATTCGCCCCCTGGAAAGAGAATTCCTTTCCGGGCCTTTTGGGCAACGTCACCGCCGGCCGCATCGCCAACCGCCTGAACCTGGGCGGCGCCAACCTGGTGGTGGACGCCGCCTGCGCCAGCTCTCTGGCCGCCGTCCGCCAGGGCCTGATGGAACTGAATTCCGGCCGGGCCGATCTGGTGCTCAGCGGCGGGCTGGACACCTTCAGCGATCCCTTCATGTACACTTGTTTTTCCAAAACCCCGGCCCTGGCCCCTTCCGGCGAGGTTCGGGCTTACGACCGCGACGGCGACGGCACCATGCTGGGTGAGGGCCTGGGGATGCTGGTCCTGAAAAGGCTGAATGACGCGCGGCGCGACGGAGACCGGGTTTACGCCGTTATTCGCGGCGTGGGTTCCTCCAGCGACGGCAAGGGCGCGGCCGTTTTTGCCCCGAGTGCCGAAGGGCAGGTTCGGGCTTTGAAAGACGCCTATGAGCAGGCCGGTTTCGGGGCCGAGACCGTGGAAATGGTGGAAGGTCACGGAACCGGCACGGCCGTGGGCGATGCCGTGGAAGTCGAGGCCCTGAGCCAGGTTTTCAGCCAGAGCCCCCGGGCGGAAATCGGCCGGCCCTGGTGCGCCCTGGGTTCGGTCAAGTCCCAGATCGGCCACACCAAGGCCGCCGCCGGCGCGGCCGGGCTGCTCAAGGCCGCCCTGGCCCTGTATTTCAAGACGTTGCCGCCGGCGGCCAAAGTTCGGGCGCCGCTGCCGATTCTGACCGCGCCGGCTTCCCCCTTTCATC
This sequence comes from Candidatus Adiutrix sp., assembly GCA_031263565.1. Taxonomy (GTDB): domain Bacteria; phylum Desulfobacterota; class Desulfarculia; order Adiutricales; family Adiutricaceae; genus Adiutrix. The sequence goes on along the minus strand of JAISFR010000114.1, from coordinate 46,928 downwards.
TTTCCACCCGCCCCCGGCCCTGGCTTTCGGCCGGCCCCCGCCGGGCCGGGGTCAGCGCCTTTGGCTTCGGGGGCAGCAATTTTCACTGCGTGCTGGAGGAAGCCGGGCCTGAAAAGGCGGTGGCCGAGGGGCCTTTCGGGCTGGAGCTGCTGCCCGTCGGCGCCGACAGTCCGGCCGGCCTGGTCGGCCGCCTGAATGAATTTTTGGCTGATGAGCCGTCTTCGGCCGCCCGTCGGGCCCGGGAGAACTTTGAACCGGCCGCCGGCTGCCGTCTGGTCCTGGTCTCGCCGGTCGAGCATCTGCCCTCGCTGATCAGCGAAAGCGTCCGGATTCTGGATCGCCCGGAAGTAAAGGAAGCGGATTTCCCGGAAGGCGCGTTTTTCAGCTCCGGTCCGGCCAGGGCCTCGGCCCTGGGTTTTCTGATGTCCGCCCCCGCCGAACTGAAGCCGGATCAATATCGGGCCCTGGTGGCCGAACGCCCGGAGCTGATCGCGGCCCTGAGCCAGGCCGCCGCCGAACTGGCGGCCGCCGCCCCGGAACTGGCCCCGCTGGACCTGGCCCTTTATCCGCCGGATTTGGCTTCCCCGGAAAAGCAGGCCGCCTGGAGCGCTGACCTGGGCGACGGCCGGCTGCGGAAGATCGCGGTTTCGGCCCTGCAGCGGGGTTTGACCGGGCTTTTGGGGAAATTCGGCCTGACGGCTTCGGCCGTCATCAGCGGCCTGGAGTCCCCGGCCTCTTTGGCCCAGGAACTGGCGAAGGCCGCCAATAAAAATATCGATCTCTGGCTGGAACTGGGCCCGGGCCGGAAATTGGCCCAGGCCGCCTCCGGGGCCGGCCGTCAGGCCCTGGCCCTGGATGGCGACCAGGGCGGTTCTCTGGATCTGGCCTGTCTGCTGGCCCGCCTGGCCGCCTGGGGCCTGCCGGTGGATTTTCAGGCCTGGCCGGAAAATGTTCTGGGCGCCCAGGCCGATCCGGCCGGCACTTTTACGGTCATGATCAGCGGGGCCAACTACTTCGTCAAAAAGTCGCTGCCGCCTTCCAAAGCCAAAGCGACCCCCCCGGAGGCCCCGGCCGGCCGCTCGGCTCTGGATCTGCTGGACAGTCTGAGCACGGAAACCGCTCGCCTGCACCAGGAATTCCTCAGGCAGCAATCCGACGTCCTGAGCCTGATGAGCCGTGAGCTGGATAGGCGGACAACTTCGGAGGCGCCTGTGAAATTGCAGGGCGCTCCCCCGGCTCCGGCGCCCGCCGCCCCTCCGGCGGCGCCGGCCGATTCCGCGGCCGCCGAGACGGAAAATCTGGTCCTGGGCGTGGTGGCCGGAGAGACCGGCTATCCCGTGGAAATGTTGAAGGCCGACATGGATCTGGAAAGCGACCTGGGCCTGGATTCCATCAAGAAGGTGGAGATCATGGCCGTGTTGAGCGAAAAGCTCGCGGCCGGGCCGGGCCTGGAGGCTGAAAGCCTGAGCGGGGCCCGCACCCTCAAGGATCTGATAGCCCTGGCCCGGTCCGGCCGGCCTTCGCCGGGCCCGGAGGCGACCGAGGCGTCGGCGGCCGGGCCCGGGCTCTGGCCGCTTCTGCGGGAAGTGGTGGCCGGGGAGACCGGCTATCCCCCGGAAATGCTTGATCCCCGGATGCGCCTGGGCGACGATCTGGGCCTGGATTCCATCAAGCTGGTGGAAATAGCCGGTTCCCTGAGCGAGCGGCTGCCGGGGGCCGGTCAGGTTTCGGCTGAAGTTTTAAGCGGCGCCCGGACCCTGGCCGATTTGGCCGCCGCCCTGGAACTGGCTTCCGCCCCGGCGGACCGGCCTCCGGCCGCCTGGCCGGAACAGCCGCCGCGGAGACCGTCGGCCGATTTTTCGGCCTCTGAAATGGTCATGGAAGTACTTTCCCGGGAGACCGGCTACCCTCGCGACATGCTGCGGCCGTCGATGAATCTGGCGGCCGACCTGGGTCTGGATTCCATTAAAAAAGTGGAAATAATGGCGGCCCTGAGCGAGCGGCTTGAGGGGCTTCCGGCCCTGGGCGCCGGCGAAGCCCTGGCCGGCCTGGCGACCATCGGCGATCTGGCGGCCTTCGTGAATCAGGCGGCCGACCGGGCTCCGGCCGCTCCTGAACGGGCTCTCGTGACCGTTCAGCCGCCGGGCGATCTTCTGCTGGAAGTGGTGGCCGCGGAAACCGGTTATCCGCAGGAGATGCTGCGCTTTGAATCCGCTCTGGAGGCTGACCTGGGCCTGGATTCCATCAAACGGGTGGAGATCATGGCCGCCCTGAGCGAAAAACTGGGCGACGACAGCCTGAGCGCCCCGGCGGCCGAGATATTGAGCGGGGCCGTGACTCTGGGCGATCTGCGGGATATTCTGCTGAAATCCAGGGCCGGTCGGCCGAAGCCGACTGATTCGCCGGCCGTCGGCTCCGGCCCGGTCGCCCAGGAGGTCGCCTCCGTCCCGGCCGCCTCGATCAGACCCCGGCGGCGGGGTCCGGGCCGGCCGCCGAAAAACAGCCCGCCGGCCTTCAAGGCTGCCGAGGAGGAAGCTCCGGTCGTCACCCGGACCAGTTCGGTTTCGGCCTTTAAGGTTCAGATGAAACCCTGGCCCTGGCCGGAAACCGCGCCCGATGGCCTGGGCCTTGATTCGGGCGACCGGGTGCTGATCGTGGCCGAGCCCGGGCCCGTGGGCCAGGGGTTGGAGAACCTGCTGCGGGATGGAGGGCAGCGCCCGGTCCGTCTGGGCTGGTCTGATTTTGAGGAATTCGATGAGCCCGAAACGCTCCGGGGCCTGATTCTGGTCTGGCCGGGCCAGCTCAATGATCTGGATCTGCCGGCCAGGGCCTTCCGGGCGGTGCGCGGCGCCGGCCCGGCCCTGCTCAAGGCGGCCGGGCAAGGGGAACGGGCCCTGCTTCTGGGTCTCACTTTTATGGGCGGCGACTTTGCCTTGGCGGGCTCCGAGGCCGGCCTGGCCCCGGCTTCGGCCGCCCTGACCGGGCTTTTAAAGAGCGCGGCCCGCGAATGGCCCCAGGTCAGGGTCCTGGCTTTGGATCTGCCGCCTGAGGCCTACGGGCCGGTCTTTGAGCTCTATCGGCCGGGCCTGGCGGCCGCCTGCGCCGCTGAAGGCGCCCCGGTGGAAATAGGTCTGGGCGGTCCCCGGGAACTGGGGGCCCCGGCTTTGTCGCCCTATAAATTAAAGAATATCCGGGTGCGGCATCTGCGGGAAGGGCAGACCGTGCTGGTCACCGGCGGCGCCCGGGGGGTGACCGCCGCCGCCTTAAAGGAAGTGGCCCGGGCTTATCGGCCCAATCTGGTCATTTTAGGGCGGACCCCCCTGGCGCCTGCCGAGCCGGCCTGGCTGGCCGCGCTTAAGGACGAGGCCGCCGTTCGCCAGGCTCTCTTCGACCGGGCCGAGGTCAAGCCCGGCCCCCTGGAACTGGCCAGAGACAGCCGTCTTCTGCTGGCCGGCCGGGAAATCCGGGCCAATATCGCGGCCATGGAAAAAGTCGGGGCCAAGGTGACCTATTTATCCGGCAATTTCGAAAACCTCGACCGCCTCAGGACCGCCCTGAGCGACGTCAAAGACCGTCACGGCCCCATTTGCGGCTTCATTCACGGCGCCGGGGTTCTGGCCGACAGTCTTTTGCTGGACAAAAAGGACGCGGATTTCGATCTGGTCTTCAACACCAAGGCTCAAATGGCCGCTTTGATTCTCGATGAACTGGCCGGCCAGCCTCTCAGCCTGATCGCCTTTTTCTCCTCCAGCACGGCCCGCTTCGGGCGTCGGGGGCAGGCCGACTACGCGGCCGGCAACGAGGTGCTCAACAAACTGGCCCGGGCCTGCGCCGGCCTTCGCCAGGGGTCCAAATGCCTGTCGGTCAATTGGGGGCCCTGGGCAGGCGGCATGGTCGACGGCGGTCTTAAGCGGCTCTTCGAATCCGAAGGCGTGGGACTGATCCCCCTGGCTGAAGGCGCCCGTTTTTTCGCCGCCCTGACCGGGGCGCCCAAGAACGATCCGGTGGAAGTGGTGGTTCTGGGACCGGCCACGGATTTAGCTTCACTATAAGATATAAATTTAGGGTCGGTTATGACTACGCGGAATAAATCGGATAAAAAGAGGCCTCAGCCCCATGAAGTGGCGGCCGTGGTCGGCTTGGGCCTGAGCCTGCCCGGCGCGGGGACTGTGGACGAATTCTGGAACAATATCCTGGAAAGGCGGCGCTTTTTCCAGCCGGCCACGGCCCTGGACTGGGGCGCCGAGCCGGAGCATTTTTACCAGGAGGGCGGCCCGGCCCTGGACCGGGCCTACAGCCTGAACGGCGCCTTCAATAATCGGCGGACCATTGATCCCGAAGGCCTGAAGCTGCCGGAAGGTTTTGACCCCAAAAGCGCCGACGGCTCCCTGGCCTTCTGGCTGGCCGCCGGGCGCGACGCGGCCCGGGAAGTCAAATGGGACAAGGTCGATCCCGGCAAGGTAGGGGTCATTTCCGGGCATGTCATCCTCCCTTCCACGGCCATGGCCGAGGCGGCCGTCAGCCTCTACACCCGGGAAGCCACGCGCGACTGGGCGACCAAGCCCCAACTGGAGCCGCCGCCCAGGGACGCTTTCCGCCTGATGGGCTATTCGGCCCGGCTTCTGGCCCAGTCCCTGGGTTTCAGCGGCCCGGCCTATACTCTGGACGCGGCCTGCGCCTCGTCGCTCTACGCCGTTCACCTGGCCGTCGAAGATCTTTTGAACGGCTCCCTGGAAGCCGTCTTCAGCGGCGGCGTGGCCAAGGCCGACGCCCTGTTCACCCAACTGGGCTTTTGCCAGCTCAGGGCCCTGGCCGCCTCCGGCTGTCTGACGCCGTTTGATCGGAGCGCCGACGGGCTCATCGTCGGGGAAGGCGCGGTGGCCTTTGTGCTCAAACGCCTGGATACGGCCCTGGCCCACGGCGACCATATCCGGGCCGTCATTCGCGGCGTGGGCCTCTCCAACGACCAGACCGGGAACCTCCTGGCCCCCCAGGCCGAAGGGCAGTTGCGGGCCATGAAGTCCGCCTGGCGGAACGCCGGCCTCAGCCCTCGTTCGGCCGGCCTCATCGAAGCCCACGGCACCGGCACCATTCTGGGCGACCTGGTGGAGGTTTCCACCCTCAAGGAACTTTTGGCCGATCCTGAATTCGCTTTCGGCGGCCCGGCCGAGACCACCCCGGTCGTCGGCTCGGTCAAAAGCAATATCGGGCACCTCCTGTCGGCGGCCGCGGCGGCCGGCCTGGCCAAGGCGGTTTTGTCCCTGGAAAAGGCGGTGCTGCCGCCCACGGCCGGCTTTGAACAAGAGGCCCCGGAGCTCAATCTGGCGGGCGAGCCGGCCTTAAGGGTCCTGACCCGCCCCGAAGCCTGGCCGGCTCCCCCCGACTGGCGGGGGCGTCTGGCCGCGGTCAACGCCTTTGGCTTCGGCGGGGTTAACGGCCAGGCCATTGTCGAGGAATACCGGCCCGAGCTCTGGGTCAGGCCGGCCCGCGGCCGGCCCCGGGCCGTCAGCTCCGGCCCCGGGGATCCGCCTCGGGTGCGGCTTCTGTCGGCCCGGGCCCTGTCGGCGCCCTGGCCTGATTTCGCCTCTCTGGCTCAAAACTGGATGGATTCGGAAGGACCGCCCATCATCGCCACCCGCCGTTTCGGGGCTCTGAAGGCCACCGGTCTCTTTTTTAACAGCCTGGTGCTGGAAGGGGCCTCTCTGCGTATGGCGCCCAAGGATCTGGCCCATATTCTGCCCCAGCAGGCCCTGGCCCTGAAGATGGCCGACGAGGCCCTGGCCAGCGCCCGTCTGGATGTGGCCCACGGCCGGCCCGTGATTACCGGCCTGGGCGCGGCCGCCGGTTCTCAGGGGGTGGATAAGACCCGGGTGGGCATTTTCATGGGCGTGGACATCGACCCCCGCTCGGCCGATTACGCGTTCCGCTGGCTGGGGCCGCTCCGGGCCGCCGAAGCCCTGGTGGCCGCCGGCGAACTGCGCGCCAGGGATCTGCCGGAATTTGTCGAGGTTCTGCGTCGCCGCAGTCATCCCCGGCTGACCGCCAGCCGGGTGGTGGGCGCCCTCGGCAGCCTGGTGGCCAGCCGGGTGGCCCGCTTCATCGGCTCCGGGGGCCCGGCCTTTACGGTTTCCGAAGAAAACATTTCCGGGCTCAGGGTCCTGAAAATGGCCATGGCCGCCATCAATCGCGGCGAGATCGATCTGGCCCTGGCCGGGGTGGTGGACAGCATGGGCGACCCCAAAACCGCCGCCCTGGCGCCCCGCCGTTTGTGGGAAGAGGGCGCGGCCATGCTGGTTCTGGCCTCCGACCAGGCCGCGGCCGCGCTCGGCCGGGGCCAGGCCCCGGAACTGACCGAACTGCCGGAGCTTGAAGGCCGGCTGGGCGGCCTGGGCGGCCTCTTCACCCTGGTCAAGAACGCTTTCTTCATCAGCCACCGCCTGGTTTCCAGAGGTTTGGGCGCCGGCGCGGCCTATTGGATCAAAAACAAGAGCGACCCGCCCCGGAGCCTGGAAGCCCCCGGCTTCGTCATTACCGAAAAAGGCGGGGAGGATGTCTCTTCGCCGCCCTATTCCTATGAAGACGCCACCTGGTTTCTGGTGCGGGCCCGCAGCCGCGAGGACAGCCTGGCCCTCCTGAACCGTCTGGAGAATTTGACCCTGGCCGCCCAGAACGAGCACTATCTGGTGGAGGTGCTGGGGCCGGTGCGGGCTGAAAAACGGGCTTTGAAACGCCTGGGGGACCGCTTCTGGGCCGAATACGGTTACGCTTCCGGGGCCCGGCCGATTCTGGCCATGCTGGCCCGGGGCTTTGAAGACCTTCTGGGCTTGATCAAAAAGGCCAGAGCCCGTTTGCGCGGCGAGGCCCAGACCCTGCCGCCCGACCAGAAGGGGCGCATCATCTGGGCCCTGGAAGGCGAGCGGGTGCGGGGCGAACTGGCCTGGGTCTTCCCCGGTTCGGGCAGTCATTACCATGGCCTGGGCCGCCGCCTGGCCATGAGCTTTCCGCATTTGATGGGCCAATTGGAAGACGGGGTCAGCCGCCTGGCCGACCATTTCCAGAGCCCGGTCTTCTGGGGGCCGGGGCAGAAGGACATCAGCCCCATTCAGGCCATTTTAGGCCAGGTTTCCTTCGGCCTCTTGGGGGCCCGGGTCCTCAACCAGTTCAAAGTAGTGCCCCAGGCGGTTCTGGGCTACTCCCTGGGCGAGACCACGGCCCTGGTGGCCACCGGGGCCTGGCGCGACCGGGAAAGCCTTTATGACGACCTGATGAAATCGCCTCTCTTCACCCACGATCTGGCCGGCGAATACCTGGCCGCCCGCCGCTATTTCAACTGGCCCAAGGACAGGCCTTTCCGCTGGGTCATGGGCGTTCTGCCCCGCTCGGCCGAGGAAATCAACAAGGCCCTGGCCAGGCTGCCCGAGGTCCATCGCGGCCGGGCTTTCCTCTTGCTGATCAACACCCCCGGCGAAGGGGTGGTGGGCGGCGAAGAGGGGGCGGTGCGGGCCCTGGCCCAGTCGCTTTCCGCGGTGCTCTGCTCTCTGGAAGGCGTGGCCGCGGTTCACAACCCCAGCGTCAGGCCGGTGATCGCCGAATATGAGCGCTTCCACACCCGGCCCACGGTGGTCCCTCCCGGCCTGCGTTTTTATTCCTCGGCCTGGGCTAAAGCCTATGAGCTCAACTCCAGGACCGCGGCCCGCTCCCTGACCGACCAGGCCCTTGGCGGCCACGATTTCACCCGTCTGATCCGGCAGGCCTATGCCGACGGGGTGCGCTTTTTCGTGGAAGTGGGGCCCGGCTCGGGCAGCAGCCGGATGATCAACAACATTCTCCAGGGGCAGCCCCACCTGGCCTCCAGCCTGGCGGGCAGCGCCCATGATGAAGGCTGGCTGGGCCTGCACCGTTTGCTGGTGGAACTGTGGATGGCCGGCTATCCCCTGAAAATGTCGGTTCTCTATCCGGACGCCGCCGGGGCTTCCCTGGCCTTGCCGGTGCCCGTCACCCTGGCCCCGACCGCGGAAATGTGGCCGTCGCCCGAAGAGGCTCTGGCCCAGGCCGCCGAAGAGCGTGATATTTTCAAAGTTCCGGCGGCCGCTGAAAAGCCGCCGGTCGAGGCGCCGGCGGCGGCCGCCGACCCGGTCAGGCGGACCGTGGACCAGGCCCGGGGCGCCTTCGACTCCTGGCTGGCGGAAAATAGGGAACTGAGGCTAAGGGAAGAGGCGGCTCAAAAGGCCGACAGCCCGGCCCCCCTCAGCCGGGCCGACTGCCTGGAATTTGCCGTGGGCCGCATTGCCCGGGTGCTGGGGCCCCGCTTCAGCGAGGCGGATCGTTTCCCCTCCCGGGTGCGGCTCCCGGACGAACCCCTGATGCTGGTCGACCGGGTCCTGGCTCTGGAAGGGCGGCCCCTGTCGATGACTTCCGGCCGCATTGTCACCGAACACGATATTCTGGCCGGGGCCTGGTATCTGGATCAGGGGCACATCCCGGCCGGGCTGGCCATTGAATCGGGTCAGGCCGACCTGCTGCTCTCGGCCTGGCTGGGAGCCGATTTCACCACCCGGGGTCTGGCCTTTTACCGGCTTTTGGATGCTGAAGTCACCTTTCATCGGGCTTTGCCCCGGGCCGGGGAAACGGCCCGCTACGACATCCGCATTCTGCGCTTTTTCAAATACGGTCAGACTCGCCTTTTCCGCTTCGAGTTCCGGGGCACGGCGGGCGGCCAGCCGCTCCTGAGCATGAAAGGCGGCTGCGCCGGCTTCTTCACCCCGGCCGAACTGGCCGGCGGGCGGGGTCTGCCGGGCGGCGGCCTTTTGGATAAAGCTCCCCCGGCCGAGGTGGATCCGGCGGCCGTCGCTTTTCGCTCCGTCCTGCCGGGCGCCCTGAGCCGGGAACAGCTTCAGGCCTTTCGGCGGGGTGATCTGGCCGGGGCTTTCGGGCCGGACTTCCGGCCGGCTTTGAAGAATCCCCTGTCTCTCCCCGGCGAACGGATGAGCCTCATCGACCGGGTCACCCGCCTGGAGAAAGGGGGGGGGCGCTATGGCGCCGGCTTTATCCGGGCCGAAATCGACATCGATCCCCAGGCCTGGTTTCTGACCTGCCACTTTGTGGGCGACGAGGTCATGCCCGGTACCCTGATGTATGAAAGTTGTCTCCATGCCCTGCGGCTCTTTTTGACCGCTTCCGGCTGGGTGGGGGAAAGCGGCCAGGACGACTGGCAGCCCGTTAAAGGTCTCCCCGCCGCCCTCAAATGCCGGGGCCAGGTCACCGCGCGCACCCGGGTGGCCGCCTATGAACTGCATATTCGGCGTCTGGGCTTCCAGGCCCTCGAACCCGGCCAGCCGCCCGAGCCGGTGGCCGTGGCCGAGGCCGTCATGCTGGCCGACGAGCGACCCGTGGTGGAGGTTCGCAATCTCAATCTGCGCCTGGCCGGTTCCTCTCTGGAAAAACTGAAAGCCGTCTGGGCGGGGCGGCCGTCCCGGCCGGCGGCCTCCGAAGCGACGCCGCTGAACAGTGAAAACACCTTCAACAAGGAGCGCTTGCTGGCCCTGGCCCAGGGCCGTCCTTCCGAGGCTCTGGGGAGGGCCTACGCCCGCTTTGACGACGGGGCCTTCGTGGCCCGTCTGCCCCGCCCGCCATATGATTTCGTCGATCAGGCGGTCGTGGTCAACGGGCGTCGCTATGAGGCGCTGGTGGGTTCTGAAGTTCGGGCCGTCTATACCCCGCCCGCCGACGCCTGGCTCTTCGGCGAGGCCGGCGGGGCCGACCCGGCCCTGCCGTATGCGGCTCTCAATGAGATAGCCCTTCAACCCTGCGGCTTTCTGGCGGCCTATATGGGCTCGGCCCTGCCTTTCCAAGGCCCCATGCACTTCCGCAACCTCGGCGGTCGGGCCTCCGTTCTGGCGCCGGTCAAAGGCGGCCAGAAAGTGGAGACCAGCGCTAAACTGACCTCTTCCAGCCGGACGGGCGAGATGGTCATTCAGCATTTCTCCTTCACTTGCCGGGTCGGCGGGCGGCCGGTTTACGAAGGTCTGACCCATTTCGGCTTCTTCAGCCCCCTGGCCCTGTCGCGCCAGGCCGGCCTGACCGGTGAGAAGCCTGACGGCTGGCCGGCCCGCCCGGCCCAAATGGAACCCTACCCTGAAGGTCCCCTCTGGCCCAAAGGCCGCTGGCGGATGATCGAGCGGGCCGGCGTCGACCCCCGGGGCGGCCCCGAAGCCCTGGGCGCGGCCTTTGCCGTTGCCGCGGTTGATCCCGAGGCCTGGTTCTTCAAGGCCCACTTTTACCAAGATCCGGTCTGGCCCGGCTCCCTGGGGCTGGAAGCCTTTATCCAGACTCTGAAGCTGGTGGTCAGCCGGCGTTTCGGCGCTGATGAAACTCTGGATTCCTGGGCGGCCCCGGCCTGTGGCGGCCGTCACGAATGGCTCTATCGCGGCCAGATCACCCCGGAACGTCATGAAATGTCCCTGGCCCTGCAGGTCCGCTCGGAGAATCGGGCCGGGCGCAGCCTGACTGCCGACGGCCTCTTGATGGCCGATGGTCTGCCCATCTACAAAATAAGCGGCTTCACGGTCGGGCTGCTGAAGGCCGCCCGGGCCGGGGCCGGCGGGCCGGCCATCACCCCCGATCGCCTTTTGGGCTTCCGCCGGGAAAAGGGCCTCAGCCAGGGCCAGCTGGCCAGGCTGATGGGGGTGACCTCCATCTACATCAGCCTGATGGAGCGCGGCAAACGCAACATCAGCCCCCTGATGGCCGAAAAGCTCAATTTGATATTGGCCGGGGAATTGAACGACGGCCTGGTCTCCGGGCGCCATTCGGAAATTCTGGCCAAGGGCACCCTGAAAAGCCGGCGGGAGGAAAAGGAGGCCGCTTCCAGGCTGCTGAGTCCGGAACGGCTTCGGGAACTGCGCCTGGCCAGGGGCCTGAGTCAGAAGAAACTGGCCGACCAGGTCGGGGTGACCGCCACTCTGATCGGCCTTATCGAACTGGGCAAGCGGGGCCTGAACCTCGGCCTGGCCCGGAAAATTCTGGCCGTGCTCGAGGATTGACCCATGAACCGGGAGCGCCTGAGCGCCCGCCGCCGGACCATGAACCCCACCAAGGTGGTTTTCGTCTACAGCCTGGCCTTCCTTCTGGTGGGCTGGCATCAGGCCGGCCGGCTGGCCGAGTGGTTTGACGACCAGGCCCTGTCCAGCGAGGGCCTGGTTTCCGAACTGGCCTTCAGCGCCGCCGTGACTCTCCGGGAAAAGGTCCTGACCTGGGGCCCGGGCCGCCTGAAAATCGATGAAGACCGTCTGCTCTCTCTATTTCCCGCCGACCTGACCATCGGCGCCCGGGCCGGGGCGCCGACGGCCGCGCCCCCCCTGATCCCCATGGCCACCGGTCTTCCCCCTCCGGACAGAGAAGGGCGGCCGCCCGAGCCCCGGCCAGCCGCGCCCCTATTGATCGACGGCCCGGGGCCGACCGCCGCCGCCGGGACCGGCGCTTCCGCGGCGCCGGACGAAAAACTCCTGGCCGCTCTGCCCCGGGAGACCGCCCGGGCCCGGACCCCGGGGGCGGATTCCTTCAACCCCGCCCGGGTCCTCCTCCTGGGCGACTCCATGATGCTGGAGGGGCTGGGACCCCAACTGCAGCGGGAACTCAAGAAATACGAAGGGCTGAGCGTCAACCGCGACGGCCGCTACGGCACCGGGCTGACCCGTCTGGACAACTTCGACTGGCTCGCTTATTTCGTCCAGATGCTGGAAAAATACCGCCCCGATCTGGTCATCCTGACCCTCGGCGGCAATGATCCGCAGGATATGGTCAGTCCCGGCCAGAAGCGGGTCGGGGTGGGCGGCGACGACTGGCGGCGCATCTATGGCGAGCGGGTCGCCGATCTTCTGGGCCGGGCCGAGGCCCGGGGAGTCCGGGTCTTCTGGGTGGGCCTGCCGATTATGGGGCTGGAGCCCTATGGCTCGCGGGTGGCCGTCATCAATCAAGTGGTCCGGGCCGGCTGCGAGGCGGCCCCCAATTGCCGTTTTTGGGATTCCTGGCTGACGGTGGCCGACGCCCAGGGGTGTTATTCCACTTATCTGCCCGACGCCCAGGGCAGGAGCGCCCGGGTCCGGGGTAAAGACAAGATCCATCTGACCGAGTTCGGCGGCCGGATCATGGCCGAGCAATTTCTGGCCGAAACGGCCGACTGGGCCGATTACCGCCAGAAAAGCGAAGAGGAGGGCCCGGCGCCGGCCGTCCAACCCGGGGAACAGCCGCCTTTGGCGCCTTCAGCCGGCGACGGCCGGGATGAAAGCGATCTGCCGGCCGCCGGCGGCCGAATCAGCGAGCGGAAATTTTTCTCCCCGCTCCGCAATAAGGAGACGGCCTATTATCTGGCTCTGCCGGGCGACGGTTCCGGATACCCCGGCCCATACCCGGTGGTTTTTTTGCTGCACGGCGCCTGGGACGGCCATGACGCCTGGGTCAAACAGATGGGCGACCGGCGTCTGGCCGAACTGGCCGACCGTTTCGGCCTGATTTTGGTCATGCCTGACGGCGAACCGTTCGGCTGGTATCTTGACGGCCTGGAAAGCGCCATTGAGAGCTACCTGATCGCTGAATTGATGCCCCATATACTGAGTTCCCGGCCGGAGGCCGATCCGGAGCGGGTGGGCCTTACGGGACTTTCCATGGGCGGGCACGGGGCGCTGACTTTGGCCCTGAAATACCCGGAACTGTTCAAGGCCGTGGGGGCCATGAGCGCGGTGACCGATTTGGCCGCCCACGCCGGCGACTCCCACAAACTGAATCGGCAGTTGAAAATTGAAAAGGTTCTGGGGCCGGCCGGGGAGGGCGGCGGCCGCTGGCGGCCCTTCGACGCCCGGCGCCTGACCGGGGCCCGGCCCGAAGTCCTGGCCGGGAAGCCGCTTCTCATCAGCGCCGGGCTTTCCGACAGCCTGACTTTGGCTGAAAACCGGGCCTATCACCGGCTTCTGGTCGGCCTGAATATTGATCACCTCTACCGGGAGGTCCCCGGCGGCCATGACTGGCGCTTCTGGTCGTCTCAACTGCCTCTGCATCTGGAATTTATGAGCGAAAAATTGAGGTCGGGCAAAAAATGAAAGTGCTTTTGAGCGGCGCCCAGGGTTTCCTGGGCGGGCGGATCCTGGATTTTCTTTTGGAGCGCGGCTGGACGGTGCGGACCGTCACCCGGCGGCCGGCCCCGGAGATCGCCGCCCGGGGGGTGGAGACGCTTTTAGCCGACCTCCGGGACGGGCCGGCCGTCAGGGCCGCCGCCCGGGGGGTGGACGGGGTCATCCACTGCGCGGCCAAAAGCGGGGTCTGGGGGCCCTTGGACGATTACCTTCAGGCCAATCTGGTCGGCAGCTTCAATGTTCTGGAAGCCGCCCGCCGGGGCGGCGCGGCCTGGCTGGTGGGGGCCAGTTCCCCCAGCGTGGTCCACAGCGGCCGGCCCCTGGACGGGGTGGATGAAAGCGCGCCTTACGCGGCCCGGCCCGAGCGGCCTTACGCCTATTCCAAGATGCTGGCCGAGCGGATGATTCTGGCGGCCGACCAGCCCGGGGGCTTCCGCACCGCGGCCTTGCGCCCCCACCTGATCTGGGGGCCGGGGGATCCCCATTTTTTGCCGCGCCTCAAAGCCAAAGCCGCGGCCGGGCGCTTATGGCTGCTGAAATCCACGGCCCTGGTGGACGGCACTTACATCGACACCGCGGCCGAAGCTTTTCTGGCGGCCGCCGGGCTCTTCAGGGCGGGCCGGGGCGACGTGATAGGCGGCCGGGCCTATTTTGTGGCCCAGGGGGAACCGCTGACCGCCCCCGACCTGATTTCCAGGATACTCCAGGCCGTCTCCCCTCCCGGTCAGAGCTTGAAAGCGTCCGGCCTTCTGCCGGCCTGGCTGGGCCGGGCCGGCGGCTCGGTCCTGGAAAGGGCCTGGTACCTGCTGCGCCTTAAAGGCGAACCGCCTTTGACCGGTTTTGTGGCCGAAGAACTGAGCCTGCCTCACTGGTTCCGCCTGGACCGCCTGAAAAGGGATTTGGATTTTAAGGCGCCGGTGAGTCTGGCCGAAGGACTGGAAAGACTGCGGCAGCACAGCCGGCGGGAATCGCGCCTTTAAGGACTCCGGCCTTTGGCCCACTCATCGCCGCTGTGCCGCTGTTTCGCCGCTTGTATTTTCCCTTCAAATATCGGATAATAAAAGCTTGTAACCGCGCCGTGAAACAGGGGAAGAGAGAAGGACCGCCAATGACCAGAGACGCCGCCGGGCTGGATAAAAACTTCAACCATCAGGAGGCCGAAGCCAGGCTCTACAAGTGGTGGGAGGAAAGCGGATTTTTCAGGGCCGACCCTGCCGCTCCCGGCCGGCCTTTCGTCATCGTCATCCCTCCGCCCAACGTCACCGGCAAGCTCCACATGGGCCACGCTCTCGACGAAACCCTTCAGGATATATTGACCCGCTACCACCGCATGTGCGGGGACAATACCTTATGGCTCCCGGGCACCGACCACGCCGGCATCGCCACCCAGAACGTGGTGGAGCGGGCCCTGGCCGCCGAAGGCGGCAGCCGGGAGGAACTGGGCCGGGAAAAATTCGTGGAGCGGGTCTGGCGGTGGAAAAATGAATACGGCGCCGACATCGTCCATCAGTTGCGCCGCCTGGGGGCTTCCTGCGACTGGAGCCGCGAGCGCTTCACTATGGATGAGGGCCTCTCCCGGGCGGTGCGGGAAGTTTTCGTCAGCCTCTACGAGCAGGGCCTCATCTACCGGGACTATTACATCATCAACTGGTGCCCCCGCTGCCGGACGGCCCTGGCCGACCTGGAGGTCGAACACGAAGACCGGCCAGACCACCTTTACTATGTGCGCTATCCGGTGGTCGGGAAAGAGGCCGTGCTGACCGTGGCCACCACCCGGCCGGAGACCATTTTCGGCGACACGGCCGTGGCCGTCAATCCTCAGGATTCCCGTTTCCAGGATCTGATCGGGGAAAAAGTCCTGGTGCCGCTGACCGACCGGGTGGCGCCCATTATCGCCGACAGCTATGTGGACCCGGACTTCGGCACCGGGGCTCTCAAGGTCACCCCGGCCCACGACCCCAACGACTTTAAGCTGGGGCAGGCCCATCGGCTTCCCAGCCTCAAATGTATTGACGACGACGGCCGCATGAACCAGGCCGCCGGCCGCTATGCCGGGCAGGACCGCTTCGACTGCCGCCGGAACATGCTGGCCGAACTGGAAGAGGGCGGTCTTCTGGAAAAGACCGAGCCCCTGACTCACGCCGTGGGCGTCTGTTATCGCTGCAAAACCGTGGTTGAGCCCAACCTTTCCAGGCAGTGGTTCGTCCGCACCGCCCCTCTGGCCGCCCGGGCCGCCCGGGCCGTGCGGGACGGCGAAACCGCCTTTGTGCCCAAAAACTGGGAAAAGACCTATTTCGAGTGGCTGGACAATATCCGCGACTGGTGCATCAGCCGCCAGTTGTGGTGGGGCCATCAGATTCCGGCGTGGCATTGCCTGAGCTGCGGACAGACCATTGTCAGCCGGGAAGATCCTTTGGCCTGCCCCTACTGCGGGGAAGATCTGGAGCGGGACCCGGATGTGCTGGACACCTGGTTCTCCTCGGCTCTCTGGCCCTTCTCCACCCTGGGCTGGCCGGACCAAAGCCCGGACCTGGCGCGCTATTACCCGACCACCTGCCTGGTGACCGGCTTTGACATCATCTTCTTCTGGGTGGCCCGGATGATGATGATGGGCCTCCATTTCATGAAGGAAACGCCCTTCAGGACGGTCATCATCCACGCCCTGGTCAAGGACGCCGAAGGCCGGAAGATGAGCAAGTCCAAAGGCAACGTGGTCGATCCCCTCAATATCGTCGACCGCTACGGGGCCGATGCCTTCCGCTTCACCCTCTGTTCCCTGGCCGGGCACGGCCGGGACATCCGCCTGAGCGACGAACGCGTTGCCGGTTACGGCAAATTCGTCAACAAGCTCTGGAACGCCGCCAAGCTGGTCTTAAATAACCTCGGCGCGGCCCGCCTCAGCGATGGAGCGCCGGCCCCGCTCACTCTTCCCGACCGCTGGCTGCGCAGCCGCCTGGACCGCACCGTGCGCCTGATGCGCCGACATCTGGACGAATTCTATTACGACCGCCTGGCCGACGTCATCTATCACTTCGTCTGGGACGAGTTCTGCGACTGGCATCTGGAACTCATCAAGCCCATGCTCTACGGCGAGGACGAGGCGGCCAGGGTCAGCGTCCAGTCCAACCTGGTCTATTCCCTGTCGGTGCTTCTGAAACTGTTGCACCCCATCATGCCCTTCGTCACCGAGGAACTGTGGTCCAAACTGCCCGGGGCCCCCGGCAGCCTCATGCTGGCCCCTTTCCCCGAGGGCGACGATCAGGTGCTGGACCCGGCCGCCGAAGAGCGCATCGGCTTTCTGATGGATGTGACCCGGGCGACGCGTTCCATGCGGGCCGATTTCGGGCTGCCCCAGGCCCAGAAACTGGCCCCGCTGGTCAAGTGCGGCGAGCCCGCCCTGGCCTCGGCCCTTGAGGAGTACAGCCCGCTGCTCCTGAAGCTCATGGGCGCCGAAAGCCTCGGCCTGGCCGGGGCGGAAACGGCCAAACCCCGCGACGCGGCTCTGGCCGCCTTCCCCTGGGGCGAAGTCTGGCTGCCGCTGGCCGGCCACATCGACCTGGCCGAGGAAAGCCGGCGCCTGGAAAAAGAACTGGCCGGCCTGGGGAAAGAGGCCAAGGCCGCCCGGGCCAAGCTGGCCAACGCCGACTATGTCAACAAGGCCCCCGAGGAAATCGTGGAGGAAACCCGAGAACGGCTCAGCGCCATGGAGGCCCGCACTGAAACCCTGAAACGTTCTTTGAACCTGCTCAGGGAAATGGAGGCCCCATGAATCCCTTTTCCGTAAGCGACATCGTCCGCCTGGCCCTGGAGGAAGATCTGGGGCCGGGCGACATCACCTCCCGTCTGACCATTCCTTACAAACGGCGCGGCCGGGCCAGCCTGGTGGCCCGGGGCGACCTGGTGCTCTCCGGTCTGACCGCCGCCGTGGAAACTCTCCATCAGGTGGACCCCACCGCTGTTTTCACCCCCCTGGCGGCTGACGGCGACCGCCTCCGCCCCGGGGCCGAAATAGCCCGGGTCGAGGGGCCGGCGCAGTCGCTCCTGGCCTCCGAGCGGGTGACCCTGAATTTTCTGATGCACATGTCGGGCGTGGCCACCCTGACCGCCAAATACGTGGCCGCCGCCAACAATCCCCGGGTGTCCGTGATCGACACCCGCAAGACCACCCCGGGCTTGCGCTTATTGGAAAAAGCGGCCGTGCGCCACGGCGGCGGCCGTAACCACCGCTTCGCCCTCTATGACGGCATTCTGATCAAAGACAACCACATCGCCGCCGCCGGCTCCATAGCCGGGGCCGTGGAACAGGCCCGCCGCCAGGCGCCCCACACCCTGAAAATAGAGGTGGAAGTCGAGACCCTGGAGCAGCTTCGCGAAGCCCTGGCCGCCAGACCCGACATGATCATGCTGGACAACATCGGGCCGGAAATCCTGCGCGAAGGCGTGCGCCTGACCCGGGAACACCCCGACCCCACCGTCCGGGGCACCATCCTGGAAGCCTCCGGGGGCATCAACCTCCAGACCATCGGGGCCGTGGCCCAGACCGGGGTGGACATGATTTCCGTCGGCGCCCTGACCCACTCGGCCCCTTCGGTAGACCTGGGCTTGGATTGGGATTTTAACGCCGGCTAATTTCGGATCAGCTATGCTCGAAAATCGCCAAGCCCTGCGCAAGTGCCGCCGCCTGGTCTTCAAGGCGGGCACCAATGTTCTCTTTGAAAAAGACGGCCTGTCCGGCAACCGCCTGAAAGCGCTGGCCCGGCAGACGGCCACTCTGCGCCGCCAGGGCTGCGAGGTGCTGATCGTCTCTTCCGGGGCCATTGGGGCCGGCTTTAAAAAACTGGGTCTGGCCGAACGGCCCCGCACCCTGAAACTCAAGCAGGCCAGCGCCGCCGTGGGCCAGGTCTTTCTGATGGCCGCCTGGGAAAAGGCCTTGTCCCAGGCCGGGCTCCTCAGCGCCCAGATTCTCATCACCGCCGGCGACCTGGCTGACCGGGCCGGATTCCTCAACACCAAAAACACCCTCCAGACCCTGCTGGCCCACAAGGTGGTGCCGGTCATCAACGAAAACGACACCGTGGCCGTGGACGAACTGAAATTCGGGGAAAACGACACTCTCGGCGCCCTGGTCGCCGGCCTGGCCGAGGCCGAACTCTTCATCAACCTGACCGATATCGAGGGCCTCTATGACGCCGACCCCCGCCGTGATCCCCAGGCCAGCCTGTTGTCGCTGGTGGAGAGGATCAGCCCCTCGGTGCTGGCCCTGGCCGGCGGCGGCGGGCCTTTGGGCTCCGGGGGCATGTACACCAAGCTGCGGGCGGCCAAACGCCTGGCCGAGGCCGGAACGGCCAGCGTCATCGCCTCCGGGGCCCGGCGCGATGTTCTGCTGAAAATCGTCGAGGGCCAGGATGTGGGCACCTTCTTCCGGCCGCACCCCAAGAAACTGCATGGCAAAAAAGACTGGCTGGCCTTCGCCAGCCGGCCCAGAGGGCGGGTCACCGTGGACCGGGGCTGCGCCCAGGCCCTGACCCGGCGGGGCAAGAGCTTGCTGCCCGGCGGCATCAGCGGGGTCGAAGGGAGTTTTGCCCCCGGGGACCCGGTGGCCGTTCAGGATGAAGAGGGGCGGACCCTGGCTCTGGGGCTCAGCAATTACAGTTCGGCCGAAATCGAGAAAATAATGGGCCGCCCCAGCCGCCGCATCGCCGAAATACTGGGCTACAGCCATTCCGACGAAGTCGTTCACTGCGACAATCTGGCCCTCTCCGAGGGGCTGCTCTGACCGGGCCCGAAAAGGTCCGGCTTCAAGCCGGCCGTGCTTTTGTGTCCCGCGGCGCTGGTCGGCCGCGGGCTGGTTGCGCTCAGGCGTTCTCCAGGGCCTGTTCCAGGGCCTGGCAATGGGTTTCGGCGGAATCGGCCGAAAAGCAGACCAGCCGCACTTCCTCAATTTCCGGGTGTTGAGCCAAAAATTGGCTGATGGTGCTGACGGCCACGCAAGCGGCCTTGTCTTTGGGGTAGCCGTAAACGCCCGTGGAAATGGCCGGGAAGGCCACCGTCCTGGCCCCGACCCGGGCGGCTTCCTCCAGGGAGCGGCGGTAGGCCGAAGCCAGGAGCCCCGGCTCGCCGTTATGGCCGCCGTGCCAGACGGGGCCCACGGTGTGGATGATCCATCTGGCCGGCAGTTGATGGCCGCAGGTGACCTTGGCGTCGCCCGTGGCGCAGCCGCCCAGAGCGCGGCAGTCGGCCAGGAGGCCGGGGCCGGCGGCCCGGTGGATGGCCCCGTCCACCCCCCCGCCGCCCAGAAGGGAATTGTTGGCGGCATTGACGATGGCCTCCACTGTCTCTTTGGTGATGTCGCCTTCTTTGACCACTATGCGTTCCCTCATGACAAGTCTCCCTTCCAACCTTGAAAATATGGCCCTTTACAAAGTGGTGGCCGCCTGTTCCACCCAGGCCCGGCTGATCTTCAGCAGATAATCCCCCAGGCGTTCGAAATAATTGAGCATGTCGGTGAAGACCAGGCCCTGGTCCACATTGCAGACGCCCTCTCTCAGGCGGGTCAGGTGACCGTCGCGCATGGTCAGGCGCATCTGATCCAGGCGTTCTTCCAGTTCCTTGGCCCGGGGCAGGATATCGACCCTGTTTTCCTTGAAAGCCGTGACCACCAGATCGTAGAACTCCAGGGCGGTGTCGGATATTTGCCGGTAATCCCCCATGGCCTCGCCGGAGAGCTGGACATTATTGTCAATGGCCGAACTGATCAGTTCGGCGATATTGGTGGTGGTGTCGCCCAGCCGTTCGATGGCGTTGACCATGGTCATCTGGGTGGTGATGAGTTCCTGCTCTTCCGGGCTGTTGTGGTCGCCGTAGAGCTGCACCAGATAGCGGTGAATGGAGCGCTGCAGTCCGTCCAGGGCTTCCTCTTTCAAGTCCGGCCGGTTCATGTCCCGGCGTTTTCGGCTGACAAAGGCCGGAAAGACGTCGGCCGCCATCTGGCGGCTGATTTCAGCCATGCGGACGATTTCCTTGCGGGACTGGCTCAGGGCCACCATGGGCGTCTTAAGCGAGCCTTCATCCAGAAACATGGGGGCCATCAGGTCGTCCCGGTCCGGCTCCTTGCCTTTGGCGGTCAGGGCGATGGCCGCCTTGACCAGCAGGGGCAGAGCCACCAGGAAAACAGCGGAATTGATCACATTGAATATGCTGTGGGCGTTGGCCACGTAACGGGCGATATTGGGCTTGATCCCGTCCACCACCAGGTCGGCCGGGCCCAGGCTGGAACCGAGCTGGGTCAGCCATACCACCAGATCCACATAGAAGGGAAATAAGAGGGCCATATAAGAGGCCCCGATAATACTGCAAATGGAATTGGCCCGGGCCGTGCGGCGGGCGGCCACGTCGGTCTTCAGGGCGGCCAGTTCGGCGGTGATGGTGGTGCCGATATTGTCGCCCAGAACCAGGGCCGCCGCTCCCGGAAGGGTCAAAAGGCCCTGGGTGGCCAGAGCCATGGTCAGGCCGACGGTCACCGAACTGGACTGGACGATCATGGTGCAGCCGGTGCCCACCAGAATGCAGAGCACAATGCCGCCGAAACTGTTGGCGTCAAAGCGGGTGAAAAAATCCACCATCAGGCCCGAATCCTTGAAGGGGCTGACCCCGGCTTTCATCAGTTCCATGCCGAAAAACAAAAAACCGAAGCCCAAAATGATGCCGCCGATTTCCCGGGCGTTGCGGTTGCCGCAGAAAACCCGCATAAAGGTGCCGAGGGCGACGGCCGGCAGGGCCACTTCGGCAATATTGAAGGCCAGGAGCTGCCCGGTGACCGTCGTGCCGATCTTGGCCCCCAGGGCCACGCCCACGGCCTGGGTCAGATTCATGAGCCCGGCGTTGACAAAGCCCACCAGCATGACCGTGGTGGCGCTGGAACTCTGAATGATGCCCGTGATGACCAGACCGGTCAGACAGGCCGCCAGCCGGTTGCCGGAGACCGCCGCCAAAATGCTTTTGAGCCGTTCGCCGGCGATGCGCTGCAGGCAGTCGGACATGATGGTCATGCCGTAAATGAACATGCCCAGGCCGCCGACGGTGTTGAAGATAACCAGATGCCAGTCCACCGTTGTTTCTTTCTGTGTTTTTATAACCGGTAAATGACCGGGTCCGCGAGCCGCGGGCCCGGCTTCGACCGTTGCAAAGCATAGCATATTTCGGCCCGATTATGTAGCTAAAAGAGTGGCGCGGGGCCGGCGGCCCCGGGAGGGCAATGGCTGTTAAAATTTTTGCCACCGCTGTTAAAAATATTTACAGGCGACTTGCGAGCCGGGCGGAGAATCGGAATTGTAAAACAAGAAGTAGCGGAATTTACGGAATAAATTTTTGTCACAAATTTGCCCGGTTGGAATGTTTTTTGCTTCTGACTTTTCTGCCGGACTGTATAAAGGAGAAGCAGTTATGCCCAGAGCCAAGCCCCATATTTTCAGCCGCCCCGGGCCTGTCCGCCCGGCTTCCCGCCCGGCCGGGCCGGACAGTCCCCCGGGAAGGCCCGGCTGGAAAAAGGCCATGACCCTGGTGGAACTGCTGGTGGCCATGCTGATGGGGCTGATAGTTTTTTCAGTGGTGATCGCGGTTTTTTTCTCCTCGGCCAACAATTACACCCGCCAGGAGCAGATCCTGGCGCAGATGCAGAATCTGCGCGTGGGCCTCCATTCCGTGGCCGTTGACGCCCGGATGGCCGGCAGCGGATTTGCCATGCTGGGCGACGGACTGACCGAGCGCCTTCAGTTTTATGATGAAAAGGCGGGCGACTGGTTTAAGTATGAAGGCGAGAGCGAATACGGGGCCAGGGCCATTTACGGGGTGGACGGCGGAGACGGGGGCAGCGACAGCGTGACCATCTGCTGGCTGGCCCCGGAATTCGGCAGTTCCCTGGGAGTTCTGGAAGAGGATTTCACCTACGATTCAGGCCTTTTGAAAACCCGGATAGCGCTCAGTGACCTCTGGGAGGACAATATTGATTGGCAACATATTTTTAATGCCGGCGACAAGTGGGCGGTGGTCAATCCGGAAGGCGAGGCGGTCATTGTCGAGTATCTCGCGACCGAAGGCGGAGGAACGGGCGGACGTTACCGGGTCAAAGCCCTGCCGCGCAACTTCCCCGACGGCCTGAGCTTTCCGGTCGGTTCCAAGATATATAACGTTCGGGAAATTCGACTGGTGACCTATTTCATCGATGAGCTGAACAGGAACCTGATGGCCAACCTCCACGGCCAGGACTTCGGCGACGCCGACGAAAAGGGCGCGGTGGTGGAAGCCCCCGGCTTTGAAGATCTCCAGGCGATTTATTTTTTACGGGGCGAGAACACCGCCGAGTGGACCAACGGGCACAGTGACTTGAAACATATTGATCTGAAGGCCAACCCCATTCAGGCGCTGCAGTTGTCCGCCATTCACCGCAGCCCGGAAAGAGACCCCTACCACGGCGGACACAAAGCCATCTCTCTTTATAACCGCATTGATGTGGAACCGACGGCGGACGGCCATCCGCGTCGCGTTCTCAGCGAGACCGTAACCTTACGCAACCGCATTCGTTAGATGTGGTAAAGAAGGGGAAAGCGCATGTTCAATCTGTCCCGCCGCGTTATGAAGAGGCGGTCGCCCCGGCCGGCCGGATTTTCCCTGATGGAGATGCTGGCGGTGCTCGGTGTTTCGGCCATCTTGATGCTTCTGGGCCTGGCGGCCTATGACCGGCAGCGGCCTTATTTTGAGGTGAGGGCCGATGTCAGGTCGGTCGCTTCGGCCGTTCAGCGGGCCCGGCTGGCGGCCATCAACGGTCAACGGCCGGTCAGGGTGACCATTGACTGTACGCAGGCGGTGGGCGGAGCGGCGGAAGTCTGCCAATTGAGCGGTCAACAGGTTTTCTTTCTGGAAAGCGGCGAGGGCGTGGCCTGGCGGACTCTGGACTTGGGGGATGGCGGCGCCGCCAGAAGTCTTAACCGGAATACCGCGATCATCTACCGCAATGAGCCGGCGCCGTCCGAATCCGCCCGTTATGAACGCTATAAGGCCTTTTTTCAGCTTTCCCCGGTGGTTTCATCTAAAGTTCCGGGTTCGCCGCCTCTGGAGACCAGTAACGTGGTGCTGGTCTTCCTGTGTCTGCCGGGCGGGGAAATCGTCAGCCGCTGGGGTCCGCCGCTGGATCTGCTTTTTGTCTCCAAGGCCTTTAACCGGGATAGAACCCGCCTGGCCTGGAATCTGAACCTGACCGCCACCACCGGGCAGGTCAAGACTCAGCGGCTTTGACAGATTGGGGGCTTCTCGATGAAACAAAACGATCGCCATAAAAAAATGAAACCCGGCTTTACCATTTTGGAGACGCTGGCGGCCGTCTTTATGATCTCCATCGGTCTCTTGGCGGCCATTATGATGGAAAGCAAAGCCATAGGCGGCGGGGCCCTGGCGGACCGGCGCACGGTGGCCGTTTTTCTGGCCGAATCGAAAATAGACCAGATAAGCGCCTTGCCGGTTTCCCAGATGCCCGCTGAACTGCGTTCCGGCGGAGTGCAGGTCGAAGAGAGGCTGAACCGCCTGGGCCTTCATATTCCTGAAGGCCAGGACGCCAATGAGGTCCTCTACATCCGCCGGACGGTTTTAAGGCAGGGCTGCCCGACTTCCCAAAGCAATGAGGTGGAAGTGGAGATCAGTTGGCCCGGGGCCTTTCAACCCCTGCGCTATGTCTCGGTCTTGGCCGCTTTCTGATATCGGCCCGCTCTTCGGCCCGGAAGAACCATCGACGAGGTAAAAAATGCCTGAAAAGCGTTCGAACTCTCAAAATCCCGATCGGCCGGCGGAAGCCCGGGCGGCTTCGGCCGTCGACCGGCGGCGCCCCCAGGGCGTGATCCTGCCGGTCACGATGGCGGCCATGGCCATTATGGCCTTTTTGGGCGCCGTGCTGCTGCTGAACACCAGAACCGAAATTCAGATCTCCGGCAACACCAGTCAGAGCCGCGACGCTTTCACCAGGGCTGATTCCGCCACGGCCATCGCCTCTCAACTGCTCAACGTGCTCCTGATCGCCAGCGCCGGCGATTACGAAATCGACAGTTATTTGAGCGATGAGGCCGTCACGGGGCCGTCAGGCCAGCTCGACAGCGCCTATTCCATTGAATTTCCGAACGACGCCGACGGCCAGAGACGTTTCGGCCGGACCAATTTGCTGACCGCCTTTGACCGGGGCTCCATCAAGACCCGTTATGCTTCCGCCGGCTCGGGCGCCGTCAACGACGGCTCCCACAAGCCCGACCTGCTGATTTACGACCGGGCCGGCGGCCAGTTGGTGTCCACCGTGGCCGTCACCCGGGATTTCCGTGAGGAAATGGATATGGCCGGCGGTTCCGGGCATATGGCCGGCACCTCGATCGGCATTGCCGACAGCGGCAGTTCCGGCAATCCTCAGCCGGTGACCATGTCTTTTGCCATCTCGGTGTTCGGGCGCCAGCCGTCGGACAGATCTTCGAGCTCTTTCTTCGGCATCTCCAGCCCGGCCGAAGATGTGGGGCCGCAAAGCGTCCTGACCGTCCTGTACCGGGCTATTTTTTACTATTGAACTACCCCCGGGAAAGCGACTGTTTCGTTTCCCGTTGCCAGCAAGGCGGGCGTCGGCCCGTAAACGGAGTTGGAATCATGCAAAAAACTGTCGCCACAGCCCTGCTTGTCATGCTGCTTACAGCCGGACGAGCCGCCGCGATCCCCCCTGCGCTGCCGCATTACACGGTCAGCCCGCCGCTGCTGACCGGCGGGCAGATACCCGCGGTTCTGCTGGTCATGAGCAAGGACCAGAAGATGTTCATGCAGGCCTACAGCGACACCATGGACGTCAACGGCGACGGCGGTCTGGATATCGGCTTCAACCCGTCGATCGTCTATCTCGGCTATTTTGACTCCTATTCCTGCTATTCTTATGAAAATTCCATGTTCACCAGAAAAAGCCGGGCGATTCCCGACGGCCCGTCCGCTCTGCCCGGCGTCGGCAATTTCCCGGCCGATCACCCGGCCCCCCGTTCGGCGGTCGGCATCTGCAATGCCGGCGGCGGCCCCCGGCTCTGGAGCGGCAACTGGCTCAACTGGGTGGTCACCAGCCGCATCGACGCCGTCCGCAAGGTTCTTTACGGCGGCAAGCGCGCCGTCAGCGGGAGCGGCAACAACATCAACGAACTTTCCCCGGCCGTTCTGGAGCCCTCCTCGGTGCAGGAAAATTCGCACGTCTGGGGCATGGAGCTCTGGAGCGATTCCATCTGGATGACCAAAAGCTCGTCTTCGCCTTATTACGACCTCACCAAATACACCAACCTGGACAAACCCGCCGCCGGTCGGGGGCATTTCTTCGCCCGCAGCCGACAGCTTCTGCATATCGCCCACAACGTCAACCCGGTCAGCAGCGCCGGCAACCCCGAAGGCGTGCGCATCTGGGACTGGGTCACGCCCGAATCAGGCGCCGCCAACCCCCGCAACTCCAGCATCAGCGCCCAGGCTTTTTCATCTTACAGCGCCCGGGTGGAAGTCTGCCGGCCCCTGTCCGGCAAGACTCCGGACGATCTTGATTATCTGGAAGAGGGCGACTTCTGCCAGCAATACCAGAACGCCTACAAGCCGGTGGGCCTTTTGCAGAAATACGGCGAAGGGGACTCGGCCCTTTTCGGTCTTTTCACCGGCGTGGTCAACAACGGCAACCGCTGGGACGGCGGCTACCTGCGCCAGAACGTCAAATTCATTGATGACCAGATCAATGAAGACGGAACTTTCGTCGCCGGCAGCATGATGAAGATCATCGACAAATTACAGTTGATCGGCAGCGGCGACTCCTGGGAATCACCGGCCCAGTCCAACTTCGGCAACCCCATCGGGGAGATGGTTTATCAGGCGCTGCTCTATTTTGCCGGGGAATCCAGGGCGCCCACCACCAACATGTTCTCCGAATCTAGCCCGATGAGCAGCACCGACAAGGTCGACAACTGGGCCAGCCCCTTCAATCTGTCCGATACCGCGAAACACAGTTATTCGAAGGTCAGGGAATGCCTGCAGCCGGTGATCATGGTCATCAGCGACGTCACCCCCAGCCACGACGCCGACATGCTCCCGGGCAGCCCCCACCAGTCGCCCACGCATATCGGAAACATCAAGGGCCTGAGCCGGACGCCCTACCGGGGCCGCAGCCTGCCCGGAGATCTGACCGACGCCTTCAACATGGAAAAATACCTGGCGGTGGTCACCGGACACGAGGGCTACAATAAAAACGGCCGCAAATTCTATATAGCCAACAGCAACCCGGGCGCCGGCCGGGCCACCGGCAACAGCGGCGGCTCGACCCAGGCCGTCGGCGCCGGCGACGACAACACCTGCACCGCCAAACCCTTGAGCAACCTGGCCCTGGCCCGGGGCATCTGCCCCACCGATCCCCAGACCTACGGCAGCTACAGCCTCGTGGCCGCCGCCTATTACGGCAACACCCACGACCTGTACGACGGCCGCAATGTTCAGACTTACGCGGTGGCCATGGCTTCCCCTTTTCCTGACCTGACTTTCAAGGTTTACGAAGACGACAGCCAGGGTAGCCTGAAAGGGCAGATATCCTTTGCCCCCATCGCCATCGCCACCTCCAGCCCCGGCGGCGCCACCATCAGCACGACCGCCGCCAGCGGCACCATTTCCACCAACGCCATCAACACCTTCATCATTCACTGGAAGACCGACAAGCGCGGGCAACCTTACAGCGGCGCGGTTTTCGTCAACTTCGACGACCACCTGGAAGGCACCGGCAACTATGTGGACTACGACCGTGACGTGGGGGCCCGCTATTATTTCGACCTGATCCGGGAATGCCGGCCCGGCGAGACCTGTTACGGCAAAAACCTTTCCAACGCCGGCACTACGGGCCTCACCAACCTTGCGGAAGCGGACGCCTTTAAAAGGGGCACGCTCCTGTATCGCGGCTACGAATGGGTCTACAAAAGCTGGGACAACCCTAAAGCCCCGAACTACATCAAAAGTACGGCTGATCCGTCGTTCATGGAGACCAGCGTCTCGTCCGCTCAATATACCGGCGGCCGGCCCAACGGCCAAAGGCGCTATGGTGAAGTGATCGATATTTACGGGCTCATCGGCCCCGCCGGCAAGTATTACAAGAAAATAGACCATCCCGACGATGTTTCCGAGGCCGTCGGCCTGGCCATGTTCCTCTACACCGACGGCGGCACGAACAACAGCTACCCGGCCCAGGTCGGCTATACCATGAGCGGCACCACGGCCGACGGGGGCTACCTGGAAATCATCTCCGACACCACCTATGTAGCCGATGACATCAACAGCAGCGGCAGCCGGCCGGTGGCCCACAAAATGAACACTCCGCCCACCTGCCCGGCGGCCGGGCTGAGCAGCCTGACCTCCATTTACTCGTTTCAATACGCCACCTACAGTACTTCGCAGGAGGACTCCCTGGGCATCCGGAAACTGATCGGCGGCCAAAATGTGCCCTATTGCGGCAGCCCCAAGCTGCCCCTGACCGCCACCCGCCTGTTCAAGTTCGGCGACGACAGCGCCCAGGCCGGGGAAAACCTGCCCAATCCCCTGTGGCTGGCGGCCAAATACGGCGGTTTTAATGATTACGACAACGACGGGCGGCCGGGCGACGCCTATGGCGAAGTGGAACACAATGTCTCCGAATGGGACGGCGACGGCGACGGCAACCCCGACAACTATTTCTACGCCGCCAACCTCACCCAGCTCAAAGACCAGTTGGACAAGGCCTTCACCCGCATCCTGGGGGCCATGAGCACCGGCACCCCGACCGCGGCCACCATCAATTCGGTCCTGGGCGGCGGCTTGGCCATCCGGACCTATTACCACAGCGACTACAACAAAAAGAGCGCCGTCAACAGCTCCCTGCCGGCCGTGGGCTGGGTGGGCGGGGTCTACGCCTTCTTTATCGACGCCTGGGGCAACCTGAGGGAAGATTCCAATCAGGACGGCATCCTGACCTTGGCCACCAACGGCAATCCCCGCGGCACGCCCTACAGTCCCGACTTGCCCGAACTGAGCGGCGGCGACTGGATAGTCGAATTCCACGAAGGCAGCGAGGGTCCCCTGATCACCCTGAAGCCCGACCAATTCGGGGAAGGCCTTCCCGAAGATCACGGTTCACTGCCCGGCCAGACCCTGGAAAGCGTCTTCAGCCTTTGGGATCTGGCCGCGAATCTGGCTGAATTAAATGACGCCGCGGTGCTTACGCCGCGCGCCTATGGCCGGCCGGCCGAGGAAGGGCGCCGGATCTACTACGAAAAACCCGCCGTCCAGCCGCTCAATACGCCGCCCGCGGATCGAAAGAGCAGCCTGGAGCTCTTCAGCGCCGACATTATCAGCGATGCCGACAGCCCCGGCAAATTCAAGGAATACCAAAAATACCTGAGAGTCGGGAATGAAGAGGAAGGCCGCCGCCTGGTCAACTACGTCATGGGCCAGGATCAGCCGGGCCTGCGTTCGCGGCAGGTGGAAGCCCCGTGGCGCGGCTTCGGGCAGTCGGTCAAAACCTGGCGGCTGGGCGACGTCATCAATTCCACTCCGGTCATTGTCGGCCCGGCTTTTTCGAACTATGACGTAACCCAGCGGGACGCCTCTTATTCCGATTACCGGATCGCCCAGGCCAACCGCCGGCACGTGGCCTATTTCGGCAGCAACGACGGTATGCTCCACGCGGTCAACCTGGGTTTCGCCGTCAGCCTGAAACAGGGCAGCGCCGGCTATCAGGCCGAGGATCCCTATTTCGACCCCCGGCACTTCAAAAGCCCGCCGAACGGGGCCGCCGCGGAACGGGTGGCCCACGAGATGGGCGCCGAACTGTGGGCCTTCATTCCCAAATCTGTTCTGCCGCACCTGAAATGGCTGAGCGACCCGGAATACGACCACAGTTATTATGTGGACCTCAAGCCGGTGGCGGTGGAGGTGAAAAGAGTCAGCGACCAGAACGGCATCTGTTCCGCGGACGGGAACGTCTGGAGCCCGGGCTCCTGGTCTCCGGGGGGGAAATGGCAGCCCAGCGTCAAAAAATGCAGCGGCGACGAGACCCGCTGGCGCACGCTGCTGATCTCCACTCTGCG
The DNA here is from genome assembly GCA_031263565.1 of Candidatus Adiutrix sp. GTDB lineage: Bacteria > Desulfobacterota > Desulfarculia > Adiutricales > Adiutricaceae > Adiutrix. The sequence continues at coordinate 17,665 of JAISFR010000114.1, read as the reverse complement.
CCTGGGCGGCCGCAGCATCGAACTGAACGACGGCTCTTATTCCTACTCCGAAGTTTTCGCCCTGGATATAACCGATCCTGAGCGGGAGCCGGAGCTCCTGTGGAGCTTTTCCGATCCCCAACTGGGTCTGCCGGTGGCCAAGCCGGTGGCCGTCCGCCTCCAGTACCATGAGGACCGCAATACCCCCGATGACTGGTTCGTCTTCATTCCCAGCGGGCCGACCTGGGATGAGCCCGACGGCAGCACCACGGCTGAAAGCTCGAACGCCTACAGCGGTTACAGCAATCAGTCGGCCCGGATTTTCGTGGTCAAGGCCCTCACCGGCGAGCGGCAAAGCCTGGCCAACGGCGAGCAATATATGGACTCCGGGGTGCCCGACAGTTTCTTTGCGGATTCCTTCGGGGTGGCCACGCCGCGAATGGGGAGCTATGCGTCTTACGTCTATCATACCCGCTGGAGCAATCCCATGATTTACCTGAGCCTGACGCAGTCGAGCGCCGAACGTTCCATAGCCTCCAAGTTCCCGGCCGGGCCGTCCGGCTATGAAGCCGCCTCCTCTTACAATGACCGCGGCGGCATATGGCGGGTTCAGCTGGTCTCCGGCGACGACGGCCAGGGCTTGATGCCGACCCAGTGGCAACTGGCTGAATTCTTCAACGCCGGCAAAGCGATAACCGGCGCGATTGAGGCCACTTACGACTCCGACGGCCGGCTCTGGGTCTATTTCGGCACCGGCCGCATGTGGAGCCAGGCCGACAGCACCCCCTGCGAAATTCTGAACGGCGCTGACTATAAACTCTGCAACTTCAACCATCTCCATTATTTCTACGGGATCAGGGAGAAGCAGGGGAGCCTGGGCCTGCCGACTTTCGAGCCGGCCGAGCCCGATAAAGTCGAGGATGTCAGCAATATCGTGGTTTATGAAAACGGCGACCTCTCCAATTGGACTTCGGGCGCCAGCGACGCCGCCCCGGCTTTCACCACCCTGACCGGCCAGACCATAGGCCGCTATCAGGACCTGAGCCGTTATTTCACCCAAAGCGGCGCCGCCGGCTGGAAACGGGCCCTGGCCGGCAGCCTGAGCCAGAGGCTGAATGTCGCTGATCTGAAAAGCCCGGCTTCCTATCCGCAAAGCGACTGGTGGCGGAGCACTGCGACCCAGACCGGCATAACCCATGAGATGAATTTGTTTAAACCGGCCATAATGCCGGTCGCCGGGGGGGGCGCCTATGTGTCCTTCACCACCTATGAGCCCTCGAGCGATATTTGCGGCGGTCTGGGCTACAGCCGGCCCTATCTGCTGGACGCCTTCAACGGCCTTCCCCACCCTGATTTCCTGACCTATGGGACCAGCGCCGCCTGGGAAGCGACCGGGGCGTCTGACAAGATCGGCCCTGACGGAAAAAGGAACCGGGTGGTCAGCACCAACCTTCGGAAAGTGCTGGGTATGAGTTCCGCCATTTACCTGGTTTCCAGCAGCAAAGGCACCAAGGTAAGCACGAACAACCGCCTGGATGTTGATTTTATCAACATCCCGAATGAGAAGAGCCCGGTCAGCGGCGTGATCAGTTGGCGCGAGATCTTGGATTGGAGCGAATTGCTGCGGCGCTGATCTGACTTCCCATTATCGAGGCTGTCGCCCGGCGACAGCCTCAAGGCCGGTCACCGCGGCCGCTGAAGCCGGGAGGGTTTATGAAGCTGACTTGTCCCAAATGTCGGGCCCGTTGTTTCGTGCCGGATGATAAAGTGCCCCAGGCCGGCGCCTGGGCCCAATGTCCTCAATGCGCCGAACGTTTTTTCATCAGGCCTCAGGGTTTTGACTGGGCGGCCGATAGGCCGGCCCCAGGCGCCGGGCCGCCGCAAAGCCGGCCCGACAGGGCCGGGGGGCGCAGCCCTGAGGCCCAGGCCCTGCTCGATCGCCTGAGGCCGGAAAGGGCCGGGCTGGCCGCGGCTTTTTTTAATGATGAAGACCTGGTCATTCTGTCGCTGCTCAGGCCCCCCAATTACCGGCTTCAGGCCCTGATCTGCTCAATGGTGGTGCTTATCGCGGTCACGGCCGCCTTTCTGGTCTTAAAAGACAATCGCCCGCCCGGGCGCCTGGCCTCCCCGCCCACTTTAGCGCCGGAAAAGGCCTATGGCCGGGAACAGGTTCGGACGGATCTGATCTATCTTCGCCGTGAAATAATGCGCCGGACCAGCTTGAGCCGGTCGGTGAACTACAGCGGCGCCGAGTCCCGGATATTTAAATATTTCATTCAGGACTTGAATCCGGAGACCTGCCGGGAAATCAGCGCTCTGGAGCTCAGTTCCGAGCGACCCGCCAGCCATTTTGAAATGCGGCCCACTTGTTTGAACCACGACCACCCGGAGCCCGGATTGCTGATTCGCTGGCTGGGTTCCTCCGTCGAAATCAGCAGCCCCCCTCGCTCCCGAATACTGAATTTTCCTATTTTTCCCGTCGGCTCCGGACAGCCGGCCAAAGGGTGAGGGTGATCAACAGAGCCCGGTATTCAGCTTTTCCCGGCGCTCGGCGAATGATCCGGCCATAGCGTCCGTAAGCACTACCCCCTATAGGTATATTATCAGCGCCCAAAAAATCCCCTGCCAATAGCCTCATTGAAAAATCCCCTGCCGCCCGGCTAAATAAACGCTTGCGGACCAGAGCTCTGACGATGACGACAGCCGGGCAATATTTACTCGCCTGCGGCAAAAAATATCCATCAAGGTCTGCCGGGCCTCAGGGCGTATTTTGGAGGCCGGGTAAACAATCCCCAAAATTTATCAAGCAATCCCCGCCTTTAAAAAACGATGACAATTAACCGCTGTTAATGCGGAATCAGGCCTTTCATTTGCAGAACCCATCACACAGCACTTTGGCCTGAACAAATATTAGGGCGCGACATACTGTGCCCCAATCTTCCCGTCCGGGCTTACCGATCGACACTGACAGCGAGTGTTTTTGCCTATGTCCGCGTCTGAAATTATTTTTGGAAAAAAAATGATGATCGCCCTGGCCGCGCTTCTGCTTCTGGTTATTTTCAGAAGCTGCTCCAACGGTGCGGAAAAGGTCAGCTACCTGACCGAACAGGTTCGCCGGGGCAACATCGTCAGAACCGTCAACGCCACCGGCGAAGTGGCGGCGGTGCAACTGGTCAACGTCGGCGCTCAGGTTTCCGGGCAGATTGAGACTCTGGCCGTCACTCTCGGTCAGCAGGTTAAAAAAGGCGAACTGATCGCCGAAATTGATTCGACCACCCAGCGCAATGATCTGGAAATCAACAAGGCCAAGCTCAAAACCTATGAAGCCCAACTGGTTTCCCGCAAAATAGCCTTGAAAGTAGCTGAACAACAATACGAAAGAGCCTTGAAGCTGAAAAAACGCGATGCGGCCTCCGATGAAAGTCTGGAAAATGCCGAAAATACCCTGGCTTCGGCTCGGGCGGCGGTGGATGAAACAACCTCGCTTATCGCCCAGACCGTCATCTCGGTCAACACCGCTGAAACCAATCTGGGTTATACCCGCATCTCCGCTCCTCTCGACGGCACGGTAGTTTCCATACCGGTGGAGGAAGGCCAGACCGTCAACGCCAACCAGGCCGCGCCCACCATCGTCCATCTGGCCGACCTCAGCCAGATGGAAATCCGTATGCAGATATCCGAAGGTGATGTCACCAAGGTCCAACCCGGCATGAGGGTGACCTATAGCATCCTGTCCGAGCCGAACCGCGTCTTCAGCGGAGAATTGCATATGGTCGACCCAGGTTTGATCACCCTTTCCGACGGCAAGTATACCGGCGCCACCGACGCCGGGACGGCCATATATTATTATGGAAAATTCGTCGTCCCCAACGAGCGCGGTATCCTGCGCATCGGCATGACCACCCAGAACACCATCACCATTGCCGAAGCCCGTGACGTTCTGATCGTGCCGACCATCGCCCTTCGGCCGGTCGGCGGGCCTGGCCAGGGTTCGGGCCAGGCCGGAAGCAGTGCCCAGGACCGGCGTGGCGGCGGGCAAGCTATGAACGGAGAAGCTCAGAACCGGCGTGGCGGCGGGCCGGGCCAGGAAGGGGCCGGTCAGGGGCGGCGTGGCGGCCAGCGTGACCTGGACGGCGCGGGTCAAGGGCGGCGTGGCGAGGGGCCGGCGCCAGCCGGATTCAACCCGCCCCTGACTGGCGGCAGGGCCCTGGTCAGCGTTATGGAAAAAGGCCGGCCGGTGGAAAGAGAGATAGAGACCGGAATTTTCGACAGCATGAACACGGAGGTGGTCGCCGGCCTTAAAGAAGGCGATGAAGTGGTTTCCGCCCAGATGTCGACCTCGGAATTGGCTCAGGCCGGCAGAAGCACTCAATTCCGCGGCGCCGGCGCCGGCGGCCCCAGGTTATGAGCCGATCATGAACATTATTGAATTACATAAGGTAAACAAATTTTTTGGCGAGGGGGAAAGCCGCATTCACGTGCTCAGGGATATCGACCTGGAAATCAAGCGCGGCGATTTTGTGGCCATCATCGGGCAGTCCGGTTCGGGCAAAACCACCTTGATGAATACCATCGGCTGCCTGGACGTTCCCAGCTCAGGCACTTATAAAGTGGACGGCATCGAAACCAGCGGTCTGTCGGCCAACGCTCTGGCCTGGGTCAGAGGCCGCAAATTGGGCTTCATCTTCCAGCGTTACAACCTTTTGCCCAGCCTGACCGCCCTGGATAATGTCGCCCTGCCGGCGGTCTACGCCGGCCTGAGCCATCTGACCCGGATGGAAAGGGCCAGAGAACTCCTGACCCGCCTGGGCCTGGACGACAAGTTTAAAAATTTTCCCTACCAGCTTTCCGGCGGTCAGCAGCAGCGGGTCAGCATCGCCCGGGCCCTGATGAACGGCGGCGATATAATTCTGGCCGATGAACTCACCGGCGCCCTTGACTCCAAAAGCGGCGAGATGGTCATGGGTATTCTGGAGACTCTGCACCGGGACGGGCACACCATCATCCTGGTCACCCACGACCACAGCATCGCCGCCCATGCCCACCGGATCATCGAGCTGAAGGACGGCCTCGTAATTTCCGACCGGAGGCGGGACCAGGCTTTCAGCGCGGCCGACTATGAAAGCCAGGTGGAAAACGGCGTCAATCCCTTCGCCTTTTATCGCGACCAGTTCCTTGAAGCCTTCAAAATGTCGATCCAGGCCATCATGGCCCATAAGCTGCGGTCGCTCCTGACCATGCTGGGCATCATTATCGGCATCGCCTCGGTGGTCTCGGTCGTCGCTCTGGGCCGGGGTTCCCAGGAACGCATCATGGCCAACATCAGTTCCATGGGCACCAATACCATCGGCATCTATCCCGGCACCGGCTTCGGCGACCGCCGCAGCGCCCGGGTGCGGACGCTGACGGTGTCCGACTCGGACATTCTGGCCCAGCAAAGCTATCTGGACAGCTCCACTCCCAGCGTTTCCACCAACGGCAATCTGGCCTTCGGCAACCAGACCTTGACGGCCTCGCTCAACGGGGTGGGCGAGCAGTTCTTCGATGTGCGGGGACTGAGAATCGCGGAAGGCCGTCTTTTCAACGAGGCCGACGTCAACGACGTGGCTTCGGTGGTGGTCATCGATCCCAACACCAGAAACAAGCTCTTTCCCTACGGCCAGGATCCCCTGGGCCAGGTCATCATCTTCCGGCGACAGCCGCTGACCATCATCGGCGTCACTCAGCCCCAGACCGCCATGTTCGGCCCCTCCGATCAATTGAGCCTTTGGGCCCCTTATACCGCGGTGATGAGCAAGATCAGCGGCGACCGCCATATCAGCTCCATCATCGTCAAAGTCAACGACCAGATCAGTTCCCAGGTGGCGGAGAAGAACCTGACCAACCTCCTGACCGTCAAGCACGGCCGAAAAGATTTTTATACCCAGAACACCGACACCATCAAGCAGACCATCGCCAGCACCAGCCAGACCATGACCATCCTGATTTCCTCCATCGCCCTGATCTCGCTGGTGGTGGGCGGCATCGGGGTGATGAACATCATGCTGGTCTCGGTTACCGAACGCACCAGGGAAATCGGCGTGCGCATGGCCATCGGGGCCAGGCGTTTCAACATTCTGGAGCAGTTCCTCATCGAAGCCGTGCTCCTGTGCGTTTTCGGCGGGCTGACCGGCATCGTCTTCGCCGGGGCCATCGGTCTGGGCTTCAACAGCTTCTCCAGCGATTTCACCATGTCCTTCTCCACCGCTTCCGTCTTTCTGGCGCTGGGCTGTTCCAGCCTGATCGGGATAGGCTTCGGCTATATGCCGGCCCGCAACGCTTCGATGCTGAATCCCATTGACGCCCTGGCTTATGAATAAACCGGAGGCCGGCATGAGGCCGTTGACGGCCATAACCCTAATTGCCCTGGCGATCTTCGGGGCCGTCGGCTGCGCCCGGGTCAGCCGGCCGGAGCAGAACCTTGCGGAACGCCTGGCCTATGACGCCGAAGTCAAGGCCCGTTATCAACTGGAGCCCGAATGGTGGAAAATCTATGACGATCCCCAGTTGAACGAGACGGTGGAACTGGCCCTGGCCCGCAACCTCGATCTGGCCAAGGCCGCCGTCAGCGTCAACCGGGCTCTTTATCAGGCCCGGCTCATCGGCCTGGATCTTTTTCCCAAATTCTCCGGCGGCCTGGAGTCCTCGACCCGTAAAAACATCAATGAAGGCGGCCCCGCCAGCCGTTCCTTCGGGGGAAATTCAAGCCTCAGCTACGAACTCGATTTGTGGCGAAAAGTGGCCGCTTCGGCCAGCGCCTCCGCCTGGGAACATCTGGCCACGGTCGAAGATATGGAAAACAGCCGCCTGGCCCTTGTCAACAGCACTGTGGACGCCTATTACAACCTGGCCTATCTGGGTGACGCCCTCGAATCCAGCCGGAAAAATCTGGCCAATCTTCGGCTGGTCGAAAACATGGTCAAGGCCAAATACGAAAGCGGCAAAGTGGCCGCCCTGGAAAAGGCCCAGGCCCGCCAGTCAGTGCTGTCGGCCGAAAACAGCCTCACCGACCTGGAGACCCAGCACAAAAACGCCGAACAGACTCTGCGCAATCTCTTAAACCTTCCGCCGGACACGCCCCTGGCTTTTTCCGGCCCCCCCACTTTGGCCAGGCTCAAATTGCCGGGCCTTGACCTTGACGTGCCCCTGGCGGTGCTGGCCAACCGGCCCGATCTGCGGGCGGCCGAATTTCGCCTGGAAAAGGCCTTTAAAAACGTGGAAGTGGCTGAAAAGGGCTGGCTGCCCACCATCAGCCTCAGTTCGGCCCTGGCCTCGTCTTCGAATTCCATCGGCACCGCCCTCAACAATCCCGTCGCCAGCGCCGGCGCCTCCCTCAGCCTGCCTTTCCTGGACTGGAACCGGGTTCTGAACAATCTCAGGATTTCAGAATTGGATTTTGAAAGCGCCCGGCTGGCTTTCGAGCAAAGCCTGACCACGGCCCTCAACGAAGTGGACACTTATTACTTCGCCTATACCCAGGCCCGGCGCAATCTGGACAATATCCGCCGCAAGTACGCCGAAGACCTGCGCGTTGCCGTTTACCAGCGGGATCGCTATGACAGCGGAGCCGCCGAACTGTCGGATTGGCTGTCGGCCATCAATGCCGCCAACAGTTCCCGTCTGTCCGCTCTGGATTCCCTTTACCAGGCCTTGCGTTATGAAAATATGGTGCATAAGGCCATGGCCGGGCGCTGGCGAACGGTTCCCGTGCCGTCCAGTCAGAACGACAGGGCCGGTTCAAGGGAGGGGATCAATCAGGCACAAAGCGATAGACGCGGCCTTGAATAGTCTGAATATAGCGGGGTTTGGAAGGATCGCCCTCAACTTTGTCGCGAAGACGCTTGATGTGGACCGCCACGGTTTTCAGGTCGCCCTGGCGGTCATTGCCCCAGACGGCTTCATAAAGCTGCTCGGTGCTGAAGTCCAGGTTGGGATTGGCCGATAAATGGCAGAGTAATTCATATTCTTTCAGGGGCAGCTTTATTTTTCGGCCGCCGATATAAAGTTCGCGATTGTCAAGCATGATCCTGATTCGTCCGAATTTTCTCTCCGACCGACTTTCAGGATTTATTGATCTGGCCAAGCGGTCGCCCTGGGCCAACTGGGCTTTGACCCTGGCCACAAGTTCCGGAGTAGAGAAGGGCTTGGTGACGTAATCGACCGCCCCCAGTTCCAGCCCCTTGATTTTTAGGGCCTCATCAGTCCGACTGGTGACAATGATTATGGGCATGTCCAGTTTTTCCCTCATCCGCCGGCAAATTTCAAAACCGGTCGCCCCCGGGAGATTCAAATCCAAAATGACCATCTTCGGCTGTTCGCCGAGCGCCAGGGCATAGCCGCTTTCACCGTCCAAAGCCGTTGAAACTTCAAACCCGGCCTTTTCCAGATAGGTCCGCTGAATTTTGGAAATATAGGGGTCGTCATCTATTATTAAAACTTTGCCGTTCATCGTCCTCTCCATTCCAGATTATCGGCAGTTTTATCTCGATACACAGACCGCCTTCCGGCGCGTTCCTGGCGGCAATGGTCCCGCCCAGGCGGCTGATGATTTTCGCGCTGATCGCCAGGCCCAGGCCATGGCCGGTCCGGAGCCCGTCGTCGTCAACCCGGAAAAACATGTCAAACAACTGGCCCAGTTTTTCCTCCGGCACGCCAGGTCCGTTGTCGGTCAAATCCAAATGGACCGTGGCCGACTCGACCCGGCTGCTTATCTTCATCAAAGATCGGGCCTGGTCGCCATATTTCAGGCTGTTGCCGAAAATATTGCTCAAGACGATCTGAAAAAGAGACAAATCCAGATTGACCTTAGCCGGTTTTGCCGCCAGGTTCAGCGACAGGCCCAGGCCGTCCAGCGCATAGGCGTCCCGCTCCCGATAGATTAATTTTTCCAGTTCTTCGTCAAAATCGCACAGTTTCAAGCTTATGGGATAATTATACAGGTCGAGTTGTGAAAACATGAATAACTGTTGGACTATTTTTTCCATGTTATCGGACCTGGTCACGATGACCCGCAAATACTCTTCTTTCTCCTCTTCCGTTTCCGCGGCGCCGTCAAGCAGTCCTTCCGCATAGGCTTTAATGGAAGCCAGGGGGCTGCGGAGATCGTGGGAAATGCCGGCTATCAGGCAGCGCCGGCTTTCTTCGTCCCGCCGCTTCTGCCCGTCCGACTGCAAGAGGCGGTCGGCCATTTCATTAAAGACGCGGCAAATGTCATAAAACTCATCTTTGACATCGTAATTCAGTTTATAGGCCAGATTCCCTTCCCGTATCTGGCTGACTCCGCGGCTCAAAACATTTATCGCGGCCATTATGGGCCTGATGATCATCCGCCGCGTCAGCAGCCCGCTCAAAGTGACGGTCAGGGTCAAAACTATAAAGAGGAGGGCGAAGAGCATGAAAGCATGGTCCGTCACCTCGTTCGAGTGCTTGATGGAGAATCGGTCGTTTACGAGTATCAGGCGGCAATCGCCCCTGAGCGCGGAAAAATACACATTCGAATCCAACACCATCAGCCGGTCGTCTTCCGCTTCCAGCAAGGGGTGGGGAATGCTGTCCATTATGTCAGCCTCAGGGCCGGCTAATTTGCGGCCGTCCCGATAAACGAAAACTCCAAAACCACTTTTGGCAAAGTATCTGCTGTTGAACGAAGCCGCCGTTTCAATCAAAATTTTTTCATTTTCCGGACCGGTCAGCGTGTCCGCCCATTTGCTCACCTCAAGCACTTTGGCTCTGATAAAGCCGTAATCAACATAGCCGTCCATGTCAAATATGATTAAGGACGCCCGGCCTATCATGGCCAGGCCAGCCAACAGGGCCACGATAATTATAAAGTTCAAAATATTGGACAAATGGAGACGACGGTTGAGAGTCATCGAAAACCAGCCTGACGCCAAGCTCGACCGGGGATGTGCCCGCCCGGGCATCGGCGTTTTTTCATATTACAGCGACCGGGACGCCGCTGAATCGTAACCTCGCCTTGAACAGGCCAAATGGCAATTTTTCAGCGGGCCTGGCCTCGCCAAACTTTTTCGCTACCGGCTGTTTTTTACTATAGGCCAAAATCCAGTAAAATGCAATTGCGACTCAGTTACTTTGCAGGGCAATCGTTTGCCGGCGCCGGCGGTGATGTTATGGCCTTAAAGAGATAGTCCTCAATTACCATCAGGTTTTATAGTTAACAAAAGATTTAACTGGCATTATTCCGGCTGTTTTGCTATTGAGTATCACTAGCAAAGATAAGCAAATTCATAGCGCCTGTGCTGTATCGGCGGCCCGGAAGGCAGTGAATCCGCCTACGGCGGGAGGGTATTTTTGCGCCAAAATTAGGGGATGACCGATTTCCTGACAGTTTTTAACGAGGAGAAATGGTAAAAATGGAAAAATTTGAGATTAAGCCGCCACCGCGCTTCTTAAGACGCTTTGGCGCCGGCATGTTGTCGCTGACTTTAATTCTGACCGGTTCGGCCTGGGCAGCCGATGAGGAAGAAGAAACGGCCGGCCCCGAGAACCAGGCGGTGGCGATGAAAACCATTAACGTCACCGCCAACCGGGTGGAACGCGACTTGATGGAGCTGTCCCAGACGGTCAACGTCATCACCGCCGAAGAGATCGAGCGCATGCCGGCCAACACCATCACCGACGTCCTGACCAGGATTCCCGGGATTGACGTGGCCCCGGACATCAACGACGTGCCCAACGCGGGCATGAGCAGCATCTCGCTGCGCGGCGAAACCACCGGCCGGACTTTGATTCTGGTCAACGGGGTCAAGCAGGTTGACCAGAACAAGGGCTATTCGAACATCTACATCAGCCCCAGCCAGATTGAGCGGATCGAGGTCATCAAAGGCCCGGCCAGCGTTCTTTACGGGGCCGAGGCCATCGGCGGCGTGGTCAACATCATCACCAAAAAAGGCGGCGACAAGCCGGTGGGCTTCAGCCTCGGTTCGATCTATGATTCCTCCACCGACGGCAAAAACGGCACGGCCGCGCTTTTCGGCCGCCTGGACAACGGCTTCAATTACCGCTTTTCCGGCAACATGACCAATGCCGGCATGAGGAAGGTGCCCAGCGGCAGCCTTGACAACCAAGGCAATCTGGTTGACAAAGGTTATGGCACCGAGTACAAGAACCGTTCTTATGCCGGTCAGGTAGGTTACGATTGGGACAACTACAGCTTCACCCTCCAGGCCGACCATTTTGAGAGCCAGTCCTTCAACTCGCGCCCCAGGGAAAGTGAAACGGCGAGCGCCAACAACCAGGGCACCCAGATAACCACTACCGAGAGCAAAAGCTGGGCTCCGGTTAATGATCGCGACACCATTTTGGCCACTTTCATGGCCGACGATCTTGGCGAACATTTCCGCAAACTGACCGTCACCACCTCCTATCAAAAGATTGATCGGGAACAGAATGATTACGGCTGGACGCAAATCGCCAATCCTGGCGGCCAGCTTTTAGTGAACCCTTACGACTTTGACCGCTATCTGTCCAGCACACAGAAACAACTGACCGCCACCGTCCAGGGCGAATGGCAAGTCGGCAAACACTATGTGACCGCCGGCTTTGAATCATCTTTCGACGATGTTCTCGTCAGCAATCGTGGCGAGAAGGCCCCGCCCGTCGGAAACCCAGGCGCTCCCAGTACCTATGATCCCGCGCGGGATTACGGTGAAGGGTCAGCCGATGTCGATCTGAAAAACTACAGCGTCTTCCTCCAGGACGAATGGGATTTCGCCACGGACTGGAAGGCGGTGCTGGGGCTGCGCCAGACCTGGCAGGAAGGCCGGGTGAAATCAGTTCGCGGCAACACTTATAGAGACTTTGGCAATCCCAGTAGAAAATTTTCCGACCTGGTCGGCAGCCTGGGCCTGGTCTATAACCTCACCGACAATCTGGCGCTGAGGGCTCAATGGTCGCAGGGCGTCCGTTACCCCACCGTGGCTCAGATGTATACCGGCTCGGGCAGCGCTGGAGGTGGTGAACCTATCACCCCCAACCCGGATTTGGAACCCGAAGAATCCACCAGTTATGAGATCGGCGCCCGCTACGCGGGCGAGGCTCTGAGTCTGGACCTGGCCGTTTACCATACCCGGGCCAAAAATTTCATCGAACGGGTCCAATGTCCCTCCAGCGGCATTGCCGGTACTACCTTTTGCAACCTCGGCTGGGCCAATAGCACCGGGGTGGAGCTGACGGCTTCCTATCTGTTCGAGAGTCTGGGGCTTACCCCTTACACCAGCGTGACTTATCTGCATCGCAAGCAGACCCTGGGCCGGAGCACTACGGGCGAGGTCACTTCCAAGACCCGGAATCCTCCGTATTCCGGTAAAGTCGGCCTCAGATATGAAAAGGACCTCAACTCTATCGGCAATGGCGATATGCTTTTCTACAGTGATCTTTATATGAACTGGAGCGCTGAAACCACTGATGGGGCCAGTGCCCGCGGCGGCAATGGATTTTATGCCGGCTGGCAATGCTACAATCTTAACCTGGGCCTTCAGGGCGGCGAGGAACATCGTTACACAGTGAACCTCAGCCTCAACAACATTTTAAATGAGCATTACAGTCCCGCCCGCTCGGCCAACAGGGGCACCGGCGGCGGCAACAACCTGCCGGCGCCGGCCAGGCATGTGGTTCTGGGGGTGACTTACGAATTCTGAGCGGCCGTCCGCTTGCCTGTCGGGTACAGCTCGGAAGCAACCGGGCACTTCTTCAATGCTGTCCGCCGTGCAACCGGCGGCAAATCAGAACCCTGGATGAAGGATATGCAAAAAACTGAAAAACGCGCGGCCGGGCTTTTTAGCCCCTGCTCGCTGGTGCTGGGATCGATTTTATTTCTGAGCCTCGGCAGCGCCGGTCCGGCCCTGGCCGGGTCGGATATCGACGTACTCCCCGCTGAACCGCCGCTGAAAGTCGCGGCGGCCGATACCGGCGCCGACCGGGACAGAAGCGGCCCTGACGCCGCGGTGCGCAGCGGGGAGCGCCACCGCCAAGGCGAAGGGCGGCCGGAAGGTCTGAAACGCGGCGACCGTAAAGGCGAAGGACGCCCTGAGGGAATGAAGCACGGCGACCGCAAGGGCGAAGGGCGCCCTGAAGGGGACCGGGACGGCGAACGCCAGGATAAAGACAAGTAAAAATGTTCGGAAAATGGCCTTGTAACCGGCCGTTCATATCAGGCCTGGTTTTTTTTCTGGCTTTGTCCGGCGCCTGCCCGGCCCTGGCCAGTCCGGACGAGATGTCCGGCCTTGGCCGGCCATATGCGTGGTGGTATGTAAAAGCCCTGCCGCTTAACGCCAGCCCGGTCAGCGGCCCTGCTGGCCAGGCGCTGCGAAGCGCGGATGTCGGCCGCCCTGAAGGCTCGGAACAGGGCAGGGAAGGCCCGCGAGGCGGCGGCCGCCCCGAAGGTCTGGAACAGGGCGGGGAACGCCCGCGAGCTGAGGTTCAGCCCGGCAGTCCCAGTCAGAGCGCTGAGCGGCCGCGCCCGGAAGGGCGCGGCGGGGGCCGGGGCGGCGGAAGACCGGGCGGCGGAGGCGGGGGCGGCGGGGGCGGCCGACGCCCCAATGCGGTCCAGAGTCTTCATTTAGGAATCTCCGGGGCCGAAGTCCCGGATTCAGCGCCGGAAGTTTATTATCGCTTCACTCCCGGCGCTCAAGACGGCGCGTCTTCAGCCCTGGTGCTTCAGCCGGCGGTGCTTCGGGATGGAGATACCTGGCGGATAAATTTCGCGGCCCCGGCGCCCGGTATGGCCGAGGTATTTTCGCATTTTATCCTGGCCGGGCAGTCATTTTACAGCCAGATTAACTGTCTGGTGGCCGGGCCGGCCGGGGGGAGTGAAGGTCTTGGGGATCGACCCGCTGAAATCCCGAATTTGTGGCCGCGCCTGGTCCTGCCCGCCGGCGGGGACAGCCTGCCTTTTCGCGGCCTGACGGTCGGGCAAAGCGTGAATTTCGGGCTGTCAGGCCGGTCGAATGACCAGGCTTCCGGCGTCTTGTCGGCCCTGGCGGCGACTGAGGCCAGCTATGGAGAGCAGCCGACGCCCCTGGCTTTTGGCGTGAAGAGCGGCCAATTCACTTATACGGCCGAGGACGAAATCAATGAAGGCGCAAGCGGCGGACGGGGCGGCCGTCAAGTGGTGATGGTGGTCAATACCCCGGAAGGCGGCAGCCTGAGCTTCAGCCTGACCGTGAACCGCAACCGCTGGAGCAACGTTAAAATTCCTCAGGGCCTGGCCCTGGCCGGCGGAACTTGTCTGATCGTCGGCCTGATGATCCGGCGACATCGCCGCAAATTTAAATTCAATTGAACGGGCTGTTATGACCATCAAGAGATTCAGGCTGGTCACCCAGCATCTGGCCTTCGCGGTTCTGACCTACGGCGGGCATTTTAAAATCTCCCTGGGAAGCGCCATCCCCTGTCTCTCCTGCCCTTTTATCGGCAGTTGCGGAGGCGGATGCTATTTGATGGCTTTTCAGAGAGCCATGAGCTGGCTTTTCCTGCCTTTGTTTCAACTGATTGACGGAGCCGGCTCCTGGGAGCAGGTCTGGCAAACTTTCAGTTATTTCTTGAGCGGCTTCGGCATCTTTGTCATAGTGGTGATTCTGTTCGGCAAAAGCTGGTGCGGCTGGCTCTGCCCATTCGGGCTTTTGCAGGACTGGATGACCCGCCTGCGTCAAGCGCTCAAACTGCGGGAGGCGGAACTGTCAAATCGCCATAAGCGGGTCGTCTCCAAATTGAAATACGTCCTTCTGGCCTACCTGATAGCTATGCCGGTTATGGTCTCTCTGGGCTGGCTGCCCCGCGATTTTGTCCTGGCCTTCTGTAACATCTGCCCGGCCAAGCCTCTCATGCCTATCTTCGTCGGCGACTTTCACCATTTGGGGATTACCGCGAATGGCGACGCCCGGTCGATTTTTTCCATTCTGCTCATGATCATTACCGGCGGCATGGTCGCGGGCATGTTTTTTAAGGAACGGTTTTTCTGCCTGCTTTGCCCGATGATGGCTCTGATTAATCTTCTGAAACCGTTTTACCTTTTAAAAGTAGTCAAGGAGCCTGAAGCCTGCCAAGGCTGCGGAAATTGCCGCCGCGGCTGTTGCATGGACAATGAAACCTCCTATCGTGAGCGGATCAAGCCGAACGTCTATGACCCCGATTGTTCCGGCTGCTTCAACTGTGCGGAATCATGCGCCTCCGACGGCTCCCTGGCCGTAAAATTCGGCCCCTTTAAAATTTTCTCGTCATCCAGGCGCTATGCCGCCAAATTATTCGCCAAAGTGAAGCCATGACCGTAACTGACCGTGAAAACCGCATCAGGGAAAAAATAAGATCGCGCTGCGACGAGGAAGTGGAACTGGAAATCAGTCTTTTGCGTCAGCGGAAAGATTATTTCCCGGAACTTGATTATTTTTTGGACCTTTTGTCGGCCGGCCAGTCCTCGTCGGTCATTGCCGGGCGGGTGGGCCGTCCGGTGGCCGCTCTGCTGTGCCTTCAGGCCCCGCTGGAACTTTTTCAGGCCTATGGCCTCCATCCGTTCAAGGTGTTCGGAGGCTCCCAAGCCGCCTCGAGGCTGTCGTCGCCGTCGTTGCCGGCGGTCATGTGTCCGATGCTCCGCTCCGCCCTGGGGCTTCTTCAGTTGGATTCGGCTTCAGCCGGAGATTCCGGCGGATTCGCCGCCTGGGTCTTGCCCACCACCTGCGATTGGGCGGTCAAGTTCATGGAGATGATGGCCAACTGCGGCCAGGAAAACCGGCGGCCGGTGCATCGGCTGGAACTGCCCCACCTGAAAGACCGCGACGAAAGCCAGGGGCGCTGGCTGGAGGAAATCTACGGCCTCAGGAATTTTCTGGGCGAATTGACCGGCCGAAAGAAACCGGACCGCGGGGCTCTGGCGCGATCCATGGCCGTTTATCAAAAGGCCTGGCAGGTCTTTACCGAACTGACCATGCTGAAACGCGCCGGCCGGCTGTCCGGCCCCTGGTCGGTGGTCATCAGCAATTCATTTTTCTTTGACGATGTTCAAAAATGGATGGCGGCGGTGGAGGCCACTCTGCCGAAGTTCCGGGAAAGACCGGCGGCTGCGGGACCGGAAGTGTATCTGGCCGGTTCACCGGTATTTTTTCCCAACCTGAAAATAATGCACCTGCTGGAAGATGCCGGCCTGAAAGTGGTCATGGATGATCTTTGTTCCTCGGAAAGGCTTTTTCCCGGCGCGGTCTTTTTTGATGACCCTTCGGAGCATGGGCTGCTTAAAGCCCTGGCCCAGCGCTATCATCAGGGCTGTCTCTGTCCGTCATTTGCCGACAATGACCGGCGAATCAACAATATAATCTCTCCCTCGCACAAAGCGCTTTACCGGGGCGTGGTCTTTCAGGTGCTCAAAGGCTGCCATCCCTTCGATCTGGAAAGTATGACCCTGGAAAGACGGCTGAAGGATGAAGGGCTCAAGTTCATCAAAGTCGAAACCGACTACACTTCAGAAGACAGCCAGAATCTTCTGACCAGGCTGGAAGCCTATCGGAGAACCCTTGATTCCTGAGCCGCGCCTTTCAACTTGATTGTTTTTTCGCCTTCCGGAGGTAAGACATGGGCTATAAAATCGGGCTTGATCTTGGCAGCACGGCCATCAAGGCAGTGCTGGTCAATGGTAACGACATGGCCTGGCGCCGAAAGGTGGCCACCGCCCCCGGGCAGGATCATTTGGCCATGGGCCTGGTCAAAGACGCTCTGGAACAGCTTGGCCTTGCGGAAGGCGACATAGAAAAAGTATCGGCGACTGGCTACGGCAAAAAGTTGCTCAGCTCCGTGGGGCACACGGTTGACGAAATTTCAGCCAACGCCCAGGGCATGTTCATATTGAGCGGCGGTAAATGCCGCACCATCATCAATATCGGCGGCCAGGATTTGAAAGTCATTAATTTGTCCGACAATGGAAAAATTTACGACTTCAGGATGAACGACAAATGCGCGGCGGGAACCGGCCGCTTCTTTGAACAGGTGGCCCGCATTCTGGACACGCCCCTGGAGCTTTTTGGAGAGCTGAGCCTGAAGGCCGACGAGGCCCTGGAACTCAACAGCACCTGCGTTGTTTTCGCGGAAAGCGAAATCGTCTCTCTTTTGGCCAAAGGCGCCAGAAAAGAAAACATCATCAAGGGCCTTCACTATTCCATCGCCAGGCGCATCACCCATTTACTGGGGCGCCAGCAAACAGGCGGAGATATTTATCTTGACGGCGGGCCTTCCCAGAACCCCGGCCTGCTTGACGCTCTCGAAGATGAACTGCTGATGGAGGTCAAAGTCTTGCCCCAGCCCCAATTCACCGTAGCCTTCGGCGCGGCCATAAGCTGAACCGTGGCCGCAATCTGAAACATATTTAGAAAAGTGCGCTACGGAGCGCTTCAGCGCGTCGCTGTCTTTTACCATAACTTGATTAACGCAGGCTTTTACCTGTCTGGAGACCTGAATGTCGGGCAATTTATCCGTTACCGAAATGTTTCTCAACGCCGACCCGGTGGTGCAGGGCGTTATGGTGCTGCTTCTTCTGGCTTCTTTGCTTTGCTGGATCATCATTTTTGAAAAAGCCGCCATTCTCAGACGAGCCGGCCGGACTATCCGGCTGTTTAAGAAGATGGCCGGGAATATCAATGGCGAA
>JAISFR010000134.1 GCA_031263565.1 Candidatus Adiutrix sp. | reverse complement strand
GCGCCCCCGCGCCTTCAACCGGAGAAAGCGGAATGACCGCTGAACGACTGACGCGTGTCTCGAGGGGCTGGCCGGCCCTGATCGCCCTGTCCGGGCTTCTGGAAGTGGCCTGGCGCCTGGCCGGCCTCCCCGCCTCCACCCTGATGGGACCCATGCTGGCCGGGATCATCCTGGCCGGCCGCGGCGCGGAACTGCGCCTGCCCTCCGCCCTTTTCCTTTTTTCGCAAGGCCTGGTGGGGGCCATGATGGCCAGGGGGGTGCCGCTGACGGTCTTCGAACGGCTGGGCTCGTCCTGGCCGCTTTTTTTGGGCGGGACTCTCTGGGCCATGGCGGCTTCGCTGCTTATCGGCGGCCTTCTGGCCTATCGGCGGGTTTTGCCGGGCACCACCGCCCTCTGGGGGGTGTCGCCGGGGGCGGCCTCGGCCATGGTGCTGATGAGCGAAGACTACGGCGCGGATATGCGCCTGGTGGCCTTGATGCAGTATCTGCGGGTTATCCTGGTTTCCCTCGGCGCGGCCCTGGCGGCCGGACTGGCCGCCGGCCGGGGCGGGGGGACCGGCGGCCCGGAACTGACGGTCTGGTTTCCGGCGCTCCACCGGCCAGCTTTCGCGGGGACCATCCTGATGACGGGCGCGGCGGTTTTCCTGGGCCGGCGGTTCCGGATACCGGGCGGCGCCATCCTGACGCCCTTCATCTGCGGACTGGCCTTCAGCTGGGCCGGCTGGCTCCGGCTGGAACTGCCGCCCTGGCTGATGGTCGGCGCTTACGCCCTGGTCGGCTGGTCCATCGGGCTGCGCTTTACCCGGGCGGCGCTGAAAAACGCGGCCCGGGCCCTGCCCAAAATCCTGGCGGCCCTCCTGAGCCTCCTGGCGCTCTGCGCCCTGTTCGCCGGCCTTCTGGTCTGGGCGGGCGGCTTTGACCCGCTGACGGCCTATCTGGCCGCCAGCCCCGGCGGAGTCGACACCGTGGCCATCATCGCCGCCTCCACCGGAGCGGATCTGCCCTTCGTCATGGCCATGCAGACCTGCCGGATGCTCCTGGTCCTGTTCGTCGGCCCGCCGCTGACCCGGCTGATCACCCGGCAACTGATGAAACGCGGCTTCTGATTCAGGCGGAACTCAGCCCTTTATCCACCGATAAAAATAATTTTGTAGTTTTTTTATTTTCTATGTTAGAATTTCAACAGCGGAGTTCGCGCCGGAAAACCGCCCGTCAGCGGGCGGCTTTCCCGGCCGGAAAGGAGGCCACCCCTGCGCGGAATACCTGATCCCCAAACCCTGAGCCGCCTGTTCGACGAACTCGAGGTGGCGGTGCTGGTCATCGGCCGCGACAACGGGCTCATCAAATCCGTCAACCGCCGCGTCTGCCGGGACCTGGGGCTGCCGGCCGAAGAGATTGCCGGGCAAAATTACCGGAAAATTTTCCGCCCGGAATTCATCTCGGTCTATGAGCGCCTGGCGGCCGGCTGCGAAGACGGCCAGGAACACACGGTCCTTTACTACTGGGCCGAAATGGCCCTCTGGGAACAGATTTCAGCCCGGGTCATCCAGTTGGATTCGCGGCCCCACACCCTTATGTCGGTCACCCAGATCACGGAAAGCGCCCGTTCGAAATACCGGGCCGAATCCGTCGCCTATTTCGACAACCTGCTCAAATTGCCCAACGGCCGGAAACTGGAAGAGGACATCAACGAACTGGCCAGCGTGGAAACCGTCACCCTCATCTACCTCGTCCTCGAGCGCTTTGAGGACATCAACAATCTCTATGGCTGGGACAACGGCGACCGTCTCCTGAAACAGGTGCGGGACTGGCTCCTGACCAGCGAAACCCGCCGGGCCCAACTCTATCGGGTCGACAACGGTTTCGCCGTCCTCGGGCGGCACGCCACCCTGGAAGAGGCCGAAGACCGGTCCCGGGAGATCCTCGAACGCTTCAGCCGGCCCTGGTCGCTGCCGGCCGGGGCCAACCGCCTTTCGCTCTACTGCACCATCAAGCTGGGCATCGTCTCCGGCCAGTACGTCAGGAACGAAATGCGCAACCTCCTGCTGCGGACCATCCGCACGGCCAAAAAATCGGCGGCCGGCTACTCGGTCTACGATGAACAGGCCGACCGGGAAGCCAAGCGTTCCATACGCTGCCGCGACAGCCTGATCACCTGCATCTTCAACGGCATGCAGGGCTTTGAAGTCCGGTACCAGCCCATCGTCGAGCTCGAGACCGGGCGCTGGCGCGCCCTGGAAGCCCTCTGCCGCTGGACCATGCCCGACGGGACGGAAATCGAGCCCAGCTATTTCATCGGCCTGGCCGAACATCTGGCTTTGATCGAGCGGCTGGATTCCTGGGTGCGGGCCACGGCCATGCGTCAATGCGTGGCCCTCGGCCTGGACCGCCGGGACTTCGTTCTGAACGTCAATTTTTCCCCCACCCAGAGCCTCGACGACCTCTTCATCGCCGGCCTCCTGAAAAGTCTCGGCGAGACCGGTTTTCCGCCGGACAAGCTCAACCTGGAAATCACCGAGAGCGCCAGGATGAACTTTGACGAAAAAACCATCACGGGCCTGCGCCGCCTGAAAGAGAACGGCATCATCCTGACCCTGGACGACTTCGGGACCGGCTACTCCTCTTTCGCCAACCTGACCAGGGTGCCGGCCGATTCGCTGAAAACCGAAAAGCTCTTCCTCGACGACCTCGTCCGGGACCGCCACGGGCAGTATTTTATGCGGACCCTGGCCGACATGGCCCACTACCTGGGCCTGAAGATGATCGCCGAAGGCGTCGAGACCCGGGAACAGCTGGAAGTCCTGCGGGGCTTTCAGGTCGATTACGCCCAGGGCTACCTGTTCAGCAGGCCCCTGAGCTACGAAGAGCTGCGCCAGGAAAGCCGGCGGTTTTAAGACCCCAGGCCCTCGGTATTGAAACCCAGGGCTTCGCCCAGCTCATTAAACAGCCGCCGCTCTTCCGGAGACAGCCCGGCCGTCCAGCCCCGGTCCCGCCGCAGCTTATGCCACAGATTCTGGCCGGCCCAGAGATCCGGGCTGAAACCCCGGTCCCGCAGCAGCCTCAGATAGCCCAGCAGTTCTTTCAGCCGGGCGCCGGGCGCCGGGCCGCCGGTCAGGCCGGCCAGGGATTTTTGAAGGAAGGCCTGGCCGAGGTCCCGCAGGGTCAGTTCGTCCCTGACCAGGCCCAGGCGGCCGCGCCGGTTCAAAAGGGCGCCCAGGGCGGCCAAGTCGATGGGCCGCCCGGAATCGGCCGGGCTCAGGAGCCGCTCAAGTTCGCCCTCGCCCGCGGCCCGGAAGATGAAGCGCTCCACCCAGTCGGCCGGGCGGCCGGAAGAATGGTGCAGCCTCAGCAGAGGCTGGTTCTTCCGGAAGAGATCCCGGGCGCAATTTTTCAGGTCGCGGTGGATCCCGGCCGCCAGAACGGACAAAAGAGGGCCACGGCAGGCGGGCGGCAGGTCTTCCAGGGCGAAGCGCCGGCCGCCGGGCAGCAGGCCTTTGAGCCCTTCCCAGACGGCCGGGGAGTCGCCGGCCCGCCAGGCTTCGCCCAGGGCCGCCGGCAGCCGGTCCTCATCCAGCCAGTCCGGCCCGGCCTCGTCCGCCGCCCCGACCAGGACGGCCAGGCGGACTCCGCCGGCATAGAGGGCCAGGCAGAGGCGGCTTTCGGAGCGGGCCAGGCGGGGGTCGCTCAGGTCCACCCGGGCGGCCAGAACTTCCAGCCCCTCCCCGGCCAGGCGGATCACCCGCCGGCCGGAGACGCGGGGCGTCTGGAAGAAACCCGGCGGGGCCGGCGCGTTCAGCAGGGTCGCGGCGGCCCAACAGGCCGTCAGCCGCCGGCCGCCGAGGCGGGCGGGGATCACCAGTTCCCGCCAGACGTCCAGGCCGTCGGCGAAGTCCCGGTCATTGGGGACGATTTCCTCCAAATACCGCATCAGGCCCTGGCCGAGATCGCCCTCCGGGCTCAGGTCCCGGGTCAGCTCGATGGCCCTTAGGGCGTAACGGAGGTTCTGCACCGGTTCCAGGCCGGAGATCTCGTCAAAGAACCAGCCGCAACTGGTGAACATGTACAGGGACATCAGCTGGGATTCCATCAGCGCCAGGACCGTGGCGGTCTCCCCGGGGCTCAGTTCCTCTTTTTGCCAGGTTTTTAAAAAGGCGGCCCGCCGGCCGTCGTCGTAACGGGCCAGCAGCAGCCGGACATAGTCGTCGCGGGCGGCCCAGGGGTCGCGCAGCAGCCGGCCGCCGGTCTTTTCGAACAGTTCGGCCAGCCGGTCCCGCAGCCAGTTCAGGCCGTCGCGCAGGGGCCGCCGCCATTTCTGGTTCCAGGCGCCGCCCCCGCCGCCGGTCCGGCAGCCGCAGTCCGAACGCCAGCGCTCCAGCCCGTGGGCGCAGCTCCAGGACGTGTTTTCACAGATCGCGGCCTCCTGCCGGGGCGGGCAGAACTCCAGGTACTGGCCGTAATTGGTCAGTTGGATGGCCTCTTCTTCGCCGGCCTTTTCCTCCAGATGGTTGAAGAGCCAGGCCAGGGCCATGTCGCCGAACTGGAAATGGTGGCCGTAGGATTCGCCGTCGGTGGCCAGGTTGACCAGCCGGGGGCCGCCGTCCGGCCGGGCCTCGCCGAAGGCCTGTTCAATCCGGCCCAGAAGGGAGTTCCCGTCCCGCAGAAGCTGTTCGAAGGCAATGGCCCTGGAAACCGGGCCGTCATAAAAAAAGACGTCGAGATAGTCCGTTTCGCCGCCGCCCCAAAAAACCCGGTAAGGCTCCCGGGGATCGATCCTGGCGCCGGAAACGTCCTGCCAGGCGCTCCCGGGCCCGGCCGGGCCAACGGCGGGCGGCCGGGCGGCACGGTCCGCCAGGGGGCGCACGGCCGCGGCCTGGCCCTGGGCCAGGATGGTGAATTTCAGGCCGGCCCGGGCCAGCATTTTCAAGGTTTCCAGGTCCACAGCCGTCTCCGCCAGCCACAGGCCTTCCGGCCGGCGGCCGAAGCGGCTTTCAAAATCGGCCAGGCCCCAGCGAATCTGGGTCCAACGGTCGCGGGCCGTGGCCAGCGGCATGATCAGGTGGTTGTAGACCTGGGCCAGGGCCGGGCCGTGGCCGCCCCGCCGGGCCGCGGCCTGCCGGTCGGCTTCGAGCAGGCGGGCGTAAGTCTCCGGGTCGGCCTTTTCCATCCAGCTTAAAAGGGTGGGGCCGAAATTGAAGCTCAGGTATTCATAATTGTTGACCAGCCGGGCGATGCGCCCCTGCCCGTCCAAAAGGCGGGAACAGCTGTTGGGCGCGTAGCATTCCCGGTCGATCCGGCGGTTCCAGTCGGCGTAGGGCGCGGCCGAAACCTGGGGCTCGACGGCCAGGATCCAGGGGTTTTCCCGGGGCGGCTGATAGAAATGGCCGTGAATGACGAGATACCGGCTGGAAGTCATAAGGGCGTCTCCTGGGACGGCCGGCCGTTCAAAGGCCGCGGCCGTCCTCTTTCAGCAGATTTTCAAAAAGGCCGCGGTAGCGCCTGGCCGAATTGTCCCAGGAAAAATCCTCCGCCATGCCGGCCCGGATCATGGCCGTGAAATCATCCGGCCGGCGATAGAGCTCCACCGCCCGCCGCACGGCCAGCACCAGGGCCTTGGCCTGGAACTGGGAGAACTTGAAGCCCGTGTCCCAGACCCCGGGCGGGTTCTGGCCGACATTGTCGCGGACCGTGTCGTTCAGCCCGCCCACGGCCCTGACCACCGGCACCGTGCCGTATTTCAGGCCGTACATCTGCACCAGGCCGCAGGGTTCGTACATCGAGGGCACGAGCAGCAGATCGGCCCCGGCGATGATGCGATGGGCCAGGACATCGTTGTAGCCCACAAAGACCCGGCAGCAGTCGGGGTAGCGGCTCGCCAGGGAGCGGGCCAGCTCCTCATGGAAGGGTTCGCCCGAACCCAGGATGATCAGGCCCAGCCCCAGGCGAAAGAGGTCCTCGGCCGCCTCGGCCACCAGATTCAGGCCTTTCTGGGCGGCCAGGCGGCCCACCAGGCCGGCCACGGGCCGGTCTTCCAGGGCCTCCAGGCCGAATTCGGCCAGCAGGGCTTTTTTGCATTTCCGCTTGCCCTTGAGATTTTTGGGGCTGTAATTGGCGGTGATCAGTTTGTCGGTGGCCGGATTCCAGATGCCGTAATCCACCCCGTTGAGGATGCCGGTGAGTTTTCCGGAATGATGGCGCATGGCCCCGTCCAGCCCCTGCCCGCCTTCCGGGCTCTGCACCTCCCGGGCGTAGGTCGGGGAAACCGTGACCATGGCCTGGCTGTAGACGATGCCGGCTTTCAGCAGGCTGGCCTGCCCGAAATATTCCAGGCCGTCGAGGGTGTTGAAGGCCTCGGGGAGCCCCAGGAGATTCCACTTGGCCGCCGGCGCCAGGCCCAGATAACCCTGGTTGTGGATAATGAAGACCCTTTTGGGGCGCGGCCGGTCCGCCAGCTTCAGAAGGGGCATCAGCAGCCCGGTCTGCCAGTCGTTGCCCAGCAGCACGTCGGGGTAATGGTCCAGGGCCGGCAAAAGCTCGAGAACCGCCTTGCAGAAAAAGGCGAAGCGCTCGGGGTTGTCCGGGTGTTCCAGCCCCTGATGGCCGTAAAGGCCCGGCCGGTCGAAAAAGCGGTCGCAGCGGACGAGGTAGACCGGCAGTCCCGGCGCCAGTTCGGTCCGCAGGAGGGAACCGGGGATCTCCTCGCCGGCCTGCCGGACGGTGAAGGCCAGGCCCGGATCGGTGAAGCTGAAAGCCCGCTGGTTCAGGACGGACTGATAGGCGGGCATGATCAGCGCCGCGCCGAGGCCCTGACGCGTCAGGGCCCGGGGCAGGCTCCCGGCCACCTCGGCCAGACCGCCGGTCTGGGCCAGGGGCTTGATTTCCGGGGAGACGATCAGGACTTGGATTTTATTGGTCATGGCGACTCTCTGAAAAAAGCGGGGAGTGAAGGCCCGCCGCGCCGCCGAAAACTTCGGGGCGGAGGAGAGCCTGAATTTTCTTCATGGCTTTGGAAGCCAACAAACATAGGCAATTTATTGTATAATTTTTCCCCTTAAATATCAAGGCGAG
>JAISFR010000075.1 GCA_031263565.1 Candidatus Adiutrix sp. | reverse complement strand
TGTTCCCGGAAAAGCCGATTTCCGAACTGTTGACCATGTTCGGGCTTTTGCTGGGCTATTCGCTGGGGGGTAAGGCCTCGTTTAATTTCGGCGGCCGGGGGCCGCAAGGAAAAATGACTTATGGACCTGATCAGCCAGATTAAAATAATTGCCGCCGTTCTGGCCGGGCTGCTGGTGGCCGGGCTGGGGCTTTACATCGCCTGGCTGCGAAGTGAACTGTTGCAAAAAAAGAAACAGTTGGAAGACAGCCGGCGGGAAGCCTCCGGCCTGGCTCTGGAGATCGAAGCCAACCGCCGGGGCCTGGCCGAACGGGAAGCCGAAAAGGAACGCCTGGCGGGTGAGAAGGCCGCCCTGGCGGCCAAACTTGAGGAGGTATACCAGAATGATCCGGAAGCTCGCGCTTGGGGCGATGGTGATTGCCCTGACGGCGTTATTGCCTGCCTGCGGAAGTAAATGCCCTCCGGCCCGGCCTATGCTGCCGCCCACGGTCTACCTTCAGGCCGTGCAAGAGCCGAAGTTCACCGGGCGGACCAACGCCGATCTCTTGGGCTGGGCCCTGGAGATGCGGGAGGCGCTGCGGCTGGCCAACAGCGATAAGAAAGCGTTGAGGGAATGGGCGGGGCAACTGTCTGAACAGCGATAACCTTTACGTTTTCCTGGCCAGGCGCTCTGGCTTTGGCCGGATTGCCGGCGGCAAAAGCCAAGCAACGCCGCAATTCTTCCCACTCGCCAGTATAAATGACGATGTGCGGCAGTTCTTCGACCGGTTGATGACCACATCCGGCCGCTCAGGGCCATCGACAACGGCACGGAACGACAGCCGACCATCAGAAACTGATCGATCTGGAAGCCCGGGCCGCCGAACTGCGGGCGGGGATGGGGGAACTGGATGAAGGCGGGGGTGGTTATTTGAAAAATAATTGCAGAACAATCCCGGCCAGGACCGCGACCAGGGTGCCGCCGAGCATGAAATTTGTATTCCGGCTCCGTTCGTCAAGACGATGGATGGCCACCAGGCATTTATTCACCCGGCCGTCAACATTATCAATCTTGGCGTCAAGCTTTTGGATATCGTTTTCCACCCGGCCCAGGCGGGAGTCCAGGGAGCCCAGTTCCCGGCCCAGGTCGAGACCGTAAATGGGCATCATGGGAAAATCAAAGGTTTTGTCTTTGTTTCTGGGTTCGTCGCTCATCGGGGCACCTCGCTCAGGTGATCAGATAATAGCACGGAATCGCCGTTATAGGCAAGGAGACGCGACTTGAAAACAGCGGCTTATTATCCACCCGATCATCAGAAACTGATCGATCGGGAAACCCGGGCCGGAGCGCTGCGGGACTGGGCGGGGGCGGGAAACTGATTCCTGGTTTATCAGAAGCGGCCAGGGCTGCTGTACTCCCATCGGCTATAAGTTGGGCCTGAAAGCTGATTGGCAGCATGGGCGACCTCGGCGCCCGCCGTCAAGACTTTTTTCGCCGGTCACCGCCCGGGCGACCAGGTCCCCGGGCCGGCTGAGCGTCAGGGCGGCTAAGCCCCTAATTGAAAATCCCGGCCCTGGTCGCCGCCCAGACGGTCAGGAAGCTGAGGAGCAGGCCGACCAGGCCGACGGGCAGGCCCACCCGGGCCAGGTCTCTGGTCTCCACCTGGCCGGCGGCCACGGCCAGGGCGTTGGGCGGGGTGGAGATGGGCAGCGACATGCCCAGGGAGCAGGCTATAGTGACCGCCACCAGAAGGCCGGCCCGGCCGCCGAACGATTCCAGGCCGCTGACGGCCGGGGCCAGGGTGGCCATCAGCGGCAGCAGCAGGTTGGCCGTGGCCGTGTGCGACATGAAGTTGGCCATCAGCAAAGCCAGCGAGGCGGCCGCCAGGAGCACCGTGAACGGGCTGAAGCTGCCGAAGGGAATGCTCTGCACCAGCCTGGCCGCCAGCCCGGTCTTTTCCAGGGCCAGGCCCAGGGCCAAACCGCCGGACAGGAGCCACAGCACATCCCAGGATATTTCCTTCAGGTCGGCCTTGCCGATCACCCCGGTGACTGAAAAAACGGCCACCGGAATCATGGCCACCACATAGGAATTCAGGCCGTGCAGATCCCCCATAAGCCACAGCAGAACCGTCAGGCCAAAAACCACATAAACGATCAGCGCTTTGGGCGCCCGTTCGAAGCGCCCTTCAAGGCGCAGGCGGACGGCCGGCTGTCGGGAGGGGAAAAAGCGGTCCAGCAGCCACCAGCTGAAAAGCAGCATAAGCAGCATGAAAGGCACGGCGAAGAGCATCCAGTCGACAAAGGAGAAAGTCCCCGAAGCAGTCAGATACTGCATGGCGATGGCGTTGGGGGGCGTGCCGATGGGCGTGCCGAGGCCGCCGATGTTGGCGGCTACGGGGATGGCCAGGACCAGGCCGGTCCGGCCCCGGTCGCCGGGCGGAAAGGCGGCCAGCACCGGCCCGACCACCGCCAGCATCATGGCCGTGGTGGCGGTATTGCTCATGAACATGGAAAACAGGGCCGTGATCAGCATCAGCCCCATCATGATCCAGCGCGGCCGGGAGCCGAAGGGCCTGAGGATGACCCGGGCCAGGTTGATGTCCAGCCGGTATTTGCCGGCGGCCAGGGCCAGGAAGAAGCCGCCCAGGAACAGGATGATGACCGGGGAGGCGAAAATGGCCATAACCTCGCTGTAGACCAGCAAGCTGCCGAAGCGCCCGGACTGGGCGGCGGTCAGGAATTTCAGGCCGCGGTCGGACAGCATCAGGAGTTCCAGGGTGATGACCAGGACCGAGGTGGCGAAGATCGGGATGGGCTCCAGTATCCAAAGGGCCGCCGCCAGGAAAAAGATGGCGATGACCCGCTGCTCGACCACCGTCAGACCCGGCAGATGAAAAAAGTCCGGGGGCAGAAAAAGGGCTACGAAGAACAGCAGCAGCGGCCCAAGCAGGGCCATGGATTTCCTTTTCATCCGGACTTCCTGACGCCGCGCCGAAAAAGGCGGCCAGATAAGCGACCTAAGGCGGGTCGTGGCCCTATGATAACGCATGGGCCTCCCCTGTTCAAGGCCGATTCACCTGCTCTTCAGCCTAAAATTTCAGGCTGCCGTCAGGCAAAAAGCACGCTAATTTCCCGAAGGGGAAAGAGTTCGTCAGCGCCAAGGGGATACAAGTTTTATAAGGTTCATATCCTTCCCGCTAAAAAGGGGCTTGACGAAATCTTTCTTCCCATATATCATATCTCCAGTATAAAAGTGATATTTATGAAAATTTCCCTGAAATGCCAGTATGCCCTCAGGGCCCTTTTCGCCCTGGCCCGCCGCGAGCGCGAAGGCTGGTCCAATGTTACGGAAATCGCGGAGGAACAG
>JAISFR010000005.1 GCA_031263565.1 Candidatus Adiutrix sp. | reverse complement strand
CGAAGGCGTCTATACAGCCAAAGACGCTAACGACCTTTTCCGGCATTTGGGCCTGGAGAATGTCTAAACCCTATACGCCTCAGGCTTCTCAACAATTTGAGCGAGACGTGAAGGCCGTCTTTGAAAAGGGTTATGATTTAAGCGAACTAAAAACGCTGATGACTCTGCTGATACACCGGAAGCCCTTAAATAATAAATACCAGGATCATCCATTGAGGGGCCGATTGAAAAGGTTTAGAGATGCCCATATCAGCAATGATCCGGACTGGATTTTGATCTATCGGTATGCGGATGATGATAAGAAGATTATTTTTGAGCGAACCGGGACACATGGTGATATATTCAAGCCGGTTAAGAAGAGTTGAAAGCCGAATAGACCTGAGCCTAAGGGGCTGTCAATAAACAACCTTATCAGCAATGAATAAAAGGCCGGCCGCCACGAATCATTTCAAACCGGCCAGCTTTCCAGCCGCCAGGCGCTGTCCCAGAACATCCATTCCATGCGGGTGCAGAGCATGAATGCGGCGGTCATCTGGCCACGAATTCCGGCGGTGGTTCCGGCGGCCAGCCGGTCGGCGGCGCCAATGGCCCTGGCCACGGCTCCGGCATATTCCTCGCCGCCATAGGTGTCGATCCAGGTCTGATAGGGGTTGGCGCTCGTCTTCTCCCCGGCCAGGATAAAGTCGCCGACTTCCTTGTACACCCAGAAACAGGGCAGCACCGTGGCCACCGCCACTTCCA
The DNA here is from genome assembly GCA_031263565.1 of Candidatus Adiutrix sp. Taxonomy (GTDB): domain Bacteria; phylum Desulfobacterota; class Desulfarculia; order Adiutricales; family Adiutricaceae; genus Adiutrix. The sequence continues at coordinate 43,108 of JAISFR010000005.1, read as the reverse complement.
CCGGCGCCAAGGCCAGTTGGCGGTGCATGAATGAGGTATACAGAAGACAGGCCGGCGAAGCTTCGACCTCGGATTTCATTTGACCCAGAAAGGATCGATGGAGCGCCCGTTCCACGTTGATGGTGTCAGCGGCGAAAGAGAGAAAGTCTTCCACTTGGTCCCGATGGGGATTTTTGACCGCGATGCCGGCCAGGACCTTACCGAAGTCGTCAAGATAAAGGGCGTCTTGGCCAAGATAGAACAGGAATTTTTCCAATTCCAGAGAGCCTGCCATGAGGCCGGTCAGGAAGGGATGGGTTGTAATTTGCGAGAAAACCGGCTCAATTGACTGCCAGACGGTCCGGCTCCAGGTCGTTTCCATAGGGGGCTCCTGTTAAGGGGAAGAGTTGAGTTTCGGTCAGATAGGGCCAGAAGCGCCTGGGCATGAACTGGCGCTGAAGCCTGGGATTGGCCCGCTGGGCGATGGACACGGATTTGAAGTAAGCCCGCCAGGCCTCCTGGAGAAGGGCTTCTCCCCCGGCCAGTTCCTCTTCGGCCAGGCGGCCGCTGGCCGGGTCCACCGGCGGGCGCCGGTCGGTCTCCCGCAGGCTTTCCAGGTCGTAATAATAGCCGTATTGCCGGTTGAGGTCGTAGATGATCCATTGCTGGTCGGCGAAACGGTCGGCAAAATGGCCCAGGACCAGAGGCAGGACGTTGCACCGGGGAACAACGGCGGCGAAATAGACCCCGGCCCTGGTTTTTTGAAAGCGGAGAAACTGCCGCAGGTGTTCCTTTTCCCGGCTGACCTTGAAGGCCGTCCGCCTCAGGGCCATAACGTCGGGGTGGGCGAAATCGGTTTCGGCCGTGCCGGAATAGACGGCCCGCAGATAACGGATGACCAGTTCGGCCGCCCCCGGCTCTTCGCTCAGCCAGGCGTAGAGAATCTGCTTCAGGGCCAGGCCGGACAGTTTTTTTTCCAGGCCGGCCCAGACCCGGGCGGACTTTTCCGGGTCGCCGGGCGCCCGGTGAATTTCGGTGGCCAGAAGAGGAGGCCTTTCGCCTTCCGGGCAGAGGGCGTCTGGGGTCAGCCTGAGGCGAAAGGCTTCAAAAACAGCGCTCAACAAACCTTCGAAGCTTTGCTCGTAGACGAAGACAATCATAACGGCTCGGGAAAAGGCAGCCAGAGCTGGCGGGGGTCGTTTCGGCCCTTTTTCTTGTCCAAAACCAGGCTGCGCACCCGGCCGGGCCCCAGTTCGTTGATGCCCGAGCTTTCTCTTGCGCCGCAAGTTATGAAGAAGGAGGCCCTCTTCATGATCACCCCGATCTTTTTAAGCTGCTCGGGCCGCAGCCGGCCCCGGCGGCGGGACATGACGATCAGCTTGGCCGAACGCAGCCCGATGCCCGGCACCCTGAGTATCCGGCGGTAGTCGTCCCGGTTGACGTCCACCGGGAAATATTCGGGATGGCGGATGGCCCAGGCCAGCTTGGGGTCCATTTCCAGATCCAGGTCCGGGAAATCCGCCCCGGCGATCTCCTCGGCCCGGAACTCGTAAAAACGCAGCAGCCAGTCGGCCTGATAGAGGCGGTTCTCGCGGACCAGGGGCGCGGCCTTGATCCGGGGCAGGCGGTCGTCATAGTCATTGACCGGCACGAAGCCGGAATAATAAACCCTGGCGAGCCCCGAGGAGTCATAAAGCTCGGCGGACAGCCCGAGGATCTGATGGTCCCTCTCGCCGGAGGCCCCGATGATGACCTGGGTGCTCTGGCCGGCCGGCGCGAAACGGGGCGTGGAGCGGTATTTGCGGCGATCTTCCCGGTTTTCGGCAATGCCTTCGCGGATCAGCTCCATCGGCCGGTAGACGCTCTGATGATCCTTTTCCGGGGCCAGCATCTTGAGATTCCGCTCGGTGGGAATTTCAATATTGACGCTCAGGCGGTCGGCCAGCAGCCCGGCTTGGCGGACCAGTTCCCGGCCGGCCCCGGGGATGGTCTTAAGGTGGATATAACCGCCGAAACGCTGTCCCCGCCTCAGTTCCCGCAGCACGGCCAGCATGCGTTCCATGGTGTAATCGGGATTCTTCAGCACCCCGGAGCTGAGAAAGAGCCCCTCAATGTAGTTTCGGCGATAAAACTCGACGGTCAGTTCGGCCAGTTCCCGGCTGTCAAAGGTGGCCCGGGGCACGTCGTTGCTGCGGCGGTTGACGCAGTAGGCGCAGTCATAGAGGCAGTAATTGCTCAGCAGGATTTTTAACAGCGAAACGCAACGGCCGTCGGCCGTGAAACTGTGGCAGATGCCCCAGCCGGCGGCATTGCCCAGCCCCCGGTCCTTATTGGCCCGGCTGACCCCGCTGGAGGAGCAGGAGACGTCGTATTTGGCGGCCTCGGCCAGGATTCTGACTTTTTTGACCAGTTCGGGAGTCATTTCAACCAATTCAATCGATGGGTCTCATCTTCGAAGCGCGCCAGGCTGTTTCAGGGCGCGACCCCGAAATACAGGAGCGCTTCCAGAACCCCGCCGGCCACGGCCCGGGCCTTGTCCGAGGGGCTGTGGATGAAGTCCACGGCTTCCGGCCGGGGATCGATGTCGCCGATCTTGAAACCGGCCGGCACGCTCAGGCCGTTGATCAGGGCGCCCCGCAGAACGCCGTCGATCGCCGCGACAATATCGGCCGGCCCCACTCGGCCCAGGATCTCGCCGGCCTTGACCAGTTGGCCGATATGGCGATGAAAGCGCACCGTTCCGGCTTCCGGAGCCTTGATCAGACGCTCAAGGCCATAGCCGCCGATGAGGCCGGGCCGGCCGCTGTTGGGGATAGCCGGCCCTTCCAGGATCAGGCGGCCCAGAAAATGCCCCCGGGCGGTCTCCACCACGGCGTCGGCCTCGTGCCCGGCGGAGTAACCCGGACCCAGGGCCACGGTCACCCGGCCTTCTTTACGGCTCAGGCCTGTGTTGCGCTTCGACAGGGTGGCTTCAATAAAGGCCCTGGGCCGGAGGGAATCCAGCCAGTCGGGATCGGCCTCCGGAATCACCGGAATGCGGTTTTCGGCCAGGACTTGTTCATAGCTGTCGGGATCGGCCTTCCTGGCCTCCACCCCTTCCACGCGGTGGCCGCCGTCGTAGACGGCCTGGGCGAAGGCCACCGTGCGACGAATGACCGTGGGCCGGGCCAGTTCGGTCATCAGAAAGCGATAGCCGCAGCGGTGAAGGCGATGGGCCACGCCCGTGGCCAGATCCCCGGCTCCCCGAATGACCAATAGTCTCCGGCCTTCCTTATCCACCGCTCAATCTCTCGTATTCCTCTGGCGTGTCAAAATCCGTAAAGCATTTTTCAGGCCAGGCGTCGGCCGGCCAGAGAGCCAGTTCCCCGGGGTGGGCGGTCAAAAGGCTCCTGGCGCCGCTGTCGCCCGCCAGCGCCATCATCTCGGCCCGCCAGCGCCCGAGGTCGAAAACCACCGGGTTGACCCGCCGGCCGCCATAAGCCGGGGCGGCGATGGAGGCCCGCTTCTTTTCCTGAAATTCTAGCAGATCGTCGATAATTTGCGAAGTGATAAAAGGCTGGTCGGCCAAAAGGAAAATCAGGGCCCGCCGCCCGGGCGCGAGCTCGGCCAGGCCGCGCTTGAGGCTGGCCGACTGGCCCAGGCGATAATCGGGGTTGGGGACTATCTTGAGATTCAGGCCGCCGACGGCCTCTCGGACCAGATCTTCCCAGGGGCCGCCGAGCACCAGAAGGGTTTCGGCCACCCGGGCCGCGCCCAGGGCCGCCTCGGCCACCCGCCGCACCGACGGGCGGCCTTCAATCGGCCAGACCAGCTTGGGCCCGCCGGCCCGCCGGGCTTCCCCGGCGGCCAGAATGACGGCCCCGCTCATGCCTGCGCCCGCCTCGGACGCCGGGCCCTGTAAAGTTTCCTTGGGCGGCAGGAAAAATAATACCAAATATATATGGGCATGGCGGCAGACTCCGGGGCAAAAATGAGCCGCCCCGCGGGGGCGGTTCCCATTGGCGGCGGATTGATGTATAATACCTCCATTCCATGAAAAAGCGCAAATTAGTTCAAGGGAGGTTCGAACATGCAAAAAAGACTTTTCGGCCAAACCGGCCGGCAGCTTTCCATTCTGGGTTTCGGCTGCATGCGTCTGCCGCTTCTCAAAGCCGACGACCCCACCAGCATCGACTATGACCTGGCCACGGCCATGCTGCGCCTGGCCATCGATCAGGGCGTCAATTATGTGGACACCGCCTGGCCCTATCACAGCAACAGCCGCACCGAGCCGGGGCAGAGCGAAATCTTCGTGGGCCGCGCCCTGAAAGACGGCTATCGGGAAAAAGTCAGCCTGGCCACCAAGCTGCCATCCTGGCTGGTCAAAAATCGCCGGGACATGGACAAATTCCTCGACGCCCAACTCAAGCGCCTGGATACGCCCTATCTGGATTTCTACCTGGCCCACAACCTCAACAGCCTGGTCTGGCCGGGCATCAAGGACCTGGGCCTCTTCGACTTTCTGGAGGCCGCCCTGAAAGACGGCCGCATCAAAAACGCCGGCTTCTCCTTCCACGACCGCTATTCGATTTTTGAGGACGTTATCCAGAGCTATGACTGGAGCTTTTGCCAGATTCAATACAACTATCTGGACGTCAACTACCAGGCCGGCCAGAAAGGCTTGAAGCTGGCCGCCGACCGGGGCCTGGGGGTAGTCATCATGGAGCCTCTCCGGGGCGGCTTCCTGACCAACCACATGCCCGAGGAACTGCGGCAAATGCTGGCCGAAGTCCGCCCGGAATGGTCCCTGGCCGACTGGGGTCTGCGCTGGCTCTGGAATCAGCCGGAAGTCCGGGTCGTCTTAAGCGGCATGACAGCCAGGGAACAGGTCGAGGAAAACCTTAAAATCGCCCAGGCCGCCGGGATCATTGACGAGAAGGAACAGGAAGCCCTGGAGCGGGTAAGGGTCTTCTTCAGGGACCGCCTGAAAGTCAACTGCACCAGTTGCGGCTACTGTCTGCCCTGCCCCGAGGGCGTCAATATTCCCAAGAATTTTTCCTTTTACAACGACTACTTCCTGGTGGACAGCGATCAGGTCCGGGCTCGGGCCAAGTTCTATTTCAACGGCCAGGTGGCCCCTCACGAAACTTTCGTCCACTGCGCCCACTGCCGCCAGTGCGAAGAAAAATGCCCCCAGAACCTCCCCATCAGCGATTTTCTGGAGGACATGGCTAAAGCCTTCGGTTGAGCCCGGCGCTAAAGCAGCTTACGGATTTTATCAATCATGCATTTTTTCCGGCGAGTGACCCGGCTGGCGGCTGTGGCCCTCCTCTTGGGGACTTGGGGAGGCGCCGCCGCTTTGAAAGCGGAGCTCGCCCCGCTGTCGGTCACTCTCAAGGCGGTCAACCGGGAAGACTTCGCCGGGCTCCAGCCCGAATCCGTAAATTCCGTTAAAGCCGCTTTTAAAGACAAAAATTTCAGCCTGAAAGAAGCCGCCAATCTCAATGAAGTCTACAGCCTCCTGCGGGTTCTGAGCCCGGAAGAGGAACGGTTATTGCAAAAAAACCGTTTTTTGGTTCTGCCCAAGCCCCGCTTCTGGCTCTATCCGGAGGTCGACCGGGGTCGCCACGATGAGATGCTGGGCAATTTTGACGCCCTCGGCGGCAGTGACGACGAGGCCCAGAGGGCGCCCCAGAACGCCCGCTTCATCAGCCCGGACGTTTTTCTCCACGCCTTCTACAAGTACAATGCCTCCCGGCTGGCCGCCCTCGAGAAGGGCGTTCTGCGGGAAACCGCCCGCTATATGCTGGCCGAGCTCTATGACAACGCCGCCCGGCTAGGCCAGGGGCGCTCGGGGCCAAGCGCGGAAAACTGGGAACGCTTGCGGGCCCAGTTGCTGGTGCCGCTGATACTGATCGACAACTGCGCCGCTGACCCGGAAGCGGAGGAAACCGATCGGCGGAAAGCCGACAGCCTGGAAAACGCCTGGAAACGCTTTGAACCGTATCGGCCGTCCTTCTCCCGGACCTTGAGCCGCAGCGTCCAGAGCGAACTGGAGCGGGTCTACCGGGCCGAAGGCCGGGGCTCCGGCCTTCTGGGGCTGGTGGCCGCCGGCCATGACGACGGCCTGATCGATTACCGGGCTTTCACCCCCAGAGGCCGCCAGGCCGCCGACTCGCGAAGCCGGGCTTATTACCGGGCCATGATCTGGCTGGGCCGCCTGGGCTGGGACAGCGCCAGCGAAAGCGGGCTGGCCGACGCCATGAACTGCGCCCTGGCCATGTCTTTCAGCGCTTCCAGCCCGGAGGCGGCCGCCGGGCCGCCCCCAGCCGAGACCCCCCTACCCGCTCCGGCCAACGCCCTGGAGGCCTGGGCCCGGGTCATGGAACTGAGCGCCTTTTTCGGGGGCTACCCGGAATCCCCCAGCTATCAGGAATGGCTGCCCTTTCTGATGAAGGAAGCCGCCGTGCCCGAATTCACGGCCGACACCTCGGCCGACGCCCGGGTCCTGGCCGGCGTCAGGGTCGACTCGGACTCCCTGACGATCACCAGGGCGCATTTTCGGGACCTGCCCTGGCCCAAATCAGGCCGGGTGCTCAGCATCTTCCCGGCGCGCACGGCTTTGACCAGGGTCATCGTCCAGAGCCTGACCCAGCCCGATGCCCAGCCGACCTCGCGCCGAATCTTCTCGTCTCTGTGGCTGCCGGTGGTCCTGGGGCAAAAATATGCCCGGGACCTCCTGCCCCGCCAGTTGGCCCTGACCCTGGGCGGGGGCCCCGGCGGCCCCGACGCCGAAAAACAAAACCGGGAACGGGAAGCCGCCCTGAAACGGCAGTTGGACGAATTGGCCGGCATACTCCAAAATACGCCGGAAAAAGACTGGTTCAGCTCCCTCCGCTCGGCCTGGCTGGAGCTTTTCTTCAGTCTGGCCGGCGAGTACGATGCCAATTATCCTTTGTATATGAGAAGCGACGCCTTTCCAACCCTGCGTCTGGCCGGCATCTTAGGCGGCCTGACCGAACTGCGGCATGATCCCGGGCCGCCGCCGCCTAGCCGGCCGCCGCTTCAGGCTGAGAAAAAAAGGGCCGCCCTTGAAGAAGTTCCGGCGCCCCTGGTCAAGGGTTTCATCGAGCCGGATCCGCCCTTCTGGCGGAAGATGTCCCGCCTGGTCAGGCATATGATGGCCGGCTATCAAAAATACGGGCTTTTCCCCGAGGACCTGGAAGAATACGGCGCCCTGCGCCGCTTCTCCCGCCGCCTGGAACGCTGTGCGGCCCTGGCCGAAAAAGAGCTTTCGGGCGAGGCCTTAAGTGAATATGATTATGAGTTTATCCGCCTTTTCACCTTGGACTGGATGGCCGCCCCGGTCGGCGGCCATCAGGCGCCGGGCTCGCCGGAAAGCGCCCGCAGCGCGCTGGTCGTCCCTGTCCAGGCTTTGCCCCCGGCCGCCGAAGGCGGCCGGGGCGCGGTGATTTATGAAGCCAACGCCGACCCCGCGGTCATTTTGGTTCTGGTCGGCAATGAAGATTCGCCCCGCCTGACCGTCGGCCTGGTCTACAACCATTTCGAATTCGCCGCCCCCTTTGGCCACGAACTGGATGACGCCCTCTGGCGGCAGGCGGTCTACGCCGGCGGAGACGGCAGCGGAGAAGGCCCCCGGGGCCTGCCGCCCCGCAACTTCTGGTATGAACCGCTTCGGCCCTGACCGACGGCTGACGGCCGCCTGACAGCTCAAACCGCGGCCGCCCGGAGCCGCGTAAGGCTCCAAGTCCACTATATCCCGCCATCATTGCCCCGCTTTAGTTTTTTCTGAAGTCCCTTTAAGGAACTTAAAAAAAATATTTGAAAAATGAATTTTCATTTATCTTTTTTCCAGGCCCGCCGATGAGTATAACAAAAGAAAACGGCCGGCATGATCCGGCGGCTTCTTTTTCAGGCCGATTTTCCCCCCAGGGAGCAGATTGACGTCGCAGGAGGATACATCTATGAACAACATCAACGTTTGGGACAAGGTGAATTTGAGCATCGACCAGGTATCCCAGCTGACGGGAGTCAAAAAAACAACTCTCAGGTATTGGGAAAAGGAATTTTCCGATTATCTCAAGCCGGAGCGGACTGAAACTCAGCGGAGGCAGTACTCTCTGGAAGAAGTTGAAAAAGTGGCCCTTTTAAAGCAGTTGATTGAGGAAGAAAAGTACAAGTCGGCCGGGGTTCGCCTGAAACTGGGGCTGGACCGGCCTCTGGCGGTTCAAAGCGCCGAGGCCGCGGCTCCAGCCGTCTCCGCCGGCCCGGCCGCGGCCGATTTTTAGACGAATGACGGAGCGCCGGATTTCGCCAGGGTCCGGCGCCTGACGGCGGACGCAGGGACGCGCCTCCACCTCCGGCCAGGGAAGGCCTTTTTTGCCCCGCTCACCCCCCCCCGGCCGCGACCGGTCCGGACGGGAAGGGCCGGGCCAGGGCCATAATCCGGCCGGCCAGGGACGGCTGTTCCGGTCAGATGGCTTAAGCGCGGCGCGGGTCGGCCCTGACCCGCGCCGCGCTCTAGTTTGACTATCGGGAATCTAAAAAATGGATTTTTTAGAGTCTCTGCCGGCGTCTTCAGGCCGCGGAAGTTCAAGGCGGCCTTCAACGTTGGCGCACAATTTGCTTTATACCGGAAGCAGGCAATAAGGTCCTCTTTCGGACCATTCAAGGTGAGCGCTATGATGGAAAACCAAGATGGCCCAATCAGCCCGGCCCTGCTTCCCGGGCCGGAAACCAACTATATCCAGGAAGGCGAACGTCTCTTCAGCGAAGGAAAGACCGATGAGGCCCGGGCCATGTTCCGGGCCGCGGCCGACGATTGTCCGGGCAACGCCAGGGCCTGGAATAATCTGGGCGTCATCGCCATGACTCAGGACCAGGACCGGGAGGCGGAAAAATTTCTCCGCCAGGCCCTGGAGGTCAGGGCCGATCTATTGGAGGCCCGCCTGAATCTGGCCGAAATCTACTGTTTCCGCCGGCAGTGGGGCCGGGCGGCCAAGGAACTGGCCACCGCCCTGAGCTTTAAGCCCTCGGACCTGCCGACCGTCAAACGCCTGGCCCAGGTCTATTATAATATGGGCGAAGCCCAGAAGGCCCGGGCCCTTCTGGAGGAATCCGAGGGCGTCGGGGCCATGAAGGCCTTCATTGATTCCCTTTGGCTGGGAATCAAATACTACGCCATGGCCGACGATCTCAGCGCCCGCGACAAGCTGGAAAAATACACCGGGGCCGTCTTGAAATTCCTTGACGGCCAGGACGGCCGCAGCCGCCGCTACAAGCTTCTGGCCATCGACCCGGAAAACGGCCGGGAAGTGATTCTGGAAGACTTTTACGATACTTTTTATTACAAGGAAAGTCCGGCCCTGAGCCAGGATGAGGGGCGCGGCGAGGCCGGGCGGCCGGAACTGGTCCTGACCATCGCTGAGAATAACGGCGACTGGGACTTCTTCCGCGAAGCCCTGCGGGCCGAGATGCGGGCCGAGGGCGGCTGCCTGGGAAACTTCACCCAGACCCGCAAGGTGATGCGCCGGGAGCCGCGTCTGGCCAAATATGATCTGACGGCCACCCTCAGATATTTTCAAGACAATGTCGGCCCCTGCGACTGCCATGTCTTAAGAGCGGTCCTGGTTTGAGGCCCCGGAGAGGCCGCCGGCCGGCGAATCTCACGGTAAGCCGTCTTATCAAAAACAGCCGGTCGCCCCATCATGGCCCTGTCGAACAACCTCAAGTCATCGCTAAGGAGAGGCTTTCATGTCGTTTAATCCCAGCCAACTGCTCAATAATCCCCTGGCCCTGATGACCCCCGGCCTGGTCAGGCCCCCGGCCGAGGAGAACCAGGCGCCGGTGCCCCCGCCGCCCTTTGATCCGGCCATGTACCAGAACGCCTTCAGCCGCCTGGGCCTGCTCTCCATCGAAAACGTGGCCGATCTGGGCTGCGGGGCCGGCAATTTCGTTTCGGTCATGATCGCCCGGCACCAGCGGCCCGAGGTTTATCTGGGCATCGACCACCACCACAGCCAGATCAGCATCGCCAAAGCCGCCTACCCCGGCTGGAAATTCATCTACGGGGATTTCACCCAGGAACGGATCCGGGCCGAATATGAGCGCTACGGGGCCTTCCTCATGCTGAACCTGCTCGAGACCGTTGATGACGACCTGGCCTTTCTGGCCACCATGCCCGAGGGCAAGCCCCTGGTCTTTTCCGTGCCCAGATTCGAAGGGGAGGCCGGCCGGCTTTTCCTGCCGGACAACAGCGAGGTATACGAACGGTATTCCTCCATTCTCAGCATCCGCTCCATCGGCATCTTCCGCAACGCCGCCAAGGAGGCCTGGAGCATGGTGGTGGCCGCCCGCTGGTAAGCCCCCGAAAGCCTCAAACGCCGAAGGGCTCCCCAGCCGGGAGCCCTTCGGCGTTTTGGGGATCGGGGCCTCAGCGGCCCGGCTCAGCCGGGCCGGGCCGAACTTTGGCGAAATCATAGGCCGATTCGGCCAGACGGACCTGATTGCGCCCCTCATTTTTGGCCCGGTAGAGAGCCTTGTCGGCCCGGCCGAGAAGATCGCTCAATTCCTCGCCGGGCACATACTGGGCCACCCCCCCGGAGATGGTCACCAAAAGCGACTGCCCGCGAATGGTTATGTCGGTGCCTTCAATGGAGGCCCGCACCTTTTCGGCCACTTTGCCCGCTTCGTCCAGCGACAGATCCGGGCAGAAGAGCAAAAATTCCTCACCGCCCAGGCGGACGGCCAGATCCTTCACCCGGGCGGCCTGCTTGATCAGATTGGAACAGACCACCAGAACCTTGTCCCCGAAGTTGTGTCCCCAAGTGTCATTGATGCGCTTGAAGAAATCCAGGTCGAAAACAATGGCTGAAATGGGCCGGCCGCTCTGGGCGGCCTGAGACATAAGCTTGGGAGCCTCAAGGTTCAAATGGCGCCGGTTGTTGAGCTTGGTCAGTTCGTCGACCAGGGCCAGGGTGGTCTGATTTTCCAGTTCGGTCTTCAGACGGGCAATGAGCTGGCCGGCCTCGGACATGTGGTTGGAAAAGATATCGTGGTGCTGCAGGGCGGCCTCGGTCTCCGACAGCAACTCGTCCAGAAGCGACTGGAGTTCATCGGCCCTGGTCACTTGGGCCATCTGCCGGGAACTGTCGTTCAAAGCCTTCTGATAGCGGCTGGTCTGGCTGATGGCGGTTTCCAGATTTTGCTCCAGAGCGCTGGAGGCGGCCATAAAATCAGTGGTGGCCTGTTTGATGGCCTGAGCCTGCGATTCAGCAACTTCTCTGGAATAAAAATGATCATAGAGGCTGCTGGAAAGCCGGCTGTAAAACTTGGCGTTGTTGCCCAGAAGCTCGTTGACGGCCTTATTGAGCACCGGGTTGGAATAGAGCAGATAATCGTAAAAGATGCGATAGTTCTTGGGTGAAGCCGGAATCCCGCGCTTGGCCAGAAAAGGCAGAAGCCTTTTGGCCACCGAATAGGAATTGTCCACTTCCGCCTGGACCGCCTCCGATTCCTTGTCGGTGTCGGCTATATTTATATAAGGCTTGCCGTCCATCAGATTTCGATCATTTTTCAATCAGTCACGAAAGATGGTAAAAAATAAATTTTTTGCCGGGCGTCTAAAAGCGCAAAGACAAGGTCAGACGCTTTTTTTCATCAAGAACCAGGCCCTTAAAATCCCAGTGATCATATTAGCATGGGCTCAGACCGGTCGCAAGCAAAATAAAAGCAAGCCGGCCCGACAGGCGCCTTGGGCTATCGACAGCCCGCAAGCTTACAGAGGAAAATTCAGCCTGACCACCGTGCCGGAGCCGGGGGTGGAATCCAGTTTCAGGTCGCCGCCGTGCCGCAGCACCAGGGAACTGACCAGGCTCAGGCCCAGGCCCACGCCCACTTCGCCCTTGGTGGAGAAAAGGGGTTCCCGGGCGTGATTGACGATCTTTTCGCTCATGCCCCGGCCGTTGTCCCCCACCATGATCTCCAGAGATCTCTGGTTCATCTCGGCCTGGACCAGAATGCGGGCCACTTGGCCGCTGTTCCCCAAGACGGCTTCCAGGGCGTTTTGCAGCAGGGCCTCCATTATGGAACTCAAATCGGCCCGAACCATGTTCAGGGGTTCCAGGCGCCGGGCCGAATTGAGAAAAAGCACCTGGCCGATTCCGGCCTTGGTTTCTTCCAGCCGTTCCGGGTACTGGTCCTCGGTAGTGACCAGCACCTTGGACTTGACCATCTCCCAGGCCTCATCGACCACCTCGGCCACAATGATCCGCTCGGCTTCGCCGGCCTCGGCGTCGGTCAGGCGGATGAGCTGCTCCAGTAAAGTCAGGGCGGTTTCCTGGCTTTTGCGGCTGTCCCGGAGGTAGTCCAGCCGCTTTTCCAGGCTCTGCCCGGGGTTATGGAGATCGATCAGGTTCAGATAGCCGATGGAGGCGGCCAGGATGTTCTTGAAATTGTGGGCCAGCCAGCCGGCCAGTTCGTTCTGGGAGTCCATCCGGCGCTGAAGGAGTTCCTTTTCCTTAGCGGCCTGCCGGGCGGCCCACTCGCCCAGAAATCGCCGGACCAGATCGGGCAGTTCCCGCAGATAAGCCTCGGTTTTGACCAGATAAGTCCAGGCCCCCAGAGCCATGGCCTGGGCGGCGATCTCTTCCCGCCCGCAGCCGGTGGCCATGACCACCGGCGGACAGGGATCGACTTTGGCGACTTTTTCCAAAAAAGTCAGGCCGCTGCCGTCCTGAAGATAATACTCGGTAAAAATCAGATCAGGCCGGCGTTCCTGACAACAGATCAAGCCCTCGGCCACGGTCAGGGCGCAGGCGGCGTCGTATCCGGCGGTCTTTAAGGCCTCCCGGGCGGCCTCGGCCATGGCCGGGCTGTCTTCTATGATCAGTATCAGGCTCACAAATTTTCCTCAACCGGCGCCTTTCCCGGGTTTTTCCTTCAGAATGCTCAGGGCCAGCAGACCGGCCCCCAGACAGATGGCCGTATCGGCCACATTAAAGGCCGGCCAGTGTAGGCCGCCCCAGTAAAAATCCAGAAAATCCACCACTTTCCCCCAGCGCAGGCGGTCATGGATGTTGCCCAGAGCCCCGCCCCAGATCAGCCCCAGGCTGCCGAGCCTCAGCCGGTCGCCCCGGCCGGCCTGGACGTAGAAATAAATGAACGGCAAAAGGGAAAGCGCGGCCAGGGCGGCCATTTTAAGCCCCTGGACGCCGCCGCCGTCATCGGCCAGAACGCTGAAAGCCCCCCCGCTGTTGTAAGTCAGAATCAGATTAAAAAAACCCGGGATGACCGCCAGAGGCTCCCAGGGATTGAGATTGGCTTGAGCCAGGGCCTTGCTTCCCAGATCCAGCGCCAGGGTCGGCAGGCCCCAGAAGGCCACGGTTCGCCATTTGGCTTTCTTCATAAATTATTCGACACTGCCGGCCTGGGTCAATTCGGCCAGATTGCTGAGTTTGGGTTCCAACATATCGAGTATGGCCGGAAAATCCGTGACTTTGAGCCCCAGGAGATCCCAGGCGGCCATGGAAACAGGGGGCACCAGAGGGTCGCCGGCATAGCCGAAGCCCCAGCCCCGGATAATCACGTCGGCCACATGCACAATGGCCGTGGCCTCGGGATAGACCACCGCCCGTTCCGGATGGTGGTGGAGGCGCATGGGTTCGGCCAGGCTTTCCGGCAGGTTCCAGTGCTCGGCCAGCCACTGGCCGATCTCGCCGTGATGATAGTCCAGAATGGCTGTCTCGGCTTCGTAGAAGAAGAGGTCTTCCTTCTCCACCTTGGCTTTGATCAGGCCCATTTCCTCAGGCATGTTCAAGGCCAGAACGACCTTGCCCAGATCGTGCAGAAGCCCGGCCACCAGAATCTCCTCGGCGTCGTCCCGGCCCAGGGCGGCGGCCACCGCCCCGGAGGCCGCCGCGCAACCGATGGAGTGTTCCCAAAGGCCGGCCATGCTCTTCTGGATCATATCAAAGACCGAACTGGTCAGGACCAGGCCCTTGACCACGTCAAAGCCCAGGATCATCAGAGCCTGGGCGATGGAGCTGATCTTCCGGGACATGCCGAAGAAAGCGCTGTTGGCCATCCTCAGGACCTTGGCCGACAGCACCTGATCCTGGGTGATGAGCCGCCCCACCTCGGCCGCGCTGGTCTCGGGGTTTTCCACCAGGCGGGAGATCTTGGCCACGATGCCCGGGACCGTGGGCAGATTCTTGATCCGCTTGACCTCTCTTTTGGCCGCCATTCGGTCGTTCAGGCCGGACACTGCTCGCCCCCCTTTTCCGCCTCCGGGACCATGGCGGCCAGGGCTTCATCCCTCTCCCGCCGGGCCTTGCCGATCAAGGCGGCCTTAAGGGCCGCAGTCACCGGCAGCTTCTCCACCCGCACAAAGCGAACCTGAAGCGAGGCCACCCGGTTCCGGCAGATCTCCTCCAACTCTTCGGGGCTGAGTTTGATCTCTTCTTCAATAACCAGACTGTCGATATTCATCCGGGCCAGCATCCTGAGGAGGCCCTCGGTGACCTCGGCCCCCTGGCCGGCCAGGAGAACCCCGTCGCTACGCGTGAGCTTCTGGGCCAGGATCTGGCCCGGCTGGGCGTGTTCAATGGAAATGCGTTTCACCAAAGTCCCCCGCCGCAAGGCTGCTTCAGCCCCCGCTCCCGAAAAAACTAAAATTCTCTTTGCAAGAGGCTGGCTTTTGACGCCCCGCTTGTGTATGATAGAAAGCGGGCGTGATCTTGCGCCCCAAACCCAAGCGGCCCCGAATACTTATCGGGGCTATTATAGCATTATTTGCGCTGTTTACAAGCGCCGCACGGCCTGGGGAAGGCCGGGCCGCCAAAAACGGGCGGCGGCGAACCCCTACGGACAGGACAGGGAAATGACGATATCCCAATGCGAAAACTGCGAACCTCAGCCCGCCGGCAAGACTTGCCGGGGCTGCGAAGAAACTGTGCCGGCCTGGGCCAGATACTGCCCATTGTGCGGCCGGAAATTTGAAGAAGCCGCGCCGACCTCCGGCGACCCCCCGGACATGGAAAACCGCCGGCTCTGCCCTGACGGCAACTGTATCGGCATTCTGGGGGCCGACGGGCGCTGCATCATCTGCGGTAAAAGCTGAATATTAGTAGTATTGTTGTTGTTACAAGGAGGTTGCAATGCCTGTCCTGCTGATCGCGGGCCTGGTGGCCCTGATGCTGGGACTGATACTGTTTTTCGCCTGGTTCGGGCATATCCTGGCCCTGATTAAGGCCACCCTGCCTCTGGCCTTTCTGGCCGGCGGGGCGGTGGCCGCCTATCTGGGCTGGGAAGAACTGCGGGAAAGCCGCAAGCCGGCCATGGATTTTTCAAGCCCCGACGAAGCCAGCCGCTACAAGGCCGAGGCCAGGGCCTATCAGGCCAAAATTAACGAAATAAAAGTAAACCAGGAAGTGACGACCGACGTGGCCCCGGTGGCAGAAACCGCTGACCGCCCAAACGAGCCAGAGGCGGATAATACAAAAATAGCTTGAAAAGCCGGCAAAAAATAAAAGCCGGGTGTGGCTCTCAAGGCCGCCCGGCTTTTGATATTAAAGACAACAATGGCCTTAAAGCCCGGAACCTGAGCTTCAGGCCAGATTTATGCGCCTTAAGTATGTAAGCCGGCCGTCATCCCAGAACGGCCACCACCGTGTCGGCTTCTATGGCATCCTCTTCCTTGACCAAAAGGCTTTTAATTTTGCCGTCGGCCGGGGCGGTGACGGGCACTTCCATTTTCATGACCTCCATGATGAGCAACTCGTCGTCGGCCTTGACGTCATCGCCTTCTTTCACCAGTATCTTCCAGATATTGCCGCTCATCGGGGCGCATATGTCAGCCATTTTTCCTCCATTTGCAGAGCTGTGAAATCTCGGCCCCGTTTTGACCTGTTTGGAAGTCTCCTGATCAAAAGCCGGGGCTGGAATCGAAAAACCCGATGTTATACCAAAGGCCGCCATTATGCAAGCGCGCCTCTGGCCCCGCAGCGATTCTCAAAGTAGCTTTCCATCTTCAAGCGCTCTGGTCGTAACCGGGCAAAAAGGGCGATTTTTGCCCGGCAGGTGACGGATTGGCCGGCCGAACCGGCCGCTCCGCTCCGTCGCCCTCTCCGGGGCGACCGGCTATTTTTATAATCGGGCGTACTTTGAGAGCTGCCGCTGGCCCCGGACCAGGCAGGGCGGCCTCATCTGGAAGCGCCTGGCCGTAAAGGGCGGATAAAAAAAACCGAGACTTAGGCGGAGTCTCGGTTTCAACAACAAGGAGAATGATTTCGGAGTTTTAGCTATGGTCTTGGGCATGACCGTTGCCATATGATAAAGCAATCACCGTGCCATATTATTTAAAAATCCTCTTTTAAAATAATACACTGATTTTATTGATAATAAATTAAACGCTTCTGGCCTGGCTCCGGGGCGGTTCAATTTTTTTGGCCAAAAATCCAATTTCTGGTACAAAAATCAAAACCGCCTCGTCCATTTTTTTGTATGTTTTGGTTCAAATTTTTGAAATCAGGCGCCGACACCTGGCCAGGGCTTTTTTTGACGCCCCCGGCCCGGATGATCAATTTTGCCCTTTTTCAGTTGAAACCGGTCTGGAAATAAAACTTCGAAAGCACTTTAAATTCAATATATATTTAATAAAATAAGCTATTTATCCAGGATATGTTTTTGACGGGGCCTTTGGCCCTCAAATTGCTTCCAATAAGCCCGACGCGACAGCCGCCCCTCCCGGCGGCCGGGCAGTCATCTTTTGGAGAGGCCCCTATGTTTATCGGACCCTACCCCTATCATTTAAGTCACACTTATGTGGGCATGATGGCCCAGGAAGAGCGCATGAACCTGACGGCCAACAATATGGCCAACGTCAACACGCCCGGCTTTAAGCGGGATGTGCCGGTTTTCGAAGGCTACCTGGTCAAGCAGTCCAAAATCGACTTCACGCCCGGTCACTATGAACAGACCGAGCGCGACCTGGATGTGGCCATCAACGGGCCCGGCTTTTTCCAGATAGAAACCGCCGCCGGCCTTCGCTATTCCCGCAACGGCAATTTCAAGCAGAATTCCGACGGCCAGATCGTGACCATGGACGGCGACCCGGTAGTGGGGGCCGGCTTCATTCCGGAAGGGGCCAAAGCGGTAAAAATAGAGCCCGAAGGCCGGGTCACGGTCATCAACCAGGACGGCGAAGAGGAAATCATCGGCCAGCTCGAACTGGTGGAATTTGACGACCCCAACATGCTGATCAAAGAAGGCTACGATTTATATGTGCCCAAAAGCGCGCTCTTCGAACCCGGCCCGGCTGAAGATACAACCGTGGTGCAGGGCGCCCTGGAAAAATCCAATGTCAACGCGGTCAATGAATCGGTGCAGATGATCGATCTCTACCGCGTTTACGAAGCCCTGCAGAAAATAGTTCAAACCAAGCAGGAAATGGACGAGAAAGCCACCGGCCAGTTGGGCCGCCTGTCTTCCTAAAATAGGAGAACCCGAACCATGATGAGATCACTTTACACCGCGGCCACCGGCATGATCGGTCAGCAGACCCACCTGGACGTCATCGCCCACAACCTGGCCAACGTCAACACCACCGGCTTCAAAAAAAACCGGGCCGAATTCGAGGACCTGATCTATCAGACCCACAAATTCGCCGGCACCGAGACCATCGGCGGCCAGCAGATTCCGGTGGGCATCCAGGTCGGCCTGGGCACCAAGGTCAACTCCACGGCCAAGATCCACACCCAGGGCGACTACAACAAGACCGACAGCCCCCTGGACATGGCCATAGAAGGCGACGGCTATTTCCGGGTTCTGCGCAACGGCGAATTGTACTATACCCGCGACGGCTCCTGGAAACTCAACAGCGACGGGGTCATCGTCAGCCAGGACGGCAACCCCATGGACCCCGAATTTGTGGTGCCCGAGGACGCCGTGCACCTGGTGGTGGAATCGGCCGGCTTCATCGCCGCCTATGACCAGCAGGGCAATGTGGTGGCCGAAGGGCGCATCGAACTGTCCCGCTTCATCAACCCCCCCGGCCTCTTTTCCATGGGCTACAACCTCTACATGCCCACCGAAGCCTCGGGCCCGGCCATTGACGGCAACCCCGGCGAAGAAGGCTACGGCACCATCGCCCACGGTTTTCTGGAAATGTCCAATGTGGAGGTGGTCTCGGAAATGGTCAACATGATCGTGGCCCAGCGGGCTTACGAAATGAACTCCAAAGCCATCACCACTTCCGACGAAATGCTGGCCATCGCCAATAACCTCAAGCGTTAATCGCCGCCGGGGAGGGCACATGACCGGGAAACGCCCGAATTTCATAATCTGTCAGGCCTTGCTCTTGTTTTTGTCGCTTCTCGGCCCGGCCCCGCTGACGGCGGCCTGGGTCAGCGTGACCGTGCCGCCGGAAAACAGCGTCTCCGGCGCCCGGCTGCTTCTGGGCGACATCGCCGCCATCGAAGTGCTGAACCCGGCCGGCAGCCAACTGGCCGAGGCCCTGGCCGGAATCGACCTGGGCCCGGCCCCGGCCGCCGGACAGGAAATCGTGCTGCGCCGCTCCCAACTGGAGCGGCGCCTTTCCGCCAGCCGCCTGAATCTGGCCGAGGCCTCCTGGTCGCTGCCGGTGGAACTGCGCCTGACCGGGCGGGGGCAGGAACTGAGCCAGGACCTCCTGCGGCAGGCCCTGGCTGAATATCTGGCCGAAACCGAGCCTTACCGCAGCGGCCGCTATGAGATAGTCAGCGCCAATTTCGGCGCCCTGCCGACCCTGCCGCCCGGCCGGGCCGCCTACCGTTTCGCCCCGCAGCCGTCCTCAAACCCGGCCTATCTCTCCGGAGCCTTTCTCTTCGCCGTTGACGGACGGGAACTGGCCCGCAGCCGGGTCACCGCCCAGATCGAGCTCAGCCTTCCGGCCCTGGTGGCCGCGCGGTCCCTCCCCAAGGGCCAGGTGCTGACGGAAGACGATCTGAGCCTGAGCCTGATACCCTACGCCCAAGCCCGGGGCGCCCTCCAAGACCAGGCCCTGGCCGTCGGCTCGACCCTGCGGGCCAACCTGAACCCCGGGGACCCCATCCGCGAGCGCCACCTGAGCAAAAGCGTCATGATCAGGCGCGGGGAAACGGTCAGCCTCATTGCCCGGCAGGGCGGCCTGAAGGTTTCGGCCACCGGCCAGGCCAAGCAGGACGGCGCCCTGGGCGAGACCATCACCCTTCTCAACCTCGACAGCAAAAAGACCGTCAGCGGCCGGGTCATCGGCCCCAGCCAGGTGGAAATCGTTTTTTAGAGGCCCTCAAGTCTCATTGACGGACATAGGAGAAGAAATAGGCGCCGAAGAGGAAATAGATGAGGCTGGGGAGCCAGGCGGCCGCCAGAGGCGGCAGGAGGCCGGAATAGCCCAGGGAACGGGCCAGTTCCATGCTGATGAGGTAGAAAAAAGACAGGATCAATCCGGCGGCCAGCCCCAGGGCGATGCTGCCGCCCTTCTCCCGCCAGAAGCCGATCGGCAGGCCCACCACCACCATGATGATCGGCAGGAGCGCGAAGGAAAATTTGAAATGCAGGTCCACCCGCTGGCGCACCGGGCCGAAGCCTTCCTCCTGGAGGCGGTCGATGGTTCGCCAGAGCTGGGCCACGCTCAGTTCGTCGCTGTTCTGGTCGGCCCGGCCGAAACCCGGGGGCGGCGCCGGCCAGTCCTCCAGAACATACAATTCATGGCGCTTGAGGGTGAAGGCCCGGGCGCCGCTGCGTTCGTCCTGCTGATAGATTTTTTCCTTCACCTCGCTGAGGCGCAGTTGTCCGCCGCTGAAGAGGCCCCGGGCGGCCTCCAGCCGACGGGCCAGGCGCATTTCGTCGTCAGTGAAGATCAGGGTGACCTCCCGCACGCGGCCGTCGGCCTCGTCATAGGCCCCATAATGCTGGATAAGGCGCACCCCCTTGAGCCAGACGTCCCGGACCACGGTGGAAGTGTCCAGCCGTTCCCTGACCTGGCCCTGCCAGATGGAGTTGGCCAGGGCCGTGGTCTTGGGAGCCACCAGGTCCGACAGGAAGAACATGGCCAGGCTGATGACGGCGGCGGAGGCCAGGATAGGGGCGCTGAGACGGTAGAGGCTGACTCCGCCGGCCTTGAACGCCACTATTTCCGAAGCCCGGGCCAGAACGGTCAGGGTGATCATCACCGCCACCAAAGTGGCCACCGGGGCCATCAGGGTGACCACTTTGGGCAACTGGGCCAGGAAGAATAGCAAAATGGTCTTCAAGGCAATGCTCTTGCCCACGAAGTCGCCGATCTTTTCCAGAAAATCAATGGCCGTGTAAAGCACAAGGAAACCGGCCAGGGCCAGGGCCCAGATCTTGAAAAAGCTGACGGCCAGATAGCGGCTGATGATGCTCATGGCAGTGCTCTCAGCTAACTGTAACGGTTAGGTAAATAACTTTTACAATAAAAATATCTTTTAGGCAGTCTCAGGCCTTCACCCGGGAAGTGGACCGGGGTTTGCCGGTGCCGGTGAGCAAACGGCGCCATAGTTCCAGCGGATCGACCGGTACGCCGCGGTTGATGCGGCGCAGCATCAGCACCCCGAAGACGGCCAGAATGGCGTTGGCCGACCAGACCCCGAGCCAGGCCGGCGCCCGGCCGGATTCCCCCAGAGACCAGCCCAGGGAAAAGAAAACGTAATAGACGATAAAGACCCCCAGAGCCATGACCAGGGCGAAGTTGCGGCCCCGGACCCGGAAGCTGGCCCCCAGGGGCAGGCCGATCAGGGCCATGATGAAAGTGGTGAAGGGCATGGACCAGCGGCGATGCCATTCCAGGGGGTAGCTGGTGCGGGGCGAGGCGCCCTCCGGGGCCGCCGCGCCCCGGGTTCTGAGTTCCCCGGTGGGCACTTCCGAGCGGGACCGGAAAAGGGGGCCGTCTTCCTCGCCTTCGAATTCGGCGCCCGGGGAGACCTTGAGTTCGTAAGTTTCAAAAAAGACGCTGTCGGTGCCCGGCCGCTCCTGATAGACCCGGTCAATGACCCCGTCTTCCAGGTGAAACAGGAGGATGCCGGCCTCCCGGTCCAGGCCCAGACGCCCCCGCTGGGCCACGATGATCGAATCCTCGTCCTCGCTGCGGCCGTCGTAAATGAAGACCTGGCTCAGGCGGTCGGTGCCCGGGGCCAATTGGCTGATATACATCACCAGGCCGGGAAAGGTGCGGATAAAGGTCTGTTCCGCGATGGCCAGATCGGCCCGGGCCTTGGCCAGATCCAGAAGCTGGGTCTTGAAGCGCCAATTGGCCTCCGGGGCCAGCCAGACCGAAAATAGGGCGGTGATCAGGCCCACCAGAAAGCCAAAGACCAGGACCGGCGGGGACATCTGGTAAAGCGAAACCCCGGAGGCCCGGAGCACGGTCAATTCGGAATCGGCCGAAAGGCGCAGAAAGGCGGTCAGCACCGCCAGCAACGTGGCCATGGGCAGGGTCATGGCCAGAACCTTGGGCGCGGCCAGGGCCAGGATCTCCATGACCACGCCCAGATCCACGCCCTTGGAGATGACCAGATTGGCCAGTTCCATGACCCGGGCCATCAGCATGATGGAGGTGAAGACCAGGACGTTCACCAGAAAGCCGGGCACGATCTCGCCGGCGATATAGCGATTCAGGAGCGGGGCGCGCAAGGCTGCCTCCTGGCCGGTTCAAGGCCGCTTGGAACGGCCGCCGGATTTGGAGCTCGGGCTTTTTTGGCCGCGCTGGTAGCGGTTGACCTTGCGCCGGTGCTCGTCATAGGTCTCGGAAAAATCGTGCGTGCCGTCGTTGCGGGAGACGAAAAACAGATAAGGCACGATGTCGGGTTTGACCACCGCGCTGACGGCCGCCTCCCCGGGATTGCTGATGGGGCCCGGGGGCAGGCCGGCTATGACGTAGGTGTTGTAGGGATGCGGAGTCTGAAGGTCCTTGCGGGTGATGTTGCCGTTGAAATCCGGAAACAGCCCGTAGATGACCGTGGGGTCGGTCTCCAGGCGCATGCCTTTGGCCAGGCGGTTGAAAAAGACCCCGGCGATGACCGGCCGTTCCCGGCCCACCCCGGTCTCTTTTTCCACGATGGAGGCCAGGGTGACCACTTCTTCCTTGCTCAGGCCCTTTTCCCGGGCCAGGCTTTCAAATTTCCGCCAAACCTGGTCGAAGGCCTCGGTCATGGTCCTGATGATGCTTTTCAGGGGGGTGCCCTTGGAGAAGCTGTAGGTTTCGGGGAAGAGGTAGCCTTCCAGCGATTCCCCGCTCAGGCCCAGGGATTTGATGAAGTCCTGATCCCGGCAGAGGGCCAGGAAGTCGGCCTGGCTGCCGAAGCCGGCGGTTTCGACCAACTGGGCGATTTCGTAAATGTTGCGGCCTTCGGGCACGGTGAAGGGGTAGAGCTTGTAATTGCCCCGGGCGATGAGATCAAGGGTCGTCCAGACCGGCAGCGACGGATCCAGGGCCATTTCCCCGGCTTTCAGCACAATGGGGGCCTTCTTGAGGCGGCTTTTGGCCTTCAGGGTCCAGACAAAGGCGTCGGCCGACTTGATGACTCCGGCCTCTTCCAGAAGCTGCCCGATTTTGGCCGCCGAAGCCCCGTCGGGGATGCTGACCACCACTTCCCGGCTCTCCTCTTCCGGGGCCAGGAACAGAACGCTATATTTCAGGCCGGCCAAAAAGGCCAGGATTCCGGCCACGGTCAGAACGATGCCGAAAAACCCGAAAAGGCGGCTCAGGCAGCCCGGCCCGGTCCGGATTTTTTTCTCCCCGGCCGGCTCTTCCGATTCCAGGATGAAGCCCTTGGGAGAATCGCCCTGGACCAGCCCGGTCCCCTGTTCGATCTTTTTTTTACTCATTTAGGCCTTCCAATATCTTGTTCAGCGGGGCGGGGCCCGTCAGCCGTCTTTCGCCGCTCTGTTCTTTAAATTGGCCAGATAATTCAAATAGCCGTCCAAAATGAGGGCGGCGGCGGTCTTATCCACCACCTGACGGCGCTCCCGGCGCCGGAGACCGCCTTCCAGAAGCGCCTTTTCGGCGGCCACGGTGGTCAGCCATTCGTCCCAGGTTTCGCATTTCAGGCCCAGTTTGGTTTCGATCTCCCGGCGCAGGGCCAGCACCCGTTGAGCTTCCGGCCCCTTTTCGCCGGTGGTGCGGCGGGGCAGCCCCAGCAGAATCAGGGAAACCCCGTAGTCCCGGGCCAGTCCGGCCACGGCCTCCAGAAAAGCGCCGTGGGGCCGGCGGGGCAGCACGGTCAGGGGTTGGGCCGAATAACCCAAAGGATCGGACACCGCCGCCCCGACCCTTTTTTCGCCCACATCCAGGGCCAATATGCGTCCCAAAGAAGCCTCTTCGATTAAAAATTTCGCCGGCCGCCACGGGGCGCCGCCGGCTTTCGAGGCCGATTTCCAGCCGGCCCCGGTTAAAGATAAGTTATAAGTCTACCATACCGGGGCCGCTGAAAACAAGAGCTTAATCCGCGTTGGGCACGGCAACCGGCGGATCGGGAGAGGAAAATTTCATCGCCCCCCAATAATTTTATCGCCCAGTTTTATCAGGCCCCCCCGGCTTGGAGAACCCCGTCCTTATTCCTCCACGGTGAATTCAGCGACCAGAACTTTCTCCCGGAGTTTTTCCAGCCGCAGGGTGCTTTGCTCCTCTTTTTGCCCGGGCGTGCCGAATTTGCTGAAAACGGTGACGATCATGGTCACTTCCCCGGCAATGGTCTGCCGGGAATGGCCGTAGTAATTGACTTCCACCCGGTAAACACCCGGCCGGGCTTTTTTCAGCATGAATTCTTCCGGGCCGTACCCTTGGGTGCAGTCGGTGGTCATGCGCCCGCCGATTCTGGTTTGGCGGTGACCGTAATAGGCCGCTTCGCCGTCGGGCGCGGTGACCCAGAGATCCATGTCGGTGTCGTCCATATCCCAGGACAGCACGACCCGGATATCGGAAGCCAGATTCCTGATCAGGCGCGAATCAATGGCCCCGGTCCTGACCTCATCGCCGTGGGCGGCGATGAGGGCGTTCATCTCGGTCAGGGCGATGGTGTTTATGTCGCCGAAACGGTCGGACCATTGGCGGCGCGCGGTTTCGTATAACAGGTCGACGGCCTCCTGGGGCCGGCCGAGGGCGGCCTTGACCGTGGCGATATCCCTGAGGGACTGCGGTTCATAGGGGGCCAGGTCGCGCACCTGCTCCAGAACGGGCAGGGCCGCGGCCATCTCGCCGGCCTGCATGAGCCGGTAGGCCAGCATGCGCAGAATCTGCCGGTTCTCCAGTTTCATTTCCGCCAGATTGGACAGCACCCGCAGCCCGAGTTCCTTTAAGCCGCGTTCGAAAAAGCGGTCGGCCGCATCAAAGAAAAAGGCGCTGCTGTCGAGGTAGGCGGGCCGCTCATCAAGGTAAATGGCGTACAGATCATCGTCTTTGGCGTCCTTCATCCTGGCGATGTACGGCGCATCGGAAACCCAGGGTTTGAGATACAGGCCGACCCCCTTGGCTTCGGAGGCCCGGTCGCTTTCGCCGGCGCCGGCGCCGCGCTGCAATGTCAGGACATCTTTTTTATTCATAACGCCGACCGCCAAGTCACCGGAGCGCGGCTCAGGGAGTCCTTCCGCCAACTGGTCGGCGCTCGGCGCGGGAGCGGCTTTCGCCTCCCGCTCGGCGGCCACGCGGTTACGCCCCTGTTGAATGCCCCACAGGGTCGACAGGTCGTAAATGGTCAGAACATTGCCTGAATCCTCAACGCCGAGATTGCGTGAGGCCAGGACAATATCCAGAGCCCGGTCCCAGGGCACATCCTTCAATTTCAGGGTGATCCGGCCGCGCACCCGGTCTGAAATAAAGATGTTCTTTCCGGAAACCTCGACAATCGTGCGGATAACGTCGCGCACGTCCTCATCTTTATAATCAAGGGAAATTCTTTGGCCGGTGTAGGTTTTGGCTTTGGGGCCGAAGTCGGTTTCCCACCACTTCACCTTGGCCTGCCACCGCGACAAAAGCTGGCCCTCGCTCAGGGTGCGCTCGCCCCCGGCCGCCGCCTGGTTCCGACGCAGGGCCTTCACCCTGGCCTGGAGGGCAACCGGAGGAGTCACGCCGTATCGGGCATAGTCTTCAGCGGTCTCCAGAACTATGAGCGAAGTTTCCCGGCTGACGATGCCCAGTTGCTCGCCCAAACGGGCGATGGCCATTTTGTTGGTTCGATAATCGGCCTCCAGGCCGGCGATGGCGTAGCGTCCCCACAGCCGGGCCTGGAGGGGCACGTCTTCCCCGGTGAATTCCGGGGACTCGTCCCAGCCGGGCAGGGTCACGACCAAGTCCCGGGACTGGCCTTCCGGAAACAGCACCCGGACCGGAACTTCCTTAACCCCGCCGCCGCGTTTGGCCCAGCCCGCCAGGCGAATCAGGCCGCCCCGGCCGTCCGCCGAACTGAGGCGGGCCGATTCCGGCTCGAGCACGGCCTCGGCCGCCCCGGCCAGGGCCGAGTTGACGACGGTGACTTCGGCGCTTTCGTGCAGCAGTTTGGCTTCCGCCAATTGGGGGGCCTCATGGGCCAGGTCGATAACCGCGCCGCGAACGGCCAGGGCCCTCAAGGCGGCGTAATCGGCCGTGGGGGCGGAGTTGACCGCGAACAGCCGTTGTCCGGCCGCCATTTCCGGAAATTTTTCTTTCCCCGAAGCCCCCCGGTAGTTGGCCAGGCCATCGGAAAACAGCAAAAATTCCCGGCAGTCGGCCGTGGGCGCCCAGTCGGTCAGATTGGTCGCCCCGTCGTAGACCAGGCTGTGGACGGCTTCCCGCAGCTCCTGCCAATCGCCGTTTTTGATCGTAAAAGTTTGCGGCGGCCCGGCCTTATCCCGCAGCACGACCAGCCGGGCCCGGCCGGAGCCGAAGGCTTTGAAATAACGATCCAGCAGGGCGAACTCGTCGGCCAGGTTGCGCTCCCGCCCGGAGCCGGAGGCATCCCAGAGGATGGTGACCAGACCGGGCAGGGTTCGGGCTTTATCCGGCCCGGTCAGATGGGCCGCCGCGCTGAAATACAACTTGTCCTGCCACCGGGCCGCCGTGACGGAGGCGGCCAGGGAATCCGGGGCGGGCAGGGTGATGTCCAGCCAGCCTTCCGGCGTAATATTCTTATGCTCGGCCCGGCCCCGGTAAACGGTTCCGGCCGGCTCCAGGCGCAAGCCCAGGTTGCCGGCCTCGGCCTTGACCCGGCCTTCGGGGGCCACAACTTCGGCTTCAATGGAAATGAAGTCGAGCTGCTCGGCGAAAGCCAGGGGCAGCCGGTAATGCAGTGTGCCGTTTTCGGCCGTGAGCGGCTGCATCAGGCGCACCATCACCCGGCGCGTGCCGCCGGCCGGCAGCGGATAGACCCGCAGCTTGTAGGCGTTGCCCCGGGTGGCTTCCAAAAGGGCGGGGTCGACCTTGCGCCGGGCCACTTCGTCAAACACTTCCTGTCCCCGGGCCTTGGCCACCGGCACGCCCCGGCGAAGCTCCCCGTTGATGTCCAGGGCCAGGCCGCTTATTTCCTGACCCGGGCCCAGGGGAAATTCCAACTCGCCTTCCAGGATGCGGCCGTTGGGATTCTGGAACTGCATATCCAGCGAACTCTCGGCAAAGCCGCCCCGAATCTCGGTGTGGATGGCCAGAGAAACGAGGCGGACGGGCTTTTCGGCCCCGGTCACATGCAAGCGGGGCGTCCGCGCCTCCGGCCTTTCCGGTTCGGTCGCGACGGTCATTTTCACCGGGGTGGCCGATTGGCCGCTCCGGGCCGTAACCGGATTGACCAGAAAGAAAGGCAGGGCGGCGAACAGGGCGACCAGAAAAAGTCCGGTCCGGAAACGGAAAAAGACGCTCATGAGGCTGCTCCTTTGTCTTTCCATAAATTTAATTTTACCGTGATTAAACTTATTACCATGATTAAATTTAATTGTATAGCCTTATCTCCGAAGCCTCATCTCCGAACTTATCTCCGAAGAGTAAAACAGGCTAATAATCAATGTTTCCAGGCTGAAATCCGTTCTTGACTTTCCCCGTTCCAGGCATTATCATTTCCAGGTCTGCGGAAAATTTTTTCCACTTGACCGCAGGTCGCCTTTGTGATAAAAAAAGCGACCTGCAGGCGCCCCATCAGGGGCGCTATCCGGTCCCGGTTCGCTCGAGCGGCGACACGGTGCCCTGTTCCAGGCAACGGCGGGCGGGAAGGCCTGACTGACGAAGTCGGCGCCGCCCCCATCCCAAGCCGTGGAGAAAAAAGAAGGTAGGCGGCGATTCAGCCACTCCGGGCGCGGACGACCAGTTTATGTCCGCCGCACAACCCTGACGGCGCCGTTGGCCTCAACTCCTCCCGAAACCCCTGGACATTGGCGTCGCCCCTCGGCCCAAAAGAAGAAGTGAACCGACACGGACTGTAAACGGGTAAAGGGAGGCATATGAGAGGAATTGACTGGCCAGATTGAATTGGGACTTTTGGTGGCTCAGGTCCAGAAGAACTTCGGCAGCCACAAAGCCTTAAAAGGCGTTGACTTAGAGGTCCGGGAGGGCGAGTTTTTTACTCTGCTCGGTCCCTCCGGTTGTGGTAAAACCACTTTGTTGCGCATCATCGCCGGCCTGGAATTGCCAGATTCCGGGCACGTTTTTCTGGGCGGCCGGGACATCACCAGGCTGCCGGCGGCCAAACGCCAGGTGAACACGGTTTTTCAAAGCTACGCCCTGTTCCCCCATCTCAACACTTTTGAAAACGTGGCTTTCGGCTTGAAAGCCCGCCAGACTGAAAACTCCGAAGTGCGCCGCCGGGTGGGCGAAAAGCTGGAAATGATGAGCCTGGGCGGCCTGGAAAGACGTTATCCCCATCAACTGTCCGGCGGCCAGAAACAGCGCGTGGCCCTGGCCCGGGCCCTGGTCAACGAGCCGGACATCCTCCTTTTAGATGAACCCATGAGCGCCCTGGACGCCCATCTGCGGGCCCAGGTGCAGGAAGAGCTGCGGCGCCTCCAGCGGGAACTGAAGCAGACCTTCATTCTGGTCACCCACGACCAGGATGAGGCCATGGTCGTTTCCGACCGCCTCGCCGTGATGCGGGACGGACTGGTGGAACAGGTCGGCGAACCCCGTGAGGTCTATTCCAAACCCCGCAACCAGTTCGTGGCCGAATTCCTCGGCGCGGCCAACATCATCGCCGCCCGCCGCGACGGCGGCCGGGTGATGACTTCCCTGGGCTCCTTCGACCTCTCCGCCGCCCCCCAGTGGGACGAGGGCCGCCTGGCCATCCGCCCGGAGCGCATCCTACTCGGCCAGGCCCCGGCCGGCGACCCCAACTGGATTCAGGCCAAGGTCAGCGAAGCCATCTATCGGGGCCAGAGCCTGGACGTCTGGCTGGCCCCGGCTCAGGGACCGGCGGACGACTACCGTCTCCGGGTCCGGACCCAATCCAAAGAACCGCTCCGCCCAGGCGACCAGGTCAGCCTTTTCTTCCCCCCGGAGGACCTGGTGGCTTTGGATCACGCTTAATAAAAAAACCCCGGCCAGAAGCATAAACCTTTAATTGTAAAAGTTATGTAAATAGCTTTTACAATTAAAGCCCCAGACTGATCGCCAAAATAACTATCATTATTTTGGCGATCAGACATAGGCCCCCCGGAGCCAGGACCCTTCAGCTATGACCCCCGGCCAAAATCAGCCCCCGGAAAAACAGACCCCCGCCCACGGCGGCCCCCCCCTGATGAAACCTTCGCCCGGCGAAGAGCCCGGGCCCGGTCTGGTCACCTGGTACGGCGGCATTCACCGCCAACGGGACCTCAGGCTCAAAGGCTCGGCCCTTCTGGGCCCAGGCCTGGCCTGGCTTCTGATCTTCCTGGCCATACCCTGCAGCGGCCTGGTGATCCTGTCTTTCGCCCGGCGGGGCGACTTCGGCGACATCCACTGGATCTGGAACCTGGACAACTACAAACGGCTGCTGGGTTACGGCCTCTTCGGCTGGACCCCCGACCACCTGATCATTCTGGGCCGCAGTCTCCTGGTGGGTCTGGTGAGCACCCTGATCTGCATCCTCCTGGCCTATCCCCTGACCTTTTACATCGCCACCCGCCCCCCCAAGACCCGCAACTGGCTGCTGCTTTTGCTGGTGGTGCCCTTCTGGACCAACGTGGTGGTGCGGACCTACGGCTGGCTGCTGGTCTTGAGCCCCCAACTGCCCCCGGCCCGGATCGCCGCCTTCTTCGGCTTCATTGAAACGGGGGCGCCCCTCTTCCCGGGCTCCTTCGCCACTTACCTGGGCCTGGTCTCCACCTTCCTGCCCTTCATGGCCCTGCCCCTCTATTCCAGCCTGGAAAGGCTCGACTGGGAACTTCTGGAGGCCGCCCGGGACCTCTACGCCAGCCGCTGGCAGGTCTTCACCCAGGCCATCCTGCCCCAGACCCGGCCGGGCCTGACTGTGGGGGTCATCGTCACCTTCATCCCGGCCATGGCCATGTTCGTGGTCACCGACCTTCTGGGCGGGGCCAGATACATGCTCATCGGCAACCTCATCCAGAACCAGTTCAGCACCAGCCGCGACTGGCCCTTTGGCGCGGCCCTCTGCCTGGCCCTGATGGCCCTGACCATGATCGGCCTGATGCTCTACCGCCGCTGGGGCGACCCCCGCGACAAAAACGAAAAAAGCGGAGGCGCGGCCCCATGAACGCCAAACGCCCGATAGTGGCGGCCATCGCCATCGGCAGCCTGATCTTTCTCTATGTGCCCTCCCTGGCGGTGGCCGTCTTCTCGGTCAATAACGCCCGCTACGGCCTGACCTGGAAGGGCTTTACCTGGAAATGGCACCAGCAGCTCTTCCAGAATGAAGCCATTCTGGAGGCGGCCCTGAACAGCCTCCTGGTGGCCGGCGTCTCCACCGCGATCGCCACCATCCTGGGCACGGCCCTGGCCCTTGGCCTGGACCGCTTCCCCTGGCCCCGGCGCCTGTCGACGGCCATGGACCTCCTGGTCCACCTGCCGGTGGTCACCCCGGACATCATCCTGGCCGCCGCCCTGGTGCTGAGCTTCAATTTCCTGCGCGGTTTTTCCGAAATTTTCGATCTGGGCATGGGCACTCTGATTCTGGGCCACATCACCTTCCAGATATCCTTCGTCACCCTGGTGGTCCGCAGCCGCCTGGCCGCCCTGGGCAGAGACATCGACGAAGCCGCCCGGGATCTCTACGCCACCGGCCCCTACCTTTTCTTCCGGATCACCTTGCCGCTCCTCATGCCGGGCATCCTGGCCGGGGCCATGCTGGCCTTCACCCTCTCCCTGGACGACTTCATCATCAGCTTCTTCGCCCACGGCCCGGACTCGGTGACTCTCCCCATCTATATCTACTCCTCCATCCGCCGGGGCATCAGCCCTGAAATCCACGCCCTGTCCACCCTGGTCCTGATGGCCACGGTCATCCTGGTCCTGATCGCCGAAAGGTTCAGCCGCTTCAGGGCCGCGGTCTGAACGCCCGAAAGCCGGAGGGGAGCCGCGTCCCGGCTAAAATTCGCCGATTTTCAATACTATTTCTTCTACCAGGGCTTCGTTGGAGAGCTCGTTGTTGAGCAGCCTCAGCCATTGGGGTTTCTTGTAACTGAAGCGGTCCAGCCAGGCCGGACCGGGGACCAGGACGGTCAGGCGGCCGTGGTGGATCTCCACCGGGCGGGTCCGGGCGGCGTCTTCAGGGCCGACCACGCGGGGCCAGACTTCGAAGACCCGCAGTTTTTGGGCCATGAAGTTCAGATAGCCCCGGCCCAGGGAACGGCCCAGCGTCTCTGACAAGGGGGTCAGGCGGCTTTGGCCGCGCTTCCTGGGCCGGTTCATGATCCGGGGGGGCCTCCGGCCGGCGGCTGTTGGGCCTGTTGAGCCAGCTCCTCTTCGGCGATTCTCTGCCAGAACGGGTCGCCGGAATTCAGGACCAGACGCAGGGTCTGGACGTATTTCTCCGGGCGCAGCATGTTTTTGTATGAAGTGGCCAGAGTGTAGAGGGTTTCCGGGGAGACGCCGGGCGGGCGGTTTTCCAGGGCCTGGTCGAAGTTGCGCTCGGCGTCGGACGGGCGGCCAAGTTCCTGATAGACCTGCCCCAACTGATTGTATTTGAGAAAACGGCCCTCCAGGTCGGCCCGGGAGTCTTCAGCCCGATCCAGATTGCGCTCGACAATGGCCGCCCAATCCTCCACCCGGCCGGTTTCCAGGTAGAGATCGGTCAGCAGGGCCTGGACATTGGCGTCGGCGTCCAGGGACGGGGTGCTCAGAAGCCCCTCTTCCAGAGTGGCGATGGCCCCTTCGGAATTGCCGGCCGAAATCTCCAGGCGGGCCTGGGCCAGAAAGGTGGGCGGGCCCTGAGGATCATCGGGATAATCCCGGCGGAACAGCCGATAGAGATCGGCGGCCTCATCCAGGCGGCCCATCTGGCGGCCCAGTTCGGCCTGGTCCAGAAAGGCTTTGGGCCGTCCGGCGTGCCTGGGAAACAGATTGCGGTAACGGTCCAGATCTTCCCAGGCCGGGAGGCGCAAGCCCGTGCGGCTTTCGGCGGCGGCCAGTTCCAGGTAGACGTCGGGGACCAGGGGGTCTTCGGGGTGGTCTTCAATGATCTCCCGGTAGTGCCTCAGGGCCGGGTCGACTTGCCCCAGCTTGATCTCCTGCCGGGCCTGGACCAATAGCAGGCCCGGAACCCGGGGATCTTCCGGGAAAGTCTGGCGGAAGCGGTCCCACATGGCCAGGGCCTGGTCATTGAGGCCCAGGGCCAGATAGTCCTTGGCCTCTTCCAGCATCAGGTCGGCCTGGACGGCGCCGTCCAGGGCCAGGGGCCTTAAGCGGCGGAATTCCTCGGCCAGGGCAAAGGCCGCCTCGCTTTGGCCGGCGGCCACGCTCTTCTGATACTGTTCAAAATAGCTGGGCCCCACCCGGGGGTCGTCGGGAAAGGCCCGGCGAAAGGTCTCCCAGCCTCGCCGGGCCGGCTCGAAGCGCCCCCGGCCCCAGTCGTCGGCGGCCAGCTTGAGCATCAGGCCGCCGACCTGGCTTTCCTGGGGATAGTGCCGCAACAGGGCGTTGACCAGCCACTGGGCGGCGTCATAACGTTCCGCGCGCCAGTCCTCCAGGGCCCGGCCGACCAGGAAGTCAAAGGTCCGGGGGTCGGCGGCGTAGTTCTCCAAAAGTTCCTCCACCGCCCACTGGGCGGCCTCGTAACGGCCCTTTTCCCAGTCCTGCCGGGAACGGTCGATCAAAAGCCGGGGAATGGCCTCATCCAGGGGATAGTCGCGCCGGTAGGCGGCCAGGGAACGCTGGGAATCCTGATAGCGGCCCAGGTCCCATTCTCTCTGCATTTTTTCGATCAAAAGGGGCCGGCTGCCGGGGTCCTGGGGATAGCTGAGACGGTAGAGCTCCATGAAGCGCAGGGCGTCGTCGGGCCGGCCCAGGGCCTCGGCCCGGGCGATCTGCTCTTTAAGGAGCCCCGGCCCCCGGGGATCGCCGGGGTAGCCGATGCGGAATTCGGACTGCAGATCCCAGGCCCGGTCGTAGCGCTTTTCATAGTCCTCGATCTTGGCCTGGGTCAGGATATATTCCGGGGTCAGTTCATCGCCGGGATATTCCCGGCGATAGCGGTCCATCAGCTTCATGGCCTGCTCATAGCGGCGTTCGTTGATCTCAATTTCAATGGCGTCGGCCAGGGCCTCCCGCCGGGCGGGCTCCGAGTCGGTGGCCTCCACCAGGGTCAGGAGATTTTCGGTGGCCCGGGCGCCCCCGGGCCGGGCCAAGGCCCGGCCGGTCTGGGTCATCTGCAGATCCATCCATTCCTTTTGTTCCGGAAATTCCCTGGCCATGGCCAGCAGATAATCCAGGGCCTCCAGGGGCTGGCCCATTTTCAGGCTGTCGATCACCAGGTTCCTGGCCCGGGCCAGCCTTCTGGCGGGCTCCTGTTCCTCAAAGTCCCGCCAGACCTCCCGGGCCTCGCCGTAGCGGCCCAGTTCCTCAAAGGCCCGGGCCACCACCCGCAGCACCGCCACCCGGTTCTCATCACCTTCCAGGTAAGCGGAATTGTCGGCGTAGAGGTCGGCAATGGTCCGCCAGTCGTTCAGCTCGTTCCGCAGCATGATCTCCTCGACCAGGGCCTGGGCCAGGGTCGGCAGGGCCGCCGGCAGGAGGGTGCTGCGGGGATTGTTGATTTCCAGATCCCGAAGCCACTTGACGGCCTCGGCGTTCTCCCCGTCTTCGGCCATGGCCGTGCCGATCTTCAGTTGGGCCAGTTGCAGGAGAGGGGAATTGGAGCCGCTCTCCACGATTTTCCTGTACATCTCCACCGTGGCCTGGCGGGAGCCGCGCTCCAGGATATCAAAGACTTTATCCTGGCTGAAAAAGCTGTGGATGGCCCCCATGTCGGCCAGGCGCACCTGGCTGATCAGGCCCCCGTCGCCGCTGGGGTAGCTGCGGCTGGCCGCCCCGTAGACGGCCATGGCTTCCCGGTCGCGGCCCTCCTGGCGGTAATTGTCGCCGATGCGGGCCAGAATGACGTCGGCCTTGGGATGATCGGGCATCAGGTTCAGGGCCTGATAGAGATATTCGGTGGACAGGTCCGGGCGGTCCAGATAGTGATAGCCTTCGCCCATGCCGTAGAGAAGGTCGGGATAAGTCTGATAGAGGCCGGGCAGAATCCTCAGGGAATCGCGGAAGATCTCGTTGGCCTGGCTGAAATAACCCTGATAAAAATCGGCCATGCCGCTGCGGGCGTAAACTTCCAGACCCAGGCGGTCGGGCCGGCCCTCCTGGAGCGCCGGGTCCAGAAAAGTCCGGGCCTCGTCGATCAGGCCCATGTTCATCAAAAGATCGGCGGCCCTCAGCAGGGCCAGCTGGGAGTAGACGGAATCTTGGCCGCCGCTGTCGGCGACCAGCAGTTTGAACTTGGCCGCGGCCTCATTGTAATAGCCCATCCGGCGGTCGGCCTCGGCCAGGAGAAAACGGGCCCGAACGGCCATCGCGTTCTGGGGCCAGCGTTCCAGGGCGCTCTGCCAGCCCTGGACCGCCCGGGCATAAGTCTCGGCCGGCGGGCCGGTCAGCGATTCAACCTCCGGCCTCAGATAGGACAACGGCTCCAGGCTCGGATGGGTCGGGAAGCGCTCCATAAAAAACTGAAGGTCGTCCAGCGCCCCCGGGTAGTCGAAAATCATCAGCCGGCCCAGAATGCGCTGATAGAGGTTTTCAGCCGGTCCGTCGCCGGGCTGGGGCGGGGTCGCCAGGCTCAGGCTCCGGGCCACATCCGCCAGAGTCGGCGCCGAAAGCGGCTTCATTTCCTCGGCCTGGGCCCCGGTCGGTCCGGCGGGGTCATCCAGGCTTTTGATGTCCACCGTCAGGCTCAGCCGGTCCGGGGAAGTCTGGTGCCGCACTTCGTAACGCAGGGCCGTGAGGCGGACGACCGCCTGCAGACGGCCGTTCTTTTCTTCCAGGTCGACTCCGGCCACCAGGGGGCTTCGGGGAGGTTCCAGGGACAGGGACAGGCCGGCCGGTCCCAGGTCCAGGAGCAGTTGGTCAACATCGTCCCGGCGCAGTTGGTAAGCCTCCAGAGGATTTTGAAAGTGGAAGTTCAGGCGGGTAAATTCCGGGGTTTCATCCAGGTCGATAGAGATCAGGCGGTTGGGGTCGACGGGCTGAGCCCCGGCCGGGGAGGGCGACAGCCAGAGGAAAAGCAGCGCCGCCGCCCCCAGCAGACAGACGGGGAGTCTGGAAAAGAAGCCCGCGGGCCTCGTCTGGCCGGTTCTGGCGGTGATGGTTTTCCCCTGTGTCGATGGAATGGCGGCCCCCAAGCGCGGATCAAAGAAGTTCACGCCTTTTTTATCGGCCGAAGACGCCCGCATCTTAAAAGTCCGCCCCCGAAATGGCCGGGCCGCGCTCAGCCATCCTCGGAACCGAGCCCCTTTTTCCGCATTTTTTCCACCAAGGTGGTGCGGTTGAGGCCCAGAAGCCTGGCCGCCTGATTCTTGACCCCGCCGGCGGCCTCCAGCGCCGCCCGGATCAGGCGCTCCTCATAGGCCGACACCAGGGCGTTGAAATCCAGCCCTTCCGGGGGAAACGCCCAGTCGGCGGACCGCACGGGGTCGGCGGACAAGTCGGCCCCGACCGGCCCCCCGGTTTCGGCGGCCGGCGGAGCGCCGGCGCGGAGCTCGGCTTTTTCCTCCGGCCCGGTGGCCGCCGGTTCCGGGTCGTCCGCCTCTCCTTCCGGCGGCAGGGCCGCGATCAGCGGCGGCTCCAGACCTTCGGTGGCCTTAAGAAGCTTGCCCGGCAGGTCCTCCACGGTCAGGATCTTTTCCTCGGCCAGGGTGACCATGCGCTCCACGAGATTTTCCAGCTCCCGGACGTTGCCCGGCCAGTTGTAAGTCAGAAGACGGTTCAGCGCCTCCCGGTCCACGCCCAGCACTTCGCTGCCCCGGGTCTCGCGGAAACGGGCCAGAAAATAGTCGATCAAAAGGGGCAGATCGTCCAGCCGCTCCCTCAGGGGGGGTACGGTGATGGGGATGACGTTCAGCCGATAGAAGAGGTCTTCGCGAAAACGGCCGTCCTCCACGGCCCGGACCAGATCTACATGGGTGGCGGTGATGACCCGGATATCCACGCTGATGACCCTGTCGCCGCCCACCCGTTCGATTTCGTGTTCCTGCAGCACCCTCAGAAGCTTGACCTGCAGCTTGGGGCTCATGTCGCCGATTTCGTCCAGAAAGATGCTGCCCCCGTCGGCCATTTCAAAGCGGCCGATGCGGGTGCGGATGGCGTTGGTGAAAGCCCCCTTTTCATGGCCGAAGAGTTCGGCTTCCAGCAGTTCCTCGGGGATGGCTCCGCAGTTGACCGGGATCAGGGCTTTGTCGGCCCGGGGGCTGACCTGATGGATGGCCCGGGCGATGAGTTCCTTGCCGGTGCCGCTCTCGCCGTGGATCATGACTGTGGAATCGGTGGCGGCCACTTTGTCCACCAGGCGGAAAACCCTTTTGAGGGCCGCGCTGCGGCCGACGATGGGGCCATAGCGGCCCGGCGCCCGGGCCGGGGGGCGGGCCTTGTCATCCTTTTCCGGCCCCAGGCGGCCCAGGAACTTGTCCAGGCAGCGGGACAGTTCCTCCGGGTCGGGCGGCAGTTCCAGAAAATCAAAAACGCCCAGGCGCATCAGGGCGGTCAGGGTCTTGACTTCCACCTGGCGGCCCAGGGCCACGATCTTGAGATCGGGGTTGGCCTCCAGAAAATCGCGCGCCAGGTCCAGGGGTTTGCCCTGGCTGTAGCCCAGGTCCAAAAGGAGCCCGGCCCAAGCGCGGCCGCCGCCGGCCCGGTTGATCTCCGGCAGGGCCTGGGCCGCGCCCAGGGCTCGGAAAGTGGCCGCGCCGCGGTCCTGGCAGGCGGTGGCCAGTCTTCCGGCCAGCTTGTCGTCCTTCACCACGATCAGTACGTCGCCCATCGTTTCCTCCCGGAAGATCAAGCTCTCATTGGTCCACCAGTTTCCTATGATAATATTTTGACGCTCAAAACTCAAGGCCCTGGCTTCACAGACAGCCATTCTCAAGTACGCCCGATTATAAAAATAGCCGGTCGCCCCGGAGAGGGCGACGGAGCGGAGCGACCGGTTCGGTCGGCCAATCCGTACCCTGCCGGGCAAAAATCGCACTTTTTGCCCGGCTACGACCGGAGCATTTGAAGATGGAAAGCTACTTTGAGAATCGGTGTCCGGGGTTTGAGAATCTTAACAAAAGAATGACTATATGATATAATGGCTTCGGCGTCACGCCGGCGGTGTGGCGACGGTAGAAACCGAGGTCTGACTATGATTGAGATAACCGGAACCCACAACACAGCGATTGTCTACACCGACGCGCTCGAAAACAGGGCGGCGGAGCAGATAAAGACGGTCTGCGACCGCGCCGAGTTCGCGGGCTGTAAAATCCGCATAATGCCGGACGTTCACGCCGGAAAGGGTTGTACCATCGGCACGACGATGACCATCACGGACAAAATCGTGCCGGGCATGGTGGGCGTGGACATCGGCTGCGGTATGGAAACGGTGAAGCTGGCTGAAAAAGAGATCGATTGGGCCGCACTCGACAATCTGATTCGCCGCGACATACCCTCCGGGCGGGAAGTCCGCGACACGCCGCACCCCCTGAACGCCGAAATAGACCTTGGCGACTTGCGCTGCGTTCGCGAGGTGAACATAAACCGCGCCACGCGCAGCATCGGCACAGTCGGCGGCGGCAACCACTTTATAGAGATTGACCGTTCAGATAACGGGGAACTGTACCTTGTCGTCCACTCCGGCAGCCGGCACCTTGGCACGGAGGTCGCCGATTATTATCAGGAAGAAGCGTACAGGACGCTCTGCGGCAACTCCAAACGGCAGATTGAGGAAACAATCGCCAAGTTGAAAGCCGCGGGGCGCGAGCGCGAGATAGCGGATACCATCAAGCGGCTCAAAGCCGAGACGACGCGCGGGGCCGGCGCGATTCCCAAAGACCTGGCCTATGTCAGCGGCGGCTTGTTTGAGGACTATATCCACGATATGCGGATTATCCAGCGTTTCGCCGTGCTTAACCGCCAGGCGATGACGGAGGTAATCCTGCGCGGAATGAACTTGACCGCGGCTGACCGCTTCACGACCATTCACAACTACATTGACCCGGATTCGATGATTCTGCGGAAAGGCTCCGTGTCCGCGAAGCGCGGCGAACGGCTGCTGATACCCATAAATATGCGGGACGGCAGCCTGATCTGCGTCGGCAAGGGCAATGACGACTGGAACCAATCCGCGCCCCATGGCGCCGGGCGGCTGATGAGCCGTATGGCGGCGATGAAAACCCTGTCGATGGACGAATACGAAAGCGAGATGAGCGGGATTTTCACGACCTCCGTCAACCGCCGCACTCTTGATGAAGCGCCGATGGCCTACAAGAGCATTGACGAAATCATGCGTCACCTCGAACCGTCGGCGGAGATTGTGGAACGGATTCGCCCGGCGTACAACTTCAAGGCGAGCGAATAATATATCCGGGGGCCGTAGACTTATTTGCCCGGCTTAATAGCTTATCTCATATTCCCCGGCAGGCTCCTAGCGGTTGCCTGGCAGATCCAGCGGCCGGATGGCCGCGGCCCGGCCCCCTTCATGAAAGTCGATGATGACCCCGTTCAAGCGGACGCCCCTGGACGCCGGTTCAAAGCGGTGGGGCCGCCCGGTCAGGAAGCCGGGCAGCACTGTTTCCCGGCTCATGCCGATAACCGAATGATGCGGGCCGCACATGCCCACATCGGTCATGTAGGCCAGGCCGCCGGGCAGAATCTGGGCATCGGCGGTGGCGACGTGGGTGTGGGTGCCCAGAAGGGCTCCGGCCCGTCCGTCGAGATGCCAGCCCATGGCTTTTTTCTCGCTGGTGGCCTCGGCGTGGAAGTCGATCAGCGTCAGGTCGGCCCCGGCGGCCTTCATTTCCGCCAAAATACGGTCGGCGGCCTTAAAAGGGCAGTCCACATTGTTCGGCAGGAAAACCCGGCCCATGATATTGCCCAGAGCCACCCGGAGGCCGCCGGGGGTTTCCAGCATGGTCCAGCCCCGGCCGGGGCAGGGTTCCGGGAAATTGGCCGGCCTGATCAGCCGGGGGTCTTCGTTCAGGGCCTTTTCCAGGGCTTTATGACGGAAGCTGTGGTTGCCGCCGCTGAGGGCGGCCAGGCCGCAGCCCAGAAGCTCCCGGGCCTCCTCGGGGTTCAGGCCCAGGCCGCCGGAGGCGTTTTCGCCGTTGGCCAGGGCCAGGTCAATCTCCTCCCGCCCCACCAGGCCGGGCAGCAGATCGCGCACCACCTGCCGGCCGGGCCGGCCAAAAATATCGCCGAGGAATAATATGCGGGTCATCGGCTGACCGCCTTTTCAACTTTATTTCGGCCCCGGGCCAGGGAGGCCAGAACGCCGACCAGGCAGATCGGCGCAAAAATACTGAAACAGACCGTGGCCGCGGCCATGAAATCCGGATATTTGTCAGGGGTGATCCGGCCCGGCCCGATGACCTGGCTGAAGACCAGGGTGGTCAGGGCAATGCTGGAAACCTGCCCGCACAGACGGGTGGCGGTGATGGTGCCCGCGGCCTGGCCCACCCGGCTGGGCGGGGCCGCGCCGATGATGGCGTTGGAATTGGGGGCCGCGAAGGTGGCGAAACCCAGGCCCAGCAGCATCAGGATGGCCGCAAAGACCGAAAGCGGCGTCTCCGGAGTCAGCGCCAGGGCCAGAACAAGCAGGGCCAGGCAGAGAACGCCCATGCCGGCCGAGGCCATCAGGCCGGCATCCAGCCGATCTGAGAGGCGGCCGGTAAAGGGGGTTATCAAGGCTTGGAAAGCCGGCTGGATCATGAGGATCAGCCCGGCCGTGGCCGCCGGATAAGCCCTGGTGTATTGGAGATAGAGACTCAAAAGGAGGCCGGCGCCGGTGGAGGCGCTGTAGCTGATGAAGGCCGCCAGGGAAGAGAAGGCGAAGCGGCGGCTTTCCAGAAACAGGCGCATGTCCAGCACCGGGTTGGGGCTCTTCAGGCTGTGGACGACATAGGCGACGCTGAAAATCAGGCCCAGAAGCATCATCAGGGCCCCGAGCGGCAGCCTCAGCCCGCCCGCTGTCCAGAATTGGGTTATATTGGTCAGCCCGAAAAAAAGCGCGGCAATAGCCAGCAGCCACCACAGAGAGCCCAGCCGGTCCAGCTTTTCCCCCCTGGCCGGGCGCTGTTCCACCCGGACCATCAGGCAGATGATCAAAGGCGGCAGAAAGCCGGCCACGCTGAGCCAGAAAACGGCCCGCCAGCCGAACCAGCCCACCAGGTAGCCGCAGGTCAGCGGGCCCAGGCTGAGCCCCACATAGACCGAAGAAACCGTATAGCCCAGCACCCGGCCGCGCATTTCCGGGGGATGGACCGAAGTGGCCATGGCCGTGAGGTTGGTGAAGACCACGGCCAGCCCCAGCCCGGTCAGCACCCGGCCGACGAAAAGGGAGACCGGTTCCCGGGCCAGGGCGCTCAGGACCAGCCCGGCGATGGCCAGAAGCAGGCTGATGATGGTGGTCCGCCGCCGGCCCCAGATATCGGCCAGTTTGGCCCCGGGGGCGGCTACGGCGGCCATGGCCATGAATTGACTCAAGGGCACCCAGCCGAGCAAAACCGCCGACAGGCCCAAGGACCGCTCCAGGTCCGGAAGGGCCAGGTTGATGCCCACCAGACCCATGTTGCCCAGAAGGTTGGCCAGAACGGCCATGGCCAGAACCAGGCGGCGGTCGCGGGGCTCCACCGCCTGGTGGGGAAGAAGAGAAACGGCCTCGTTATTCATGCCCCGCCTCCGACTGAAATTGGAATTAGGTCCCGGGGAGATATAATAGCCATTTCAAGCCGAATTTGCCACTTGAAAAACCGAGCTCATCTGGCCAATCATCAGACGCCTGAGGGCATATCCCTGAGAAAGCGCTCCAGAAGGCGCTCGGGCCAGTCGCCTTTCGGCCGCAGCCGGCCGAAGAAGAAACGCAGGGACTCCGGTTCCTCTTCAAATTCCAGCCCGCCGACCAGCTCCCGGTTCTTGTGCAGCCAGGCCAGCCGGTCGGCCACGAATTTTAACTGGGATAAGGTGAAAACCCGCTTGGGCACGGCCAGGCGGACCAGTTCCATCTGGGCCATGGTTTCGCGGCCGTCGGGCCCGCGCTGCTCCGAGAGGGTGCCCCGTTCCATGCCCCGGATGCCGCCGGTCAGATAAACGGCCGCGGCCAGGGCGCCGGCCGGGTATTGCTCCTGCGGCACATGCGCCAGGAAAGCTCCGGCGTCCACATGACAGCCCAGGCCGCCAAAGGGAGTGATCACCGGCAGGCCCCTGGCCACAAGTTCCCGCCCCAGAGCGGCCACAAAAATCGGCGTCTGGTTGATGACCTGAAAATCCAGGGTTTCCTTAAGGCCCACGTTCATGGCCTCCATCTCCCGGACCGACATGCCGCCATAGGTCAGAAAACCTTCGTAGAGGGTCACCAGGCCGCGCATTTTCTCATAATGTTCCGCGCTGGAGGTGATCAGCCCGCCGCCCCGGGCACAGCCCAGCTTGCGGCCGGAAAAGTAGCTGATGTCCATCAGGGATCCGATCTCCAGAACGATTTCGGCCAAAGAGCGGTGAGCCTCGGCGGCTTCCCTGGTTTTGATGAAGTAGAGGTTGTCGGCCAGAAGGCTGGCGTCAAAGACCAGGAGCAAGCCGCGCTTCCGGCAGAAGGCCGAGACGGCCCGCATGTTGGCCATGGA
This sequence comes from Candidatus Adiutrix sp., assembly GCA_031263565.1. Taxonomy (GTDB): domain Bacteria; phylum Desulfobacterota; class Desulfarculia; order Adiutricales; family Adiutricaceae; genus Adiutrix. The sequence continues at coordinate 1,855 of JAISFR010000005.1, read as the reverse complement.
GACCGGCTGTCCGCCGATGAGGTTGGTGCCGGCCTCGAGGCGCACAAAGGCCACGTTATCAACCCCGGCTTCCGCCACCATTTTTTCCAGTTTGCCCAGGTCAAAATTGCCTTTGAAGGGGTTGTCGCTGGCGCTCTCCAGGGCGTCGTCGGCCAGGGCCTCCAGAACCCGGCCGCCCAGGCGGGTGATGTGGGCCTTGGTGGTGGTGAAATGGTAGTTCATGATGGTGACGCGGCCTTCGCCGACATAGGCGTTGGCCAGAATATTTTCGCAGGCCCGCCCCTGGTGGGCCGGCAGGAAGTATTTGGTGCCGAAGAGTTCCCCTAAGGTCTCGGCCAGGCGGTAGAAGGTCTGGCTGCCGGCGTAACTGTCGTCGGCCAGCATCATGGCCGCGTACTGGGCTTCGCTCATGGCGTTGACGCCGCTGTCGGTGAGCATGTCCAGAAAGACTTCCCGGTTGGGGAGAAGAAACGTGTTGAATCCGCCCTCTTTCAGGACTTCCAGGCGACGCTCGGCCGTCGGCAGGAAAATACGCTGCACCATGCGCGCCTTGTGCATTTCCAGGGGGATTTCTTCTCCGGAGAAAAAATTGATTTTTTCGCAGTTAGCCAACATGATTCTGGTCCTCTTCTTCTGGCTGTTTTTGGCGGCTCCTGATTTTTTCGGGGCCAAATTGGGCCCCGAAAAAAAGCGGGGCCTGAAAAACAAAAAAGGACAAGCCGCCGCCTCGCTGCTCTTTTTCAACTTAATTAGTTGAATAGCGGGCGCAGTTGTCCTGCGGGCCTTTCTTTACAGGCCCGAATTAATAATAATAGTAATAGCGGGAGCTAAAAGAGACGGGGCGGGAGGTGGAAGGCCGGGCGGAGAAAAAGACCGGACGGCCCGGGCCGCCTGTCGGCAATTCCTCAATGTTCCGGTCGTGACGAGACACGTTATCTCCCGATAATTGAAACAGATTGAAAGATTATAAGGCAATTTTTACAGAAAAGCAAGAGCGCCCGGCCAGGAAAACGTAAGCGGCATGGCGCAATTTTGTTGAGGACGGAATAAGGAGATTAATTTTACGGATTCTGAATCACGTATCAGGCCGAAGAACGGCGGGGGCTTCGAGCGGGCCTACAACGCGCGGGCCGGTGTGGGGGAGGAATCCAGGATGATAGTTGGGATCAGTTCAGCCAAACCCCGACAATAAACAGGAAATGAAGCCGGCCGCCGATCGGCGCTCCGCCGGCGACGGGAACGACTCCGCAATCCCCGGAACTCAGGCTTTCACCACCCTGGGCCCGGCCGGGAAGACCCCCCGGGTGTCGATCAGGAGGCGGGAGTGGGCGGCGATCATCTCCCGGTCAAAGGCGGCGTGGTCGGTCAGGTGCAGGACGGCGTCAAAGGAGGCCAGGGTCCCGGGGCTCAGTTCCACGCTCCGCAGATCAAAATAGGCCTGGCGCCGGGGCGGGAAGCTGGGCACATGAGGGTCGCTGTAGCTCAGGCGGGCGCCCCGGGCGGCCAGAATCTCCATGACCACCACCGACGGCGACTCCCGCATGTCGTCCACATTTTTTTTATAGGCAATGCCCAGAATCAGTATCCGGGCCCCCTTCAGGGCCTGACCCCTTTCATTTAAGGCCTCGACGAGCTTGTTGACCACCCACTGGGGCATGAGCTGGTTGATCTCGCCGGCCAGTTCGATAAAACGGGTGTGGAGGCCGTAGGCCCGGGCCTTCCAGGTCAGGTAGAAAGGGTCGATGGGGATGCAGTGCCCGCCGATGCCCGGGCCGGGGTAGAAGGGGGTAAAGCCGAAAGGCTTGGTGGCCGCGGCTTTGATGACCTCGTGGATATCCAGGCCCATGCGGTCGGC
>JAISFR010000063.1 GCA_031263565.1 Candidatus Adiutrix sp. | reverse complement strand
TCTTCGAACGGCCGGAGGCCAATCCCAACCGGCGAACGGTCAAGCTCTATGTGGCCGGTCCCCAGGCCGCCTTCGCCGCCGCCGCCGATAAATGCAGGGATATCTGGCCGGATTCGCCCGCCGCCGCTCAGATGACCTGCCTGGAAACGGTCAGCCCCGTTGACCAGGCTGATCTGGTCACGGCCCCGGCCGATTTGGAAAAGGACACTTTTGACGTGACTTTGTTCGTTATGCCCCGGAGAGATGACGAAGAATTTCCATTTCGTCATTTTTGCGCCTTCGCGGCTGAGGCGGGCTATGAGGTCAAAGAGGATTACCGGATATGTAGCGGGGGCCTTTTGTCCGTACCCGTTTACGGCCCCAGGGCCGGCCTGGCGCATCTGGCGCGCTTTGTCTTCGTTCGCCAAATCGAAGAAGTGGCCAGGCTTCGCCCCTTCGAGACCCCGCTTCCACCCGGACCGCGGCCAGACTGATTTAGCGGTCTTCCTTTCCTGATTTCCAAGTTACTGCCGTCCAACCTCGCTTATTAACCCGTCTGGCGGACGGGTCGCTATTGTCATCACTCTTGACTAATATCGCAAAAATGATATATAAAAACAGAAGGATGAATTATGCCTGAATCTGGAACTTCATGGATTGTCGAGAACCTTAATGAGCTTGTTGATACCGAATTTGATGCTCTACCCAAAGACATTCAGGCCAAGTTCATGCACTTGGCGGCTCTTGTGGAAGAGGCCGGCTTGACCGCCCTGCGTGAGCCTTATGTCAAGCATCTACAGGGCAAGTTATGGGAGTTGCGCGTCAAGACGAAATCCGGGCTGGGACGAGGCTTGTACTGTACAGTAACGGGAAGGCGCGTGATTGTCTTACGTTACTTCCAAAAGCAGTCGGGCAAGACGCCGCGCAATGAAATAGCCGTTGCTTTGGAGCGTATGCGGATAGTGGAGGAATAAACTATGTCCAGACGGTTACTTGATAAATTGCCGAAGATGATGGAAGACCCTGAATTTGCCGCCGCCTGGGAGGAGGCCAGGGAGGAATTTTCTATCGCCCGCGAAATTATCCGTACCCGGGTCGCCGCCGGAATGTCGCAAAAAGAACTGGCGGAAAAAATCGGCACTACGCAATCCGTTATCGCCCGCCTGGAGTCTGGCGAGCATACGCCGTCCGTATCCACGTTGAAACGTGTCGCCGAGGCTACCCACTCAAAGTTGCGTATTGAGCTTGTTCCGGCTGGCGACGAGTCACCTGTTCCTCACTGATTGTTCGTACACCCAATTAAAATACAAGGGCTATTCTTTTTTAGTTTCCACTTTAGCTTTCCCGGTGAAAAGCGCGAGCAATCCGTTCCATAAGCCAACAAACAACGGCTTCAAAACAAACCATAAAATGGCTAAAACAAGTAATCCGCCAAAACCTTTTAATCCTTCCATTTTAATGCCTCCTCAAACGGAAAGAAATACCGTCCCACACCGTAGGCCTTTCAATGACGCCTGACCGCCGATTTGTTGACGTCAGCGTTTTGAAATCAGATGAGCAAATTAAGCAAGCGGGGCACTGACCGTCTAACGGTTAAACATATTTTCACATATTTCTTTATCTTTAATTTGCCTCAAGCACAATTCTATGTTCCTGGCTCTGTTTTGATCTTCCCTGGCTTTTGCCATGGCTTCTGCTTGGGCACGCGAGGCGTCCATATCCGCCTGGGCCTGTTGGCGCTTTTTTTCCTCCTTCTCCTTTTCCTTCTTCGCTTGTTTCTCCTCCTCGCTGTCCCCAAACACGGATGCCAGCCCAAAGGCGAAATCCAGAAAATCCATGGTCCCGGCGCAAGCGTATAGAGGCAACAGACCCAGCATGATAACGGACGCTAAAACCAGTCGTTTCATAATGGCCTCTTTTACAGTTCAGAAAATAACAGAGCAGAGTATAGTCGCGTAACACGCCCGTCGCCCACTGGCGGAAAGCCGTGGCTCGCTTGGAGTTCACACGGTAGCCGACAGCGATGATCGCGTCGAGGTTGTAATACGTGATGGCCCGTTCAACTTTTCGCAGCCCCTCGCTTTGAACTACCGATAAATCCTCGGCAGTTGCTTTTTCTGAAAGTTCGCCGTCTTTAAATATGTTTTTCAAGTGCAGGCCAATGTTATCGGGCGAGGCTTCAAACAACGCGCCCATGTTTTTTTGCGACAGCCAAATCGTGCCGTCCTGAACGCGCACCTCCACGCCGTCGCCGCCCGTCTGGTAAGCGAAAGTCAGAAATTCCGCCAAATATAGTTTTGAACCTTCCTGCCAATAAAGCGTCACACAAGGCCTGGCTGATTTTGTCCATTATACTTTCGTAAATCCCGTGAATATCAACGCGGTCATAAAACCGGCCAGGGCCTGCCCTCCAGTGCCCCGTTTCGCCACTGGAACAATTCCGGCCCGGCTGACGGGCTTATTCTGATAACTTCGCCGTAGCGGTCGATCCAGGAGCCGCTGTTGAAATACCAGTCCGCCTGTCGGCCGGAAACATGGGTATGGCCGCAGATCATAACCGGCTCATGGTCCAGCCCGGCCCTGATCTGATCTGAGCTAGCTGGCCGATGTTTTCCCGGACCATGGCGCCGCTCCCGCGCTTCTGAAAAGCACCCGTTTGAGCCGACCTGAGCGCTTCCCGGTTCCGCTCGTGACTTAGGTATTCCAGCCAGGCGCTCCCCAGGTATTCCCTGGCCAAGGTTCCGGTTTCATTTTCCGGGGCCTCAAAAAAGCGGGCCTCTTTGGCCAGCAGATTGGCACTGAAGCCGCCGGTTCCGCCAGGAGCTTCGACCCCCCGGAGCGGCCCGCCCGCCGCGCCGCCCTGGCCGGCGCTTTGCCTTTGGACCAGTCCCCGGCCGAGCCAATCCCAAAAACCAAGCACTTTATCGGCCAAAGCCGACAGGGAGCCTTCGACGCTGATCTTCCTGGCCTGGTCGAAATAGGGCGACCCGGCCAGATCCTCGACCATCGCGGCCAGGACGGCCATCACCCGGCCGAAGCCGGGAAAGGAGCCTTTATTGAACCCGTCGCCCTCATGCCCGTGCAGAAAATGATAGTGGCGGTCCCCGATCTTTTCGGTGAAGGGCTGTTCCAGGTGCCTGAAAAAGGGATGCCTCAGCCATTCGTTGTCCTGTCCCGGAGATTGGCTGATCAAGGCCTGTAAATCAATGTCGTGATTCCCCGGAATGTATCTCAGGCGGTCCCGGTCGCCCCGGCCGAAGGCGGCCAGCCGGGCAAGCAGCCCTTTACGGGCGACCAGGACGTCGCCGACCGCGGCCTGCCAGAATTCGAACAGATCGCCCGTTATCACTATCGAAGCGCCGCCGGAATGACGGCCGTCAACATAATCCAGACAATCCGGCAAGTCCCGGTCGTGCCCCCAGGCTTCAAAATTATCCCTGGCCTGGGCCTGGCCTTCGCCGCCCGGGCGGCCGGCGCCCATATGGCTGTCGCTGAATACATAGACGGGAAGATGCATTGCCGGCCTCCATTGATCCTGAAATGCTGTAACCGCTACTGTACCGCGTTTGCCGATTATATGGCAGGATTGAGAGTGACGGTTCGGTCAGCCTTTGAGGTCGGAGAGCACCAGCACTTCAAGCTGGTTGAGCCGACCCAAGCGGGCATCGTTGGTGAAGAAGACAGCCTGGCCCTGTTTGATGGCAGTGGCCGCCTGAATAGCGTCCGGGGTGCGCAAGTTGTGGTCGGCCCGCAACTTGGCGGCGAGTTCGGCTATTTCCGCCGTGACCGGAATGATTGGCAGATATTGGGCGAAAAACTCCCGGTAGATGTCGGCCAGACCCAAGCGGCCGTGGCGCAGGGGATGAGCCAGCACTTCGGCAATAGTCACGGCCGAAGTCAGGCCCTTGAAGTCTCCCCGGCCCAAAGCTTCGAAAAAGGGCCGAACCGGTTCGAAAAAGGAGGGATGCCGCTCCATGAAGTAGATCAAGGGTGCGGAGTCAATGACCACGGTTTTGCCCGACAGGCGATCAACCCAGTTCACGAGCGGCGCTCCGGGTCGAGTTCAAATTCCCGTTCAGCCCATGAGGCCCGCGACCCTTCCAAATCATTTTCCCGGTCGACCCAATAGCGTTCGGGTTCCAGTCCATCAAGGCTTTCCCCGGCCAGGGCGGCCAGTTCCATAATCGGGCGGCGCCGGCCAGATTTTTCGACTTGGCGCTGTCGAACGAGCCGGGCCAGATCACCCTCCAGTCTGGTCAGAGTGGAGAGGTCCAATGGCCTGATTTCGGCCAGCAGTTTTTCGTATTCTATGGCTTTCATCAATTGCCTCCTACTCGTTACATCATTTTACTACATCCAAGGCCATCAAGCCAGTTGCTTGACAATCGGGGCCGTCCCCGACCACAGCCTTGGGAAGCGGCAATCTCACCCCAGGCCCAACGACCGCGCCTCGTTATAAACCCCGGAAATTCTTTCGGCATAGCCTTGGGCGTTGCCGGCGCCGTTATAGACCTTGGCGAAGGCCAGCCAGTCCTTGGCGCCCAGGGCCGGAATTATTTTCTGGGCCTTAACGAAATCAAAGAACATTTTGGCCGACTCCGCCGCCGAAGACTGGGCCCGCAACATGACTTCAACGGGCTTGGCGCAATTGACCAGCCCGTGGTTGAAGCCCATGATCTGACCCAGGCCGAACGAGGTCCAGTAACAGGCCTTTTCCCCCTCCCGGGAAAACCAGTCGGCCAGGGCCCGCCATTCGGCGCTTTGGCCCCGGCCGTATTGGTCCCGGAACTCGTCTTCGCCGTGAGGGTAGCGGACCTGGCTCAGAATGGGCGGCCGGGCCTCGACCCTGATGACCGCCAGGCCGCTCTGCTGATCGAAGGCCCCGACCCCGCCGGCTTCCACCTTCATAACCGCCAGGGCGGCGGCCGCTTCCAGGCCGTTAAGCCGGCATTGCTCTTCAATGACCTCCCCATAGTCGGCGTAGAGCCGGGCCAGGCTCAGGCTTTCGCCGCTCAGGCCTTCGGGAATCTTATAGCCCCGGGCCGGGCAGGTGCGGGCCGACGGCTCGGGCAATTCAACTTTTTCCTGCCGAAAGGTCAGGGTCAGCAGCGCCATATTTCACCATCCTTTCGAACGCCGGTCAGGCTTCCGTGACCGTCACCACCAGGCAATAGCCGACCGGCTTAGAATCATTGGAATCAGTTGGCTTCGATTCCCCGGAGCCGGCCGGCGGCGATTCCCCGGCCCCGCTCCGGTCGACATAGCGAATGTCGAAACAGGGGGCCTTCAAAATCTCCCCCCGAAAGTCATTGGCGTTGGATTTGACGTTGGCCCACAGCACGGCCTCCGGGTCCTGGTCCTCATCCAGTTGGCCGCCGTCGGCATCGAAGAACGGCAGGCCGGGCGGGCGCCCGTCCTGGTCGGACGGCGCGTTCATATCGGGCACAAAAGAAATGTTCAGGGCCGCCCGGCTGTAAGCCGCAGGGTCGAGGCGGGCCACCGGCGGGAAATAACAGAAAGTGGCCTTGATCCTGACGGCCGATTTATAGCCGCCTTCCGGCGGCGCCAAGTCCGCCCGCAAAAAAGTTCCCGGGGCCAGCTCCCCCTGGAAGAGCAGGGGCGCCTTTTCAGGAATCTCGGCGTCCGGTTCAATGACCGGCGCCCGGCCCCAGCCGACTTCCGCCGGGGCCTGCCCGGCCGGGTCGGCGTAATGGACCAGCAGTCC
>JAISFR010000142.1 GCA_031263565.1 Candidatus Adiutrix sp. | reverse complement strand
AAAGTGACCCAGTCCAACGCGGCTTCGGCCGAGGAATCGGCCAGCGCGGCCGGGCAGTTGTCGCTCCAGGCCGGCAACCTTTTAAGCGCGGTGGAAGATATGACCGCCCTGATCCACGGCGCGGGGGGTTCCGGGCAGATCGCCCGGAAGGCCCTGCCGGCCAACGGCCCGGCGCGCCGGGCCGTGCCCGCCGCCGGCCGGCGCTCTTCTGTGGCCAAAGCCAAGGCTTTGCCCATGGACCGCGACGACGATTTCGATTTCTGACGGCCGTTGACCGGAAGCGAGCGAGCGGGGGCGATGCCGGTTCAGGCCGGCCTCGCCCTTGTTTTATCCGGCGGCGGGTCTCAGCGGAGTTCTTGCGCCGTCCTTCCCTGAGAAGCGCTCTGGGGCCCTGAAACGTGCCTCTTTATTTTGGCCGCCCGATGATGTATAATATTCAGGTCATGAGCGAATTTTTCGCGATGTCCGGCGAATGAACCAGTGAGGAATTTGAGATGAGCGAAAGCACCGGCAGCGTTGACAAAATCTGCCAGGAAACCGATTGCGGCGAGAAAATGGCTGAACTGAGCCCGGAACAGAGGGCGCTTTTCAAAACTTTCACCTACTGCCCCTACTGCGCCGAGGAAATGACCCTGGTCTGCAGCCGCTGCCATGAGCACCTGACCAGCGCCGATTTCAAATACTGCCCGTGGTGCGGCGTCGAATTCGGCGCTTGAGCGCCAGACGGCCCCCCGGCCGGCTTATTTTGACAGGAGGATTGGGCATGGCGAGTCAATTGAATCCGAAACTGCCCCGGGTGCAGGATTTCGATCTGGCCGGCAAAGTGGTGCTGGCCCGGGTGGATCATAACGTGGTGGAGAAGGGCGTCATCAAGGACGCCTTCCGCATCGATTCCACCTTCGGCCTCATTCATTACATCGCCTCCCGGGGCGGCTTTCCCATCCTCATGACCCATGTGGGCCGGACCCGGGACAAAAAGACCGGCCGGATTAAAAGCGGGCCGGGCAGCAGCGTGGCCCCGGTCGTGGATTATCTGAACCGCAAGCTGGAAGCCGGCCTGGCGGCGCCTGATCTGCCGGTGGACCCCGACTGGGGCATCACCGGCTTCAGCGAAAAAGTCATGGCCCCGCTTTTGTCCGACCTTAAGGCCCGGAAAATCGGCGGCCTTTATCTGCCCAATACCCGCTGGTTCGCCGGGGAGGAATCCGGGGACGAAAAGACCGAAGCCCTGGCCAAGCAGTGGGCCCAGGCGGCCGATCTCTACGTCAACGACGCCTTCGGCTCCTGGCAGGCCCACGCCTCCACCTTTGACGTGGCCCGGGTCATGCCGGCCTGCGCCGGTTTTCTGATGCAGAAGGAACTGGTGAACCTCGACCGGGTCCTTAAGGCCGAGACCCCCTTGGTGGCCGTGGTGGCCGGCTCCAAATACGACACCAAGATCGGCCCCCTGACCAAGCTCTACGAGCAGGCCGACCGGCTCATCCTGGGCGGGGTCATCTACAACGCCTTTCTCTGCGCCAAATACGGCCTCGAGGTGGCCGGGGTGGCTCCCGAAGACGTGGAACTGGCCCGGGGACTGGTGGAAAAAGATCGGGCGACCGGCAAGATTCTGGAGCCCGGGGCCCTGGTGGAATCTCAGAGCGCCGAAGGCCGTGACCCGGCCCGCTGCCGGGTGGTCAAGTGCTCGGATTTCAAGGCCGGCCAGAAATACGCCTATTTTCTGGACGTGGCCCCGGAAGCCCTTGAGGCCCCGGCCATCCGGGAGCCTCTGGCCCGGGCCAGAACCATTTTCATCAACGCGGTCATGGGCTTTACCCCCATGTTCTGGGAGGGCAGCCAAAAAATGTACGCCCTCATCGGGGAGAATGAAAAAGCCCTGAAGCTTTACGGCGGCGGCGACACCCTGACCGAGCTTAAGAATCTCAATCCAGGCCTCTATCTGCGGGCCCTGGATGATCCGTCCTACTATTTCTTCACCGGCGGCGGCGCGGTGTTGACGGCCATTGAGGAGGGTTCGCCCTACGGTTTGAAGCCGGTGGCCGCGCTTTTGAAGTAGCTGAAAATGACTGACGCGCCAAGCGGCGAAAACCGGAAAAGCCCGGACTGTTCGGCGGCGGCCCGGGACCCTTCCGGGGCTCTGGGACGGGCGGCTTACGAATTTTTTTACGGCATGCCTCTGGCGGCTTTCTTCCTGCGCCGCGAGGAGGGGCTCTTTGCGGCCAACCGGGCCCTGGCCGCCGCTTTCGGCTACGAAGGGCCGGAAATAATTGAAGAGAGCCTGCAACGGGCCGAATTTCTGCCGGCCCACTTCAGCGCCGACGCCGTGGCCCAGTTATACGAGCAACTGGCGGCCGGCGGAGGGCTGGCGGCGAGTTGGCTCATGCGCGGCCGGGACTTTCACGGCCGCGACCTGACCCTGGAGATCAGCGCCCGGGCCGCCCTGCGCGGTTCTCAGGGGCCGGCCGAGATCCTGGAGGCCTTTTTCGTGCCGCCCGGCAATGTCCGGGATGCGGAAGCTTTTATGCAAAAGGCCAAAAAAGAGGCTGAGCTGGTCTCCCGGGCCAAGACCGAATTCTTGTCCAACATCAGTCATGAATTCAGAACGCCGCTGAACATCATCATCGGCATGCTCGACCTGGCGGTGGAAGACGAATCGGTGGCCCCCGAACTGGCCCGGAATCTGGCCCTGGCCAAAGAGGCCGCCGACGGCCTTTTCACCATCATCAACGACCTGATCGTTCTGGCCCACCTGGAGGCCCGTCGCCTGACCGGCGACCCCAGCCCGTTCAGCGCCAACGTTCTTCTGCGGGCCCTGGTCGGCCAGTTCAGCGCCCGGGCGGCGGCTAAAGAGGTCGCCCTCAAGATTGAAACCGACGGGCGGGGCGACCTGGTTCTGGAGGCGGGCTACAATCTGATTATCCGGACCATGGAAAAACTGCTGGACAACGCCATCAAATTCACCGAAAAAGGGGGCGAGGTGCTTCTGAAGGCCGAGGTCGGTTCCCCGGGCGACGGCCCCTGGCTTTTTTTGAGCGTGGCCGACAACGGCCCCGGCCTGGACCCGGCCATTCTGGAGTCTGGGGAGCTTTTCCGCCAGGGCGACGGCTCCCTGACCCGCAAGTACGGCGGCCTGGGTCTGGGGCTGCGTCTGGCCGCCAGCCTGGTCGCCGCTCTCGGCGGCCGGCTGGAAATTAACAACCGTCCCCAGGGCGGGGCCGAGTTCCGCTTCGGCATTCCGGTAAAAAATTCCGCCCTGGACCCTGAGCAGGATTGAGAGCGCTCCGCTCATGTCGCCCCGTCAACTTTTCAGCCGATTTACCGGCCTCCGCCCGCCCTGGTCGCTCAAGCGCCTGATCTACACCGGGCTGGGTCTGGGTCTGGCCCCCAGAGCCCCGGGGACCTTCGGCACGCTCCTGGGGCTGCCCCTTTTCCGGCTGATGGCCGATCTGCCCTGGCCGGCTTATCTGGGCCTGACCGGGCTCGTTTTTGCGGCGGGGACTTGGGCGACCCGACAGGCCGAGACCGAACTGGGCCGTCATGACGCCCCGGAAGTGGTCATTGACGAGGTGCTCGGCTATCTGGTGACCATGTTCCTGGCCCCGGCCCTGCCGGGAGTCATGATGTGGGGTTTTGTTTTTTTCCGGCTTTTTGATATACTTAAGCCCTGGCCGGTCTCCTGGGCCGACCGCCGGCTCTCCGGCAGCCTGGGGGTGATGCTGGATGATGTGCTGGCCGGGATTTACGCCTGGCTGGCCCTGCGTCTGGTCGCTCACTTTTTCTTTTGAGGCGGCCGTTTATGATCTCTCAATTGTCCGCCCGGTTGGCTGAAAAATTGACCGCTGAAACTTTGAGCGTGGCCACGGCCGAAAGTTGCACCGGCGGCCGGGTGGCCGCGGCCCTGACTTCGACGCCCGGCAGTTCGGTTTATTTTCAGGGCGGGGTGGTGGCCTATTCCAACCAGTTGAAGGTGGAGTTGCTGGGCGTCCCGATGGAGGTCATTCTCAGCCAGGGCGCGGTGAGCCGGGAATGCGCCCTGGCCATGGCCGAAGGGGTGCGCCGCAAGCTGGGGGTCAAGGCGGCGGTGGCCAGCACCGGCATTGCCGGGCCTGACGGCGGCAGCCGGGAAAAACCGGTGGGCCTGGTCTGGCTGGCGGCGGTCGGCCCCCGGGGCGCGTGTTGCGTCAAAAAACAATTTTCCGGAGACCGGGAAGCGGTGACCCGGGGCGCGACGCTTGAGGCTCTGGCTTTACTGATGAGCGCTATATAAAGGGGCTATTTTTTTGATTAGATACAAACAGTGGTAATTACTTGATGTTTGGCTGACGCTGGCACATATCTTGCCTTAAAGCAGCCCGGTCCGGAAGAAAATTCCGGGCGATGATCTTTAGGCCGTCCATTCGGGTGAACCCGGCCGGGATCATCATATTCCGTCATTGGTGGGGTATTGGGCCATGAAGAAATTGTTTTTGGGCATGATCATTCTGGTCTGTCTGGGGACCGGAAAAGCTGCCGGGGCCTGGGACAGTTCATTCAATCTGGCCGCAGGCGCCGGCACTGCGGACAGTTTCACCGTTGATCTCCAGTTCCGGCAGGATTACGCGCCGTGGGTCAGCGGCCAAAGTTACGCGCTTAATCCTTTTACGCTCGAGGGGCTGACCTATTGGCGCAAAGACGGCGGGGGCGGCGAGGAGGTGGCCGGCCTTCTGGCCTCGGCGGGCCTGGAGCTGTCTTATTTCGGGGATTACTTCCGGCCTTACGTTTCGGTCAATGCCGGGCCGTCGCTGATTTCCGAAAAAACTTTTCTCGGGCGTGACCTGGGCGGGCATTTTGTTTTCAACACCCGGGCCATGATCGGCCTGCGCTTCGGCCAGGGTTTTCGTCATAACCTGGGCGTCCACGCCACGCATTATTCCAATGCCCACCTCTATGACGACAACGACGGCTTCAACAGCCTGGGCCTCAGTTACGGCTTTTCTTTTTAAGGGCCTGTCCGGCAAATAAGGGGCCGTAAGAAATAAGCTATTGTCGTGTGGAGAATGCTTAATGAAAGCCGGGATAATCGGCTGGCCGGGCAGCGGCCGCGACGCCATATTTTCAGCCCTGACCGGGCTCCCTCGTCCGCCTTTCGGCGCCGCCGAAGCCCGCCAGGGCGAAGCCCTGGTGCCGGACGGGCGCCTCAATAAGCTCAGCGCCCTTTTTCAACCCAAAAAACACAGCCCGGCCCGGGTGGAATTTTTTTTGCCCCACCCTGTGGGCCAGCCCGGGGAAGTGCTCAAGGCCGCCTTGGAAAAAGCCCGGGAAACCGAAGTGCTGCTTCTGGTTTTGCGCAATTTCCCGCGGGAAGGGGCCGCAGATCCCGACCCGGCCCGGGAAATCGGCGCCCTGGAGTCGGAACTTATTCTCAGCGACTACCTGGTGGTTGAAAAGCGCCTGGAGCGGCTGGATGAAGAGGCCAGGCGCGGCAAGAAAAACGACCCGGAGGAATCGGAGCTTCTGGGCCGGGCCAAGGCCGAGCTGGAAGCCGGCCGTCCTCTGCGCCTCGATTCCCTTTTCAGCCGGTCCCCCAAACTGCGCGGCTTTGCCTTTCTGTCGGCCAAGCCGCTTCTGGCCGTTTTAAACAATGCCGATGAAGACGACCAGGCCGTCGATCTGGGCGGGCCTTGGCCCCAGGTGGTGGTCCGGGGCCGCCTGGAGGAGGAACTGGCCGCCCTGGAACCGGAAGAGGCCGCCGAATTCCTGGCCGACTACGGCCTGGCGGAACCGGCCTCGGCCAGGGTCATCCGGGAAGTTTACGGCCTGATGGGCCTGATCAGTTTTTTCACTGTGGGCCAGGACGAGTGCCGGGCCTGGACCATCCGGGCCGGGGAGACGGCCCTGGCGGCCGCCGGGGCCATCCATTCGGACATCCAGAAAGGCTTTATCCGGGCCGAGGTGGTGGCCTATGAGGATTTCGCCAAGGCCGGCAACCTGAACGAAGCCAGGAAAAAAGGCGCCTTCCGCCTGGAGGGCAAAACCTATGTGGTGGCCGACGGCGACATCGTCCACTTCCGCTTCAACGTTTAAGGGTGTTCCTAATGAGCGACTTTGACGGCTTCCCGCGGGCGGCTCTCCAGTTCCTGGCCGAACTGCGGGCCAACAACAACCGGGCCTGGTTTCACGAAAACCGCGGCCGGGCTGAAGAATTTCTCCTGGCCCCGGCCCGGGAACTGGTGACGGCCGTGGGTGAAAGACTGCGGGCCAAGCGCCCGGGGATCGTGGCCGACCCCCGCACCGACCGCTCCATCTACCGGCTGAACCGCGATACCCGCTTCAGCCGTGATAAAACGCCTTACAAAACCCACCTGGCCGTCTGGTGGTGGGAAGGCGTCGAAGGCCGCCTGGAGTGCCCGGGCTTTTATTTTCACCTCAGTCCGGACAGTCTGGGCCTTTCTTTCGGCTGCTACCGCTTCAGCGAACGGGGCCTGGCCGGCTGGCGGACGGCTTTGAGCGACAAGCGGACGGCGAGCCGCTTCCGGATTCTGATGCGGGATCTGGAAAAGAACGGCCACCAGGCGGCCGAACCGGAACTGAAAAGAATCCCGGCCGGCCTCAGCCTGGAACAGCCCCTGGCCCCCTGGCTGCGTCACAAGGGTCTCTACACCTGGCGGGAGGACTTTCCCCCGCCGCCGGAAATTTTCGCGCCCGGCGCGGCCGATTTTATTTACCGACGCTTTGAAGCCGGCCTGGCCCTGCACGGCTGGCTGGTCAAGGCCCTGGGCGGGCTGAAAACGGAAAGTTGAAATATAATGCACAGGCTATTGGTCATAGATGATGATTTAAGCCTTCGGGAAATGATGGAGATGATGCTGCGCGGGGCGGGGCACGAAACGACCCTGGCCGAAGACGGCCTGGCCGGGCTGACCGCGGCGGCCGCCGGAAAATTCGACGTGATCATCAGCGACATCAAGATGCCCGGCTTAACCGGCCTGGAAGTTTTGAAGCGGCTCCGGGCCGCGGGGATAAACACGCCCCTGATTCTGGTCTCGGCCTACGCCACCCCGGACACGGCGGTGGAAGCCATGCGGGAAGGGGCTTACGACTTCATCCCCAAGCCCTTCAACCCCCGGGATCTTCTGGCGGTGGTGGATTCGGCCCTGGCCCATCACAGCGTGGAGCAGGAACGCCGGGCCCTGGCCGACATGGTCTCCACCAATCGGCGCTTCGGCCGCATGGTGGGCTCCTCCCCGGCCATGATGCATGTCTACGACCTGGTCAGACGGGCCGCCCAGACCTCCACCAGCATCCTCATCACCGGGGAAAGCGGCACCGGCAAGGAACTGGTGGCCCGGGCGGTGCACGAGAATTCCGACCGGGCCGATCAGGAATTTGTGGCCATCAACTGCGGGGGCATCCCCGAGAATTTGATGGAAAGCGAGTTCTTCGGCCACAAGAAGGGTTCTTTCACCGGGGCCGGCAGTGATAAAAAAGGCCTGGCGGCCCTGGCCGACGGGGGGACCCTCTTTCTGGACGAGCTGGCCGAGTTGTCGCTGCCGATGCAGGTCAAACTTTTGCGTTTCATCCAGGAAAAGCGCTTCCGCCCGGTGGGCGGGGACCGGGAGGAACACAGCGACGCGCGCTTCATTGCCGCCACCAACAAAAACCTGGAGACCGAAATCATGGAGGGCCGTTTCCGGGAGGATCTCTACTACCGGTTGAACGTCATCAACATCCAACTGCCGCCCTTAAGGGAGCGGACGGCCGACATCCCCCTTCTGGCCCATTTTTTTCTGGAAAAATACAGTAAAGCCCAGGGCAAGGATGTCCGCAAACTTTCGGCCTACGCCCTGGACGTTTTGTCGCGTTACCATTTTCCCGGCAATGTCCGGGAGCTGGAAAACATCATCGAGCGCTCGGTGGCCCTGGAGCAGTCCAACATCATTCTGCCGGAGAGCCTGCGCCTGGCCGACTTCAAAAAGACCGCGCTCCACTCGGCCGCCGTCTTCCCTTCCGGGCCGCCCGCGGCTCCTTTATCCTTTTCCCCGCCGGCCGGAATTCCCCGCAGCGAGTTCGGCGGGCGCCGCGCTGCTTTGGCCGACCGCCCCAAGCTGCTGCCGGGCCTGCCGCCCGGCGGTCTGGAGGAACTGTGGTCCGATCTGGAACTCTATTACATCTATCTGGCCATGGCCGCCGCCGCCGGCGCCCGGGGCCGCTGCGCCGAGACCCTGTGCATCAGCCCCTGGCGTCTGCGCAGTCGGCTGGTGGCCTATGAACTGTCCGAATTGAACAAGTCCCAACTGGCCGCCCTGGGTGAAGACCGCTTTCCCAAGCCGGACCTTCCGCCGGGCCTGGCCCCGGACTGGGACGGCCAGACCCTGGACCTCGACGCCGTCATGCTGGCTGTGGAACGTCATTTCATCTGTCAGGCCCTGAGCGCCGCCGAAGGCAATAAAACCGAAGCCGCTTCCCTTTTGGGGCTCTCCCGCCGTTCCCTCCAGCATCGCATGGAACGCTGCGATTGCGGCGAGGCCGACCCTGACGGCCATTAAATAAGGGAAAAAGCCGAGCCGTGGACCAGAGTTTATCGGAAATCTGGGGTGAGTCGGAAGCCCTGATCGAGGTTAAAAGCCGCCTGTCGCGGGCGGCCCGGGTCAACCGGCCGGTGCTGATCCTGGGTGAGAGGGGCACCGGCAAGGAACTGGCGGCCGCCCGGCTGCACTACCTTTCGCCCCGTTGGAAGGGGATCTATCTGACCCTGAACTGCGCGGCCTTGAATCCCAATCTTCTGGAATCGGAACTCTTCGGCTACGAGCCTGGGGCCTTCACCGGCGCGGCCCGGGTCAGCCCGGGGCGTTTTGAGGCCGCCGACGGGGGCACCTTGTTCCTCGATGAGATCAGCCATCTGAGTCTCCCG
Source organism: Candidatus Adiutrix sp. (assembly GCA_031263565.1). GTDB lineage: Bacteria > Desulfobacterota > Desulfarculia > Adiutricales > Adiutricaceae > Adiutrix. The sequence continues at coordinate 7,629 of JAISFR010000142.1, read as the reverse complement.
GCCCAGGCCAAGATTCTGCGGGTGGTCGAATACGGCTCCTTCCAGCGCCTGGGCAGCAACCGGGAACAAAAAGTCGATGTGCGCCTGGTCTCGGCCAGCAACGTCGATCTCAAGGCCCGGGCCGCGGCCGGCGATTTTTTGCCCGACCTCCTGGACCGCCTCAGTTTCGAGGTCATTAAACTGCCGCCCTTAAGGGAGAGGTCGGGCGACGTTTCCCTGCTGACCCACCTCTTCGCCGCCCGCATGGCCGCCGAACTGGGCTTGAAAGAGGTTCCGGCCTTCAGCCCGGAGGCTCTGGAGAAGCTGGAGGCCTACGATTGGCCGGGCAATATCAGGGAACTGAAAAATACGGTGGAGCGGGCGGTCTACCGTGAGCCGGCCTCCGGCATCGGGCCGGAGGATTTGGAGCTGGACCTGTCCGGTTCCCCGGCGGTCGCCCCGGCCCCGGAAACGCCGTCCGGGGGCGGCGACTTTGACCGTCTGCTGGCCGCCTACGCGCGGTCGCTGTTGGACCGGGCCCTGGCCCGCTCCCGATATAATCAGAGAGAGGCGGCCGCCGCCCTGGGGCTGACCTATCATCGCTTTCGTTTTCTGCGCAGGAAATATTATGAATTTGATGGAGATCGTCAATCGGGCCCCCACGCTCCGGCCCTGGCTGGACGGGGAAAAGATTCCCTGGAACGAGCCTGAATTCAGCCGCCGGATGCTCCGGAACCATCTGGATCAGGCCCACGACTGGGCCAGCCGCCGTCAGGAGCTCATCGAGCGCCAACTGGCCTGGATCAACGGACGCCTGGCCCCCGGCCGCCGGATTCTGGATCTGGCCTGCGGCCCGGGTTTCTACACCCAGCGTCTGGCCGAGATGGGGCATCACTGCCGGGGGGTCGATTTCTCCCCGGCCTCCATTGACTACGCCCGGGAACAGGCCCGGGCCCGGAATCTGTCCGTTGACTATGTTTTGGAGGATATCCGAAAATACCGCAGTGACGAACTCTTTGACTGCGTCATGTTCGTTTTCGGCGAATTCAACGTCTTCAGCGAGGCCGACGCCCGGGGCCTTCTGGCCGGCTGCCGCCAAATGCTCGGGCCGGGCGGGCTTCTGATTCTGGAGGGCCATTATCTGGAGGCGGTGCGGGACACGGGTCTGGCCCCGGCCTCCTGGTGGAGCTGCGGGCCCGACGAGGGCGTTCTTTCGGCCCGGCCCCATATCTGCCTTCAGGAAAATTTCTGGGACGAAGAGAGTTCCACGGCCGCCACCCGTTATTTTATAGTGGAGGCTGAAACGGGCCGGGCGGAAATGTACTGTTCCTCCATGACCGGCTACAGTCGGGAGCGTTACGAAGCCCTCTTCCAAGCCGCCGGCTTCGGTCCGCCCCGCGTTCTCAGCCCGGAGGAGTGGCCGGTGGGCGGACCTTTCGAAGGCGTGATGCTGACTTTTATCTGCGAGCTTTGATCGGGCCTCAAGCTTTCCCGGGCCGTTTCAGCCTGACCTGAAGCGGCTTTGCGGCGCTTAAGCAAGCCGCTGTTTGGGGCTTCCTTTTGATCGATGGTCATTCTGAAAATAAACCTCCGTGGGGGTGATAAGCATGACTGACTTACATAAGCATATAATCGACCGCCTGGCCTGGCCTTGCCTGGCAGTTTCTGTAATCGTGTTGTTCTGCCTGGATTCAGAGCGGGCTTGGGGGAAGGCGGCTGACGGCGATCATCAGCTTGTCACCTCACCCCAGACCCGGGAACAGGCGGAACCAATTACCAGCGGCGTCTATGGGCCTTTTTCGTCCTACTACCACCCATCTTTGCTTTATGGCGACGAAGAATGCCGACTAGTGGAAAACAGGGATAAGGTCACTTTTAAGGTCATATGTTTTCCGCTGAAAGCCCGCCTCGGCGTATGGCTGGCTCAGGCCAGCGAAACGAAACCTTTCCAGGCTCAACTTGCGGCGATTAACGGCCGGGACGATAAGCCAGTGCCGGAATTAACCATAATTTTTCCGCTGGCGGATATGGACCAGAAGTTTTTAAGCCAAAATATAATCAAGCGTCTTTTAAAGGAGTCCAGTATTTTTGATGCCCCGTGTAAGTTGACTTATCAGCTTGACGGGCAGCCGCCCCGGAACGAAAATTGGCATTGTTCGTCTTTTTTAAATCATTTTGATAAATATAGCGGCCAGTCAAAGCTTTATTATGAGTTGCGGGCCAGGCCGGCCACTCTATTGCCGGCGGCGGAGAAAGCCTCTGGAGCAAAGGCTGAAAACCAGGAGTGGTACGATTTTTTTAAAAATCTCCAAGGCAGGCAAGAATTAAATATAAAATTGAATTTAAATGGGGATTTGACTGTTGAATCAACCCTGAACTTGGCCAGTTATGAGCAATGGATCAGCAGGCTTTTAGCCGGATATTACACTGGCCAATCCAAGCGGCAACCTGTCGCTGATACTATTGAGGCCGGCATAAAAATATTTGGCCCATTTTACGGGATGGCTTGTGTGGTGAACCGATATGTTAATTCAATTGGCTATGTGAATGGTAAGCTTTTATATAAAGACATATTTTTAGTAAATTGTAATCCTCCTTTTCCTTTTCCTCTTCCGCAGACCGGAGAGGAATTAGCCGCTGATATTGAAGAATATATGCCTAAATGGTTTTATAAAGTAATTGATTATCATAAAGAAGCTGAAGTTTCAGGTGCCGATTCTGAGTTGAAAACTGGCGGTATTTCTGTAAATTTTAACTTTCAAGGCTTCGAAGGGCTTATCGCAATAAGTGATTTTTTAGGCCCTCTTTTCCCAGTCACAACTCTGAGCCTCCCGCTCACGCAAACGGAAGGAGATCTTTTTAGCAGTCGGCTAATACATGATACTCTGAATGAGGCGATTCAACTCGACATACCGTGCACTCTTTCGTACAAGGTCGATGGCGAGCCGGCAAGCAGTGAAAACGTTAAATGTAATTTGTTCCGTTACATATCCGCGGATGATATCAATATTAAGATCAACGTTGATTATGACCTAGATAAGTGTCTCCAGTTTGCTGACAATACGTGCCTAAAAGCCGGGCTCATAAAAGCGACTTCATTTTTGAAAGATATTAAAAAGGACCCTAAAGAGATAGTAATGGACATTAAATTCGGTACGGGTGAAGCAATAACTGCCGGTTTGGACTTGGCAAATTTTGACCTTGCGCTTATCGACCGGTTGTTTGAACGCATAGAGACGCTCCGAACGAAAAGTGAGATATTCTTTCAAGCAAAATAGTCTGCTGTTGCTGGCAGCGGTTTCAATATTTTGGTCCATCCCGGCAATCGCGACCGCCGAAGAAACAATTTCATCGACTCCGGATGAAGCGGTAAGCACCTGCAAAGGTTTAAAGCCGTTCCATAATCTCGATGAATTGCTTTATCAGTTTCAGGAATTTGGGCCTATAAATGCCTACGCCTGGTCTTCACCGGCCAATTCAAGCGTGACATTAAAAGTGCTAGGGAAGGACAACTGCGTATCGTTTGAGGGCCTGAAGTTGCAGATACCCGAAGACCGCTGCCTTATTCAAAGAAGCGCACCTCATTACCCGAGACAGTCTTTTTTTCCAGCCGATCAATCGCCTTACGGCCTACAGCCACCGAGCAGTATATATTGTAATCACTGGGGATACTTAATTTTCTTCTAATTTCCTCTGCTCTTGGTCCATAAAAAGCGAATAAGGTGAAATTGATCCAGCACGCCCCGAGGTCGAGCGATTCTGCGGCGATCAGCATGTTCTGGTTGGCTGCGGCGCAGTCCGCCTCAATCATGGGCTTATGGCGGTCACCGGCCACAATGACAAGCACGGGAGCGCCGTAAAACACGTTGTAATCCTTGAGGTTGCCAATTCGGCGATAGAATTCTTCCTCGCGGTCGGCGGCCACTTCTTTAACGGCGACGTTCAATTCCTCAAGAAGATGCCTATTCTGAACCACCACGAAAAGACGAGCCTGGCGGCCCATGGCGCTGGGAGCGGAGCGTCCGGCTTCGACGACCGCCCGGACGGCGGCCTCATCGGGCAGGTCAGGTAAAAAATTTTTCGTACTTCTCCGCCGGGAAATGATGCGCAGTGTTTCGTTCATGTTTTTTTGCCTCCAATACCTTCTCGGGCTTCCCTAGGGCGTCATAACCCTAGCTGGTTGATGGTGATTTTATTTTTGGCTATAATACGACGAATTATTCATGTTTTACTAGTCGCATTGGCGCGCCGCTGTTGAGGAACTGTGCCGGAACGCAAAACCTCCCTAATTTCTTTACGAAAACAACCCAAGCAGGCCCGTTCGACTGAACTTGTCGCCAGCATCCTGTCCGCTGCTGTTCAGGTTTTAGAAAAGGAGGGCGCGAGCCGTTTCACAACAGCGCGGGTTGCGGAGAGAGCCGGGGTGAGCATCGGCTCGCTTTACCAGTATTTTCCCAACAAAGCGGCGATCTTGTTTCAGCTCCAGAGCGATGAATGGCGGCAAACGACCAAGATGTTGCAAAATTTGCTTGAGGATGCCCGGACGCCGCCGCTCGGACGCCTGCGCGCCCTGGTTCATTCTTTCATTCGATCAGAATGCGAAGAAGCCGAGATGCGAGTGGCGCTTGATGAGGCCGCGCCATTGTACCGGGATGCGCCCGAGGCGCTGGAGGGAATGACTGAGGGCGAGCGCGTTATTCGAGAGTTCATGCTGAAAGTTCTGCCTGACATTACGGAAGAAACGCGTGTCTTGGTCAGCAGCCTCATCATAGCGACGCTTTCTTCGGCGGGAAAGCGTTTTTCGGAAAGCCCGCGAACTACGGCGGAAATTGAAGCCTACGCCGAGGCCATGTTTGATATGTTTTGCGCCTATCTTAAAAGCTTCACCTCCGACGTGCCGCTGTCCGTGTCCACCAGCAGGACATTCCGCCAATAAATAAGCTCAAAGACTGGGCGGACCTTTCGAAGGCGTGATGCTGACTTTTATCTGCGAGCTTTGATCGGGCCCTGAGCTTTCCCGGGCCGCTTCAGCCTGACCTGGAGCGGCTTTTTTGCATCAACCGTCCAGGCCGTAAGGATTTCTTAATATTCATTTGCTAAAACCATAATCACGGGCCTTGGCCCGCCATCTTATACCGACGCTGACCGCGTCAAGGCCTGGAAGGAAATTATTATGAAAAAACTGCTTGTTACGCTGACTTTGGCCGCTTTGTTCCACCTGTCGGCCCCGGCCTGGAGCCAGGCTCAAAATTCCGGCGGCGGCTTTCAATCCGGGCGGCGAGTTGCCAATCAATCCGGAGGGGGTTACACTGGAGGCGGCGCCCAGGCCGTGAGCGTGGCTGAGGCCTTAAAGCTGCCTGACGATACCTGGGTGAGCCTGAGCGGTAAAATCGACCGGCAGCTCGGCGACGAGAAATATCAGTTCAGCGATGCCAGCGGCTGCATTGTCATTGAAATTGATGATGAGGACTGGCGCGGCCTGTCGGTCGGGCCGGACGACACGGTGAACATCAGGGGTGAAGTGGACCAGGAACTCACCCGCCGGAAAATAGACGTCCAATACATTGGGAAAAGGTAGAGAAAAGCTTGCGGATACTGCTCATTGAAGACGAGCGCCTCATCGGGGACGGCCTGAGTGTCGGCCTGGGCAAGCTGGGCTTCAGCGTGGACTGGTTCCGGAACGGTGAAGAGGGGGCCGCGGCCCTTGATCTGGCCCCTTATGACGCCGTGCTGCTGGACCTGGGCCTGCCCGGCCGGGACGGCCTGTCGATTCTCAAAGATTGGCGGGCCCGGGGCCTGCGGGAGCCGGTGCTGATTCTGACGGCCCGGGGTGAAGTGGAGCAGAGGGTGCATGGCCTGGAAAACGGGGCCGACGATTACCTGGCCAAACCCTTTGCCTTGGCTGAGGTGGCCGCTCGGCTGCGGGCCCTGATCCGTCGCGGTCACGGTCGCCTGAGCCGGGTTCTGGTCCGGGGCCGGGTCTCTTTTGACCAAACTTCCCGCACGGCCGCCTTAGGGGGCCGGGGAGTGGCGCTTTCACCGCGCGAGAGCGGCCTTTTGGAGCTTTTTTTGCTGAACCCCAACCAGGTCCTGACCAAGAGCCGGATAGAGGAAAAGATCTATGCCTGGGGCGAGGAGCCGCAAAGCAACGCGGTGGAGGTGCATATCCATCATTTGCGGCGCAAGCTCGGCCAGGATTTTATCCGCACGGTTCACCGGATCGGCTACATTATGGACGACCATGGCGATTAAATGGAAAAGGCTCGGCCGGACTGTCAGCCTGAGGATTCGCCTGACCCTGACCTTTATGGCCACCGCCCTTCTGGTCTGGCTGGCGGCCGGCTTGACGATCTGGCTGGAGAGCCGCGAACAACTGGATGAGTTTTTCGACAGCTATCAGCTTCTTCTGGCCCATCAACTGGCCTCGTCCGACTGGCGCGGCTTCCGGGTCGAAGAAGCCGGCCGGCCCGGCGGTCTTCTGGCCCGCCTGGAAGACGAGGCCGAAGCCGCCGGGCGGGATGAAGACGAGTTCATAGGCCAGGCCGAAGAAGAGGCCCTGAGTTTTGCCGTCTTCGATCAGGCCGGCCAGCTCATTTTCAGCGACGGCGCCCGAGGGTGCGGTTTTAATTATGACCGTGAAGCCAGGGGCTTTGTTGATCGCCGGGCGGGCCGGGGGCGAAAATGGCGGCAGGTCTGGATCAAATCGCCCGACGGCTTGGCTACGGTGGTCGTCGGCCAGCGCCTGGACCATCGCCTCAAGGCCTCTCTGGAACTGGTCGGCCAGCTTTTGTGGCCCTGGCTGTCGGCCTTTCTTTTCCTGACCGGGGCCGTCATCTGGCAGGTCAGCCGCGAACTGAAGCCCCTCAAAAAAATAACCGGCGATTTGAGCCAAAGAGCCCCGGACGACTTAAAGCCCCTGGCCACCGAAGCTTTGCCGACCGAGGTGGCCCCCTTGGGCCTGGCTCTTAACCAACTGTTCGAGCGCCTGGGGAAACTTCTGCTTCGGGAAAGGGCTTTTGTTTCTGACGCGGCCCATGAACTGCGGACTCCCCTGGCCGCCCTGAAGGTTCAGGCCGAGGTGGCCCAACTGGCCCATGACGACCCCCGGGCGCTAGCCCGCGCCCTGGGCAATCTGGATGCCGGCATCGAGCGCAGTTCCCGGCTGGTGGAGCAATTGCTGGCCCTGTCCCGCCTGGAGAGCGGAGAGTTGAGTTCAGAAACCGAGCCGCTGCAATGGCGGCTCCTGATGGAAGAGGCCGTCAGGCAGACCGAAAGCCCGAAAAAACAGAACCTCAATTGTCAGATCCGGCGCCCGCCGGATCTGGTCATCGGCCGCCCGCTTTTAATCGGCCTGATGCTGCGCAACCTTCTGGACAACGCCCGGCGCTACAGCCCGGAAGGCGCCAATATCGACCTGGTGCTGGACGGGCCGGCCATGGCCATCAAAAACAGCGGGGTCAGGCTGTCTGAGGAGCAATTAAAGCGACTGGGCGAGCGCTTTTTCCGGCCGCCCGGGCAGGAGGCTTCCGGTTCGGGGCTGGGTCTGTCCATTGTCTCCCGGGTAGCTGAACTGCATGGTTTGGAGCTTCATTTTCAAAATGTGCCGCCGGACGCTTTCCAGGTGACGTTGATCAAATCGAAAATTACCGC
>JAISFR010000141.1 GCA_031263565.1 Candidatus Adiutrix sp. | reverse complement strand
AAAGTGACCCAGTCCAACGCGGCTTCGGCCGAGGAATCGGCCAGCGCGGCCGGGCAGTTGTCGCTCCAGGCCGGCAACCTTTTAAGCGCGGTGGAAGATATGACCGCCCTGATCCACGGGGCCAAAGCCGGCCCCATAGCCCGGAAAGCCAGGCCCGCCCCCGGCCGCCAGGCGCCGCCGCGGGCCGCCGCCGGCCGGCCCCGGCCGGCCCCGGCTGCGGCTAAAGCCTTGCCCATGGATGATGATTTCGATTTTTGACGACTATTGGCAAGAGCCGGATGAATAAGGGCGAGACCGGTTCAGGCCGGCCTCGCCCTTATTGCGCAAGGTTATTTCCTGCAGCCCCTTACTGCTGATGCGGCGGCACGTCGCCGATGTGGAATTCCACCCGGCGGTTGCGGGCCCGGCCTTCTTCCGTCTCATTGGTAGCCACCGGGCGGTCGGCGCCGTAGGATTCGACCAGCATGCGGCCGGGCGCCACCCCGTATTTGACCATCAGGTCATAGACCGCCTGGGCCCGGCGGCGGCCAAGTTCCAGGTTATATTCGGCCCGACCGACATTGTCAGTGTGGCCGGCGATGACCACCCGGGGCAAATTCGGATTTTTGTTCATGATTTCAGCCGCGTGCTTGATGCGCGGGAGGAAGGCGTTCTTGACCACGGCCTTGTCGAAGTCGAAGAACTGGGAATAGGCGGCGATCCAGCAGCCGCGCTCGTCCACCGGCGCGCCCCGGGGGGTATCCGGGCAGCGGTCGTCTTCGTCGCAGACTCCGTCGCCGTCCTGGTCGGCGCAGGTCACGGTGTCGCCGGGGCCGAAGACTTCCATCATCATGGCTTCAAAGGCCGTGTCGTCCTCCAGCAGGCGGCAGATGTCAAAGGCGCTGCCGCCGCCCTCTTGGGCGATTTCCCTGGCCAGGCGGGCGGCCTCCAACTGCCGGGTGACGTAATAGGTGTAGATGGCCAGGTCGCGGCCGTAACGGCGCCGGGCGTTTCTGGCGCTCTGAACGGGCTGGCCGGAACCGACGGATTCCTCAAAATCGGCGAACATCAAAACCGCCTTGGGGTTGCCCATGGCCGCCAGTTCGTTGTCGGCGGCGTTGAGCGCCGCGGCGAAAGGCGAAACCGAGGCCGTGGCCGCCAGGCGGGCGATGGCGTCTTCAAAGGCTTCCCGGTCATAGCTGGCCGGGCCGTAATACAAGGTGGTGAAATCACGCTTGGTAATGGCGAATTTGTAGCCGAACACGCGCAGGCTGCTGTTGTAGGGATGATCGGGAATGCGGCGGTTCATTTTCCGCAGCAGGGTGGCCACGGCTTCTTCCTTGATTTTGGCCTGGCAGGGACTCATGCGGGTCATGCTGGAGGACAGGTCCGCCAGGACGGTGAAACCGTTGAGCTTTTGGGGCAGGCGGGAGGAAGCGTAGCCCCTTTCATCCGAATATTGGGCCGTTAACCAGGGCCCGTCGCCTTCGCCGGCGGAAGGCGCCGTAACCGGGGCGGCCGAACTGTCAGCCGGGGCGGCCGCTGAAGGCCGGCTTTCCGGAGAGGGCCCGCTACCGGCGGTCCCGTCAGGCGTGACCAGGCCCGGCAGATCGTCGCCGACCTTGAAATCTTCAGGCAGGCTCCGGGGCGGACGGGCTTCAGCCTGGCCGTAGGTGGACAGCCCGCCCGGCCTGGCCGGCGCCGGCCCGTCTTCGCCGTAGGTGGCGAGCCGGGGCTGTTCCGGCAGCCCCATCTCCCGGGCCAGTTCCGGGCTGACGGGCTCCCCGTAGGTGGGGATTTCGGCCACCGGCAGCTCTTCTTTCGGCCCGGCCGGAGCCGGGCCCTCCAAGGCCGTTTCTATGACCGGGATCCCGTCTTCGGTTCGGGCGGCGGCCGCTTCCGGGGCGGGGCCGGTCTTGACCAGGTAATCCTTGATAGTGCCTTGCTTTTTCAGGGTTTCGGCGGCTGTGGCGGCGTCGCTTTCGGTTTCAAAGGGGCCCAGGTAGACCCGATTCCAGACGCCTTTCTCCGGCACCTGTTCCGCGTGGCTGAAAGCCGGAATGCCCAGATCGAAAAGACGGGCGGCCTCCTTTATGGCGGCCGCTTCATCCTGAACCGACATGACCTGGACCAGCACTTCGGCGCCGGCCGGGGCGGCCGCCAGAACAGCGGCCAGTATTATTAAGATTCCAGCGAGTTTGACAATAGCTCTGGGCATTTTAAGATAGTCCTTGTCATAAATGAATGAATTGAAGAACCATGATGGCCTGGCCAAAAGTCCCGGGCAGTCGGTTTAGAGCCGTTAACGTGCTGATATCACAGACACCACTTTGGCGATTTCAGCCTTTCGGGAGACCATCGAAATGGAAATCCACCCTAAGGGACACTATTATATCAAGAAAACGGCTTCAGTACAACCGTCCCCCCGCCCGGAGAACAGCCCGCCGCCGGGCCCCGGGCCGCCCGGGGCCCGGCGGTCCGGAGAGGAGGGCCGTTTTTTGGCGGGCTTTTTGCTTACATAACGGGCATACCACATGCTGTGGGCGGCGGAACAAAAGTTCTTGCTGATCGAAGGATATTGATATATAATTATATATAATTTGGGGAAACTCTGATGGCCCGTTTTAAATTCAGAATGGATTTCCTGATCCAGCTCCGTCGGCGGAAAGAGGAAGAGGCCATGGCCCGTTTGGCCCAGCGCCTGGCCAGCATCCGGGAATTGGAAAGGGAGCGGGCGGAGGTCGATGAATACAAGGCCCGGCTGGCGGCCGAGCTGGAGGAGAAAATCCGGGCCGGGGAAATTACCATTCCCCTGCTGACCCTGTATAAGGATTATGATCACAAGCTTTCTCATGACCTGGCCCGTCTGGAGGAGTTTCTCCGCTTAAGCCGGAGGGAGGAGGCCAAGGAGCGGGCCGCCCTGACCAGGGCCTCTGTTGACCGCAAGATAATGGAAAAATTGAAGGAAAAGAAAAAGGCCGAGTTTGTGGCCGAAGAACTGCATCAGCAGCAGAACCATCTGGAAGAAATGGCCGCCCTGGCCAAGGCCCGCCGCGACCGGGAAGAGCGGCGTCAGACTGAAGAGGCCGCCCGGCCAGGGTTATGAAGCCCGAGAGCAGCATTGAAGAGGTTCCCATGAGCAAAACCGCCGCCGCTTTGGCCAAGGCCCGCCCGGCTTTATCCCGTCCGACGGCCGTTGGCCCCGGCCGTCAAAAAACCGTCGCCAGGCCGGCCGCCCCGGGTCCGGAAGCGTCGGCCCCGCCCCGCCCCCGGAAAAAAAACTGGCCGGTGCTGGAGGTGGTCCTGGGGCTGCTCTTGATCAAAATCGCGGCCGGAGGCTGGTATATCCTGTCAGGCCCCCGGGATCTCCAGAGTCCGGTGAGCCCGCCGTCGTCCGCCGGGGCGGCCGCCGACGGCGCGACCAGGGCTCTGGGCCCGCTTCAGCCGGAACCGGCCCCGTCCCGGCCCGGGATGGACAGTTATCTCAACACGGCGGCCGGGGCGGTCGGCCCGGCGGTGGCTCAGGCCGCCGCGCCGGCGCTTCCGGTGACCTCAGTCTCGGCCCTGTCGGCCGGGGCGGCCCTGGTGCTGGGCGGGCAGGCCGGGGCCATCCCCATGGCCCGGGGCGGCAGCCCGGAATCCATCCCCCTGCCTCCGAACGCCGATCTGCTGACTCCGGCCGCGCAACTGCCGCCGGCGCCGCTGCCGGCCCTGGGCGGCGGCACGGTCCCCCTGCCGCCGACGGCCGGGGGCTCCGACCTGGAGACTCTCCGTTCCCTCAGGGACCGGGAGCAGGAACTGGCCCGGCGGGAAGTCGCCCTGGGCACCCGGGAAGAAGCCCTGGCCGCCCTGGACAACGAACTGCGCCAGCGCCTGGCCGCCAGCGAGGCCTCCCGGGGCGAGATGGAAACCATGCTTCGCCGCAACGAGGCCGTCCTGGCCGAGATGAAGGCCCTGGCCGAACAGCAGAAGACCGAGGAAGAGACCCGGAAGGATCTGCGCATCCAGCATCTGGCGGCGGGCCTGAAAGGCTTGAAGCCCGAGCAGTCGGCTCCGCTTTTCGACAGTCTCGACGACGACATCGCCGTGGTCATTCTTTCGGCCATGCCGCCCAGCAACGCCGGCAAGATTCTGGCGGCCATGAACCCGGAAAAGGCCGCCCGCCTGACCAGGGGCATTTCCGAGCAGCGCATTGATCCCAATCTGCTGCTGGCCGATCAGCCGGCCGGCGGCGGCCAGATGCAGCCCTGACTCCATCGCCCGGGTCGGTCCTCTCAGCTTTTTGGGATTATTGCGCAGATTTTTCGTATTGCCCAGGCGGCTGAGGGGCTTTCAAAGCAAGCTTGGCATCCGACAACCTCATTCTATCCGCAAAGCTACGGGCGCGCGAAACACTTTTGAAATGCTGCGCCTGCTCCCGCATTGATAATTGCCCTCGCCCCTGTTGACTGCCGCCGGCTTATTATGATATATTTCTATTTATAATATAGAAATTCATGATTATTGACAGTGATAAGCCGTGATACGGCGTTCCGGCATTACAAAGGAGTATACAGGATGAAAAGGCTCGGTTTTTTTGAAACAGTTCTGCTGGCTTTCGGCGCCGGCTTGTTCTTGCCGTCAGCCTTTATGTGGGCCGCCCCGGCTGATTCCCCCCTGAGCGGGGGCCGGAATTTTGAACTATCTTTAAGTCACAAGCTGATTCCGCCGCAAGGCTCCGAGGGCGTAACCCGCCTGTGGGTCCCCCTTCCGGCGGATACGGATTTTCAGCGCGTCCGCCGTATATCGTTTGACGGGAATTACCAAAAGGCCTATATCACCTCGAATAACGCCTACGAGGCGAAGACTTTGTACGCCGAATGGGCGGGGGCCAAAGATCAGCCCGAACTGACCATTGCCCTGGAGATATTCACCCAGGACTGGGAACCGGAACGGAACGGCCTGTTGAAAGACTACCGCGCGCCGGCGGTGATTCGTTACCCGAAAGAGGTAGAGCCGTATCTTCTGGCGACCGAGCATATAAAGCTGGACGGAATCGTGAAACAAACCGCGGATAAGATCATAGGCCGGGAAAGCGACCCCCTGAAAAAAGCGCGGCTGATTTATGAATGGGTCAGCGCCAATATGACGCGGGATGAGAGCGTCACCGGCTGCGGCCAGGGCGACGTAAAAACCTTGTTGGAAAGCGGCCGCCTGTTCGGGAAATGCACGGACATCAATTCCGTGTTTGTCGCGTTGGCGCGGGCCGCGGGCCTTCCCGCCCGTGAAATGTTCGGGATTCGCCTTGGTCAGGCCGTCAAGATGGGGCCCTATACGAAGACGGCCCTGGGCAGCGCCGACGCCGACGGATTGGCGAAGGTCAGCCGCGGCCAGCATTGCCGGGCCATGTTTTACCTGGCCGATTTCGGCTGGGTTCCCGTTGATCCGGCTGATGTCACGAAAATGCGCCTGGCGGAAAATAAAGACCACCGCGATCCCGGCGTGCAGGCGGTCAATGACTATCTGTTCGGAAACTGGGAAATGAATTGGGCCGGCTTCAATTTCGGGCGCGACTTTGATCTGGACCCCGAGCCGGAACAGACGCCGCTCAACAATTTTGGCTATCCCTACGCCGAAGTTGACGGCGATCCGTTGGACTATTACGATCCTGAGGTGTTTTCTTACGAATATGTCTCACGGGAACTCAAGGCGGATGCCCCTGATAAAAAATGAGCCGGCCGCCGAAGTCGACCCGCCGGCTGACGCCCGGCGATTTAAAAGCCCGACCTCAGGCCGAGATCTTAAATCGCCCCTGGCTATTTTGGGCGGCGCGCTGCTGTCGGCGGTCGCCTCAAGCCTGTGTTGCCTGGGGCCGCTCTTGTATCTGGTCTTCGGTTTTTCCGCGGCGGGGCTGATCGGCTTGGGGCGGCTGTCGTATTTACAGGTTCCGCTGGCGGCCCTGTCGCTCTTGTTCGTCGGCTGCGGTTTCTGGAGGCTGTATTTTTCCTCGAAACCGATCTGCGCCGGCTGGTTCTCCCTGGCCGGGACGCGCCTTCTGTATTGGCTTTCGGCGCCGGTTATTCTGTTTTTTGTTCTTTATCCGGTGCTTCTTCCGCTTATATTAGAGGCTTGGGAATGAATAAATATCTCTGGCTGGTTTTTTTGCTGATGTTCCCGGCTTCGGCCGAAGCCGGGAACATCAGCGTCATCATCGATGTGGAAGGCATGAGCTGCTCGCTTTGCGTGACGGCGATCAATCAGGAATTGCGCAAAACCGGCGGCGTTATCAAGGCCAAAACCTCGCTCAAAACCAGGCAGGCGGAAGTTGTCGTTTCGGAAGATTTTCCGACTCAACTTCTGCTGGAGGCCGTCGCCAAAACCGGCTACGTCGGAAAAATCGCGGATATCCGAAGAATCCCGGAATGATTTCCTATTGAAAACCTATAGGCTTCAATGATGACCCCGGAATCGAGATAGGTTCGGCGTGGAGACATCAGACCTCGCCGCGCCTGGCCTGGAAAACATATGGCTTGTTTCTTGCCCCTTACCACCCGTGACGCTTGCCGTTTTTTCAAGCTTAAAGGCCTGGCCGCCTGGAAAGATATATGAAAAAAAATCTTGACAGCGAAAAGCAATTCTGGTAAATAAGTCAAATCATGCCGATGGCCCAAGCAACCGAGTAGGCGATTTGAGTCACCACCTCCAGCGCTGAACTTGGACCGTCGTCACCCCAAAGGCCCTTTCCCGGGTGTACCTTTTGGGGCCTGAACAAAGCCTCCGCGGCTTTTTTCGCGTCTGAAGCCCAGAGGCGAACAGGCTCCAGGCCAAGAGGTCTTAAGGCTCGGCGAAGGTTTTTATGTGTCCGGCTTCAGATGATTGTTCGGTTCCTTCTCGGACGAGAGTTTGCATATTAGAAAGCCCCTCCCGGGGCCAAAGGTTAGGGAACATGCCGACTATTAATCAGTTGATTCGCAAAGGCCGCCAGGCTCAGATCAAAAAGAACAGCGTGCCGGCCCTGAAAGCCTGCCCCCAGAAACGCGGGGTCTGCATCCGGGTCTACACCGCCACCCCCAAGAAGCCCAACTCGGCCCTGCGCAAGGTGGCCCGCGTGCGTCTCTCCAACAGCATGGAAGTGACCGCCTATATTCCCGGTGAAGGGCACAACCTGCAGGAGCACTCCGTGGTCATGATCCGCGGCGGCCGCGTCAAGGACTTGCCCGGCGTGCGGTACCATGTCATTCGCGGCACCCTGGACGCCATCGGGGTCCAGAAGCGCCGCAACGGCCGCAGCAAATACGGCGCCAAGCGTCCCAAATAAGAGGAAGGTTGAGAAAGATGCCCAGGCGTAGAGAGGTTTCCAAGCGGGAGATTACTCCCGATCCCAAATACGGCAGCAAAATGGTGACCCGTTTCATCAACAATCTGCTGCGTAAAGGCAAAAAATCCACGGCCGAGCGTATTTTCTACGGCGCCATCGACATCATCGCCGACAGGACCAAGGAAGATCCCCTCAAGATCTTCGAAAAGGCCCTGGAACAGGCCAAGCCCATGGTGGAAGTCAAAAGCCGCCGGGTGGGCGGTTCCACCTATCAGGTGCCGGTGGAGATCCGGCCCGACCGCCGCAACGCCCTTTCCATCCGCTGGCTGATCAACTACGCCCAGAGCCGGGGCGAAAAAGGCATGCAGGCCAAACTGGCCGGCGAACTGATGGACGCCGCCAACGGCCGCGGCTCCTCCGTCAAGAAACGCGAAGACACCCACCGCATGGCCGAGGCCAACAAGGCCTTCGCCCATTACCGGTGGTAGCATTTTGAGATTTCAGCCGGCCGCCGGGGTGAAGGTCCCCGGCGGCGGCGCGTTTTCCGCCGGGTTCTTTGAAAAATCGGCGTTTGGCTGTTCAAGGCGCTGCCGAAGCGCCCCCAATTGAGGATGTGTCTCTTGGCCCGTCAAGTACCTATCGCTAATACCCGCAACATCGGCATCATCGCCCATATCGACGCCGGCAAGACCACCACCAGCGAGCGGATCTTGTTTTACACCGGCGTCTCCCAGAAACTAGGCGAGGTCCACGACGGCCAGGCCACCATGGACTGGATGGAGCAGGAACAGGAGCGGGGCATAACCATCACCTCCGCGGCCACCACCTGTTTCTGGCGCAAGCGCCGCATCAATTTGATCGACACCCCCGGCCACGTTGATTTTACCGTGGAAGTGGAGCGCAGCCTCCGGGTGCTCGACGGGGTGGTGGCCGTGTTCTGCGCGGTGGGCGGCTGCCAGCCCCAGTCGGAAACCGTCTGGCGCCAGGCCGACCGCTACGGCGTGCCCCGCATCGCCTTCATCAACAAGATGGACCGCACCGGCGCCGATTATGAGCGCTGCCTCAGGGAGATGCGCGACCGCCTGTCGGCCAACCCGGCCCTGATGCAACTGCCCATCGGCGCTGAAGACAAGTTTGAGGGTCTGATCGACCTGGTGGAGATGAAGGCCCTTTATTATTCCAAAAATCCCAAGGATCCCACGGCCTTCGAGGAAAAGGAAATTCCGGCCGACCGCCTGGAAGAGGCCCGGGAGGCCCGCAACCGCTTGATCGAAACCGCGGCCGTGGACGACGACGAACTCATCGAAGCTTTCCTGGAAGGCCAGCAAGTCACGGCCGCCAAGCTTCGCGCGGTCATCCGCGAAGCCACCATCGGCCTTAAGATCGTCCCGGTCCTGCTGGGTTCGGCCTTCAAGAACAAGGGCGTGCAGCCGCTGCTGGATGCCGTGGTGGATCTCCTGCCCTCCCCGGTGGACATTCCGGCGGTCAGGGGCCTGGGCCCCAAGGGCGAACTGGAAGAGCGGCCGGCCGACGACGAGGTCCCCTTCTCGGCCCTGGCTTTCAAGCTCATGACCGACCCCTATGTAGGCCATCTGACCTTTCTGCGCGTTTATTCCGGGACGCTCAGGAGCGGCGACCAGGTTTACAACTCCAGCCGCGAGACCCGCGAGAAGATCGGCCGCCTTTTGAAGATGCACGCCAACAAGCGGGAAGAGATCAAGGAAGCCTGGGCCGGCGACATCGTGGCCGCGGTGGGCCTGCGCAACTCCACCACCGGCGACACTCTCTGCGACGAGGGCCGGCCGGTGATCCTGGAAAAACTGCACATCCCCGAGCCGGTCATTCACATCGCCTTGACCCCGGCCTCCAAGGATGAGCAGGAAAAGCTGGGCAACGCCCTGGCCAAGCTGGCTTCCGAAGATCCCTCCTTCCGCGTCCGCACCGACGAGGAAACCGGCGAGACCATTATTTCGGGCATGGGCGAACTGCACCTGGAGATCATCGTCGACCGCCTGGTCCGGGAATTCAAGGTCAAGGCCAACATGGGCGCGCCCCAGGTGGCCTACCGGGAAACCATCACCAAGGCCGTCGAGGCTCAGGGCAAGCATGTGCGCCAGAGCGGCGGCCGGGGCCAGTACGGCGACGTCTGGCTGCGCCTGGAGCCTTTGGAGCCCGGCAGCGGCCTGCTTTACGAGACGGCCGTGGTCGGCGGCACCGTGCCCAGGGAATATCACAACGCCGTGGGCGAGGGCGCCCTGGAGGCCGCCCGGAAGGGCGGGGTCAAGGCCGGTTTCCCGGTCACCGACCTCAAGGTCACCCTCTTTGACGGTTCCTATCACGACGTGGACTCCTCGGAAATGGCTTTCCACATCGCCGGTTCCCTGGGGTTCAAGGAAGGCATGCGCCGGGCCGGGCCCATTCTTCTGGAGCCCATCATGGATATGGAGGTGGTCACCCCCGAGGAATACATCGGCGACGTCATGGGCGACATTTCGTCCCGCCGGGGCCGGGTTTTCGGGATGGAAGCCAAGAGCGGCTTTCAGATCATCAAGGCCGAGGTGCCGCTGGCCACCATGTTCGGCTATTCCACCGAACTGAGAAGCCGCACCCAGGGCCGGGCCACTTTCACCATGCAGTTCGGCCGCTATCAGCCCATGCCGGAGAGCGTGACCCAGGAAGTCATGGCCGCCCGCGAGGCCAGAAAGGCCGCGGACGGCAAGTAACTTTTCGGCGCTGGTCCGGGAAATCGGGTTCGCGGCCCCTTGCGGCCGTGCGGCGAAAATAAATGAAGGCGGGCGGCGCGGCCGCCCGGAAACAAAGAGGCCCCTGAACGATCTGATCTGAGAAGGGCTAGTGGAGGCGAAAATGGCCAAAAAGAAATTTGACCGCACCAAGACCCACGTCAACGTGGGGACCATCGGGCACATCGACCATGGCAAAACCACCGCCACCGCGGCCATTACGCTGGTGCTGT
>JAISFR010000041.1 GCA_031263565.1 Candidatus Adiutrix sp. | reverse complement strand
GAATCGGGGCAGTTGATAGGGATCGATGTGGAGATTGCCTATGAGATCGCAAACCGTTTGGGCGTCCGGGCCGTGTTCAACCGCAAAGCGACGAGTTTTGACGATGTCGTGCTCAAGGTGGCCGGCAAAGAGGTCGATATTGCCTTGAGCAGACTGAGCCGTACCGTAAAACGCGCGGCAATGGTGCGCTTCACCCGTCCCTACATAACTTCCAGACAGACGCTCCTTTTCAACCGGCTGGAACTGGAAAAAGTAAGTTCCGAGGATGATCTGCCCATGTTCGTAAAGCGGTTTTCAGGCAATATGGGCATCGTAAAAAATACCGCGTATCTCGAATATGCGGAAGTTAATTTTCCCAACGCCACGATTAAAACCTGTGATACCTGGGAAGAATGCATTGATGCGCTTTTTGCCGGAGAGTTGCTTGCCGTATACGAGGAAGAAAGCGCGATGCTCATCGTTACCGAGACGCGGGAAAATGCGGCGATACTGGCAAAAAAGGTTTTTATCAATGACAAACATGACTCCATTGCCATGGCGGTCGCGCATGACGCGCCCATGCTTGAGGCGTGGCTGAACACTTTTCTGGATGAATATTTGCGTCAGAACAGTGAAGAACTTACGGTTTGGCGGATTATTAAAAAGCATTTCAGGGAAAAGTGAACGAATCATGAAAGCTGCGATATTGAAACATCCGGGCGTTATATTGGCGGCGGCTGTTGCTGGAAGCGTTATCGGCTTTTACAACGCCCCGATTTCGGCTTTTCTGGGGGTTGCAAGTTTCGCAAATATCCTTGCCGTTCCGGGACAGATATACATTTTTTTCCTGCAAATGACGGTCATCCCCATCATTATTTCCGCCATTGCTTCGAGTCTCGGCAAGCTGATGTGCAGTAAAAACAGCGACGGTTTTGTAAAGAGGCTTCTTCTTGTGTTTCTCGCCGGTATCGTTGTCGCCGCTGTTACAGGAGTCGTTCTCGGCAGTCTGGGAAAGCCGGGAGTCGGACTCGACCAGAATACGAGTTCGTTCATGTCCAGTCTTGTTTCCTCGGAGGCACAGACGGACGCGCTGGAGATCAGTCTTTCGGCGGCCACAGATTTCGAAACAGCGCAGCGAAGCGCTCTTGTCGCTTTTTTTACCGGCATGGTGCCCTCAAACATCTTTTCAGCTCTTTCACAGGGAAGCACTATGGCGGTTGTCTTTTTTTCCATAACCATTGGGATCGCGATAGGTTTTATCAAAGAAGAATCGGCAGCGTTTTTAATCAATCTGTTTTCGTCGATTTTCGAGACATTTCAAAAACTGGTCAATTTCTCGCTGTACCTGCTCCCCTTGGGGCTTGTCTGTCTTATGGCGGGACAAATAGCCGCAGTCGGCATCCAGATATTCATGGCGATGTCAAAATTCATCGTCCTTTTCGTTATCGGTACGGGCTTCCTGTTTATTGTCTCCACTATCATTATCTGGCAGCGTTCCGGACAAAAAGATCCTTTCAAAGTTTTGACGGCAATGTTTGAACCGGTCATGCTTGCCCTGGCTACCCGTAACTCGATGGCTGCCCTGCCGAGCGCCATTAACAGCCTGTGCCAGAGGCTCGCTTTTAATAAAGATCTGGTAAATCTTGTGCTGCCTTTGGGTATAACACTCGGACGCTTCGGGCATGCTTTTTATTTCGGTATCGCCGTCTTCTTCGTGGTTCAGCTTTACGGGGTACAGATTACCATAACGAGTCATGTGATTATTTTTCTAGGAGTGATTTTAGCGGCAACCGCAACAGCGGGCAGCACTTCCGGCGTCATCAATGTTTCCATGATAAGCATTGCCCTTAACCCTTTGAATCTTCCTGTCGAGGTGGTGCTGGTTATTTTTATAGCCATAGATCCCCTCATTGATACTTTCGTGACGCTGCTTCAAGTCTATGTAAATGCCGCGGCCACAGCGGTTATGGTGAATCGCGATTCTCTTCCTCAGCGACTGTAGTCTGGACAAGCGCAGCGCAGTCCAGGAATCCAACTTATCCGGCGGCGCGCGCACCAGCGCGTCGCCGGGCAGCTGACGTTTTTCCTCGCCTGAGCCTCATCCATTCGTCCATTATTAATCTTAATTTTGTATCTAAATACTTCTATTAGCACTGCTCCTTGATTTTTCTCAATTTTTTAGATGCGTCGGCCCTGGACACCGCGGCGGAGGTTATTGTTCCCATAGAAAAAATATGCTATCATTTGAGGCCCGGCCGGGTTGTCAACGGCCAGGGTCGAATTGATGAAAGGGACTTTTGTTCCTCGTAAGTTAATGTTGTCCTGATGAGGCCTATGACTTTTTCAAAAGCCAAGCTCTTTTTCGGCTGTCTGCTGCTCTGGCCCGGGCTCCTTCTGGGTTCGGCGCTCTGGGCGCCGGCTTCCCGGGCGCAGACCACCACCATCCTCAAAGCGCCCGATTCCGCCCAAAACTCGGGGCCGGATAAAAATTCCCAGCCCCTGGATAAAGACGTTCTTCATTTAAACACCATCGGCGCCTTCAGCGCCGGCTTTGTGCTGCAATCCTACGGTTATATCGGGGTTCTGGCCGACGCCTACGGGCAGAAGATCTACAGCCCGGAACTGGTCCGTTCCATGCTGACCGACACCGGCACTTACTTGCGCAACGTCAACAGCCAGTTGAAAAAATACCAGGACAGCGACCTGGTGGGGGTCGGCGACCGCAAGTTCATCGCCTCGGTCATTGGAATCATCGACCAGCTCAGCCTGGAAGCCGAAGCTCTGTCGGCCTTCACCCAGAGCAAAAAGGCCGAGGACCTGAAGCGTTACGAGGAAGCCCGCAAAAACGCCTGGAGCATCATCAGGAAAACTTTTAACATGAAATGAAAGGTTCCCTTGGGAACTGTTTTGCCGTATATTATGAGCGGGCCGGCGCGGCGGAACCGGCCCGGTCTCTGTTCTCCCTGATCCGGCCTTCAGGGAGGTTCCTTATCGGGGCGTGGCGCAGTCTGGCAGCGTAACTGCTTTGGGAGCAGTGGGTCGTAGGTTCGAATCCTATCGCCCCGACCATTACAAATCAAGGGCTTAGGTCAACAAGCCTGACCTCTTTCATAAGAGCCGTGTGTCGCTTCCCAATCGGCATCAAAGGCTCCATCAATTCCTCGTCGGTACAATTCTGGGTCACTGAACCGATTAAATTTATATATTTAATAGTTACAACATGACAACAGCGGGTCAGGTTATAAACTTTAGGCAAGTTGTTTTGCGCGTTCATTGCCCTGATAGCCGTTTCACACATGTCGGATCAACTTTGCCGGATCAACGCTTCAACCGGCTATTCCAGACCAGTTCTGGAACAATAAGGTCACGGTTGGGAGATACAGGCCGCCGGATTACGCCGAGATTCCACAATTGATGGCTAAATATTGAGATTGGTTGGCATCTTTTGGATATACCACTGATAAATCAATGGAGAATGTCATTGTAGAGGCCATCGCCGCCCATGTCTATTTCGAGTGGATTCACCCCTTCGGCGATGGAAACGGAAGAACAGGGCGATTGTTGGAATATTATATTCTGATGCGAAGCGAGCTCCCTCTGATAGCTGGGCACATATTGTCGAACTTTTACAACAATACCAGGGGCAAGTATTATAAGATGTTTGAAATATGCAAAGATCAACGCGGCTTGTCACCGTTTTTTGCATATGCGGTTGAGGGTTTCCGAGACGGTTTGGAGGAAACGTATGAAGCTGTCAATAAATCGCAGATCATCGTTTTCTGGCAGCGGGTTATATATAATACCTTTGACCACCTGTCACATACAAAACAAGAGTCCCACAAAAGAAAACGCAAAATGATGCTTAAATTCCCGCTGTATGAAGGTGTGTGGCCTTAAAAGATATACCGGCAAGAACCGGCGTCATCGAATATGGAGGGCTGTCCGCAAATACTCTTTAACAAGGATATAAAGGAAATGGAGGAAGCCGAACTGATGATCCGGGATAAAAACGGCAAATATTACGCGAATCGGCGCAGGGTTTGCGGCGAATACTTTGACCCGACAGCCTTAAATTGATCCGCCCGCCCCCTCAAAGGGGGCTCATTCATTTTTAAGCCTTATGAAGCAGTAGCATCTTAGGCGCTCCCTTATACCGCAAACATAAGCGTTCAACTAGCGTCCAGCCCGGTCTCCGAAGCCTTCGCATCCAGATCCCGCAGACGGATGGCGCCAGTCGGGCAGGTGCGCACACAGGCCGGTTCATAACCGTTTCTCAGGCGCTCCAGACAGCCGTCGCATTTGATCATCCGGCCGTCCACATCGAAAGACGGCGCCCCGTAGGGGCAGGCCAGGGCGCAACTGTGGCAGCCGATGCAATTGGCATGATCATAGACGGTGAGATCCGTTTCCGGGTCTTTGCCAATACAGCCGGACGGACAGCTAGCAATGCATGGCGCCTCGTCGCAGTGCATGCAGGAAATGGACATATAGGCCGCCGGGCCCAGTTGTTCCACATCATAGATGCGCCTCAGCGCCCCTACCCCGGCCTCCACGTCAATGTCGTTCTGATCCATGCAGGCGATGGCGCAGGCTCCGCAGGCCGAACATTTTTCAATATCAAGTTCCAATCTCAACCTCACGGCGCCGCGCCCCCCTTTCTGATGCGGCAACGGACGCAGTTGTAGCCGGGGTAACCGGAATATGGGTCCAGATGCCGCTCGGTGATCAGTTCGTTGGCGTCGGCTTCCTGGTAACCGTGGTACATCTGAAGGCAACCCTTCATAATCCGCTCGGAAGGGTTGGCCCGCACCACAATATGGCCGGTGGGACTCTCGATGGTGATGACCTCGCCTTCGGCGATGCCCAGCTCCTCGGCGTCTTGGCGGCTGATGTCCGCCATGGGTTCCGGACGCAGGGAACGCGTCCAGGGGACCTGGTGCAAGCGGCTGTGGAGGGCAAAGGGCAAGCGCGCCCCGATCGATAAAATCAGCGGGTAGACTGCAGGATCGGCCTGATCATAAGGTGGGCTGTAGACCGGCAGCGGGTCCAGCCCCGGCGCCTGGCGCTCAATGCTGGTTGAATATATTTCGAATTTGCCCGTCGGCGTATCATAGCCGGCGGCGGTATAGGCGCCGGCTTCATAGGGCCTGAAATCCGGGACCTTCACGGGCAGATCGCTGTTCTTACAGTCATCAAGATCCAGCCGGCAGCCGGAGAGCATCCAGCGGACGCAGTTTTCATAGCCGGAACGGAGGAGTTGGTCGTCGAGCTCCAGGGCCTCGGCCAGTTCCTTGATGACCGTGCTGTCCGGCCGGGACTGATGTAGGGGTGGGATGACCGGCCGGATATAGGTGGCGTATCCGCCGGGATAGACCTTGAACTCCTCGCGCTCGAAGGAACTGCAGACCGGCAGCACAATATCGGAATGCCGGCAGGTCTCGGTCATAAATAATTCCGCGCTCATCACAAAATCCAGGCTGTCCATCGCTTCCAGGATTTTATGGGCTTCGGGGAACATGCGATGATTGAGCCCGAAGGCCATGACGGCCTTGAGGGGATAGGGACGGCCTTCGCGGATCTGCCGGGTCAGGTCGGTCATCTGGCCCTCAGCCATAAAATGCCGCCACAACGGGAAACGCAGGTCGCCAATGCGCGGCGGAGCGCCGGGCGGAAAATTGCCGTGCCTGAACTCAGGCTCTCTGGTCTCAAAGCCGGCCCACTGATGGGCATAAGTCTCCCCGATGGGAAAATTTCCGCCAGGCACATCATAATTCCCGGTGAGGGCCGAAAGGCTCATAATGGCCCGGAAGGTCTGGTAGCCGTTGGAGTGATGGACAATGGGCGCCCCGCTCTGGCTAATGCAGGAGGGCTTGTTGGTGGCGTATAATTCGGCGGCTTTTTCCACGTCCCGAGGCTCAAGGCCGGTGATCCGGCTGACCAGCCGCAAATCAAATTGCCGCACATATTGCGCATATGACTCAAAGCCATGGACATGGTTCCGCACATAATCTTCATCCAGCCAGCCGTTGTCGATGACGAGTTTGCCCAGGCCCAGAGCCAGGGCGCCGTCGGTGCCCGGTTTCAGGCGCAGATGAAGATCAGCCAGCTTGCTGCTGGTAGGCGTGACCCGAGGGTCAATGACCACGATTTTTTGCCCTCGCTCTTTGACCTCATACAACTGGCGAAGCTGGGTGGGCTTGGAATGGAAGGGGTTCACCGCCCAGGCCATAAAGGTGGCCGCGTTCTGGACATCATAGCCTGAGAAACGGCCGACCATATCCCGCCAGGCTTCCAGGGTGGCCATATGGCAGGTCGAGGATTCCGAACCGAAGTTCGGGGAGCCAAAAGCATGGGCCAGGCGCTGCAGAAAAGAGCGATACCATTTGGCGTATCCGGAAAAGAAGAGTACGCTTTCCGGTCCGAAGGTGGCTTTGATTTTTCGCAGTCGGGCAGCGATCTCCCGGTAAGCTTCATCCCAGGAGATCTCTTCAAAACCGTCGCCGCCGCGCGGCCCGATGCGGCCCAAGGGAGTCCTGATCCGGTCGGCCCTATAAATATACTGACGGTTGGCGTGACCCCGCGGGCATAGACGGCCATTATTCATGGGATGCCCGGGCGTACCCTCGATTTTGAGCAGCAGGCCGTCTTTGACGTAAGCATCTATTCCGCAATGAAAAAGCGGCTCGCAGATGGAGCAGAAGGTGTGCCTGATCTCAATGCCAGACTCCGGCCCGGGGATCTTGGCTTTCAGTAACCGTTCCTGACGGGTCATGCGGCGCCTCGCGGCAATGATCGCAAATCGTTTCATCGCGTTTTCCCACGGCCGGGCGCGGCGGATCATCCGACGATTCCCCAGAGCAACTTGGAGCTATTTCATCAGATTGGGCAGCCAGATGACCAGTTGCGGGAATATCAACAAGAGGGCCACCACCAAGATTTGAATGAACATCCAGGGCACCGAGGCGGCGAAAATCTGCCCCAGGCTGCTGTTCGGCACGCAGCCTTTGAGCACAAAGACGTTCAGCCCGACCGGCGGCGAAAGGAGACTGATCTGAATCATAATGATCAGCATAGTGCCGAACCAGATCGGGTCGATGCCCAGGTTCATCATAATGGGGTGGAAGATGGGCACGGTCAACAGGATCATGCCCATGGTGTCGAAGAACATGCCCAGCGGAATATAAATGGCCAGCATCAGAATCACGACGCTCATTTTGGACATATTCGCGCCGATAAAGAAACCGGAAAAGGCCGAGGCAAAGCCGCAGCGCATCAGGAACAGCTGAAAAACCGCCGCGCCCACGGAAATCATCATGATCATGCAGGTCATTTTTACGGAATCGGTCAAGGCGGATTTAATGGCCACCCACTTGAGGGTCCGCTTGAGGGCCGCGATGATGATGGCCCCCAGGCAGCCCACAGCCGCCGCTTCGGTAGCCGTGGCCCAGCCCAGATAAATTGAGCCGATGACCCCGCCAAAGAGTACCGCGATGGTCCAGACGCCTTTCAGCGAGCGGATTTTTTCACACAACGGGATTTTTTTCGAGGCCACCGGCGCCAGCTTGGGGTTCAATTTGCAGCGGAGGCCCAGATACGCAAGCATGGTCACGGCCATAATGATGCCGGGGATCACCCCGCCCAGAAGGATGCGCCCCACGGACTGCTCGGTGGTGATGGCGTACATCACCGCCGGAATGGAGGGCGGAATGAGGATACCCAGAGTGCCGGCCCCGGCAATGGCGCCCAGGCTCAAACGACGGTCATAGCCGTAACGGTCCATCTCCGGCAGGGCGATGCGGGTCATAGCCGCGACCATGCCCACGGAAGAACCGGTGGTGGCCGCAAAGCCGGCGCAGGCGAAGACCGTGGCCATGCCCAGGCCGCCCGGCAGCCGACCGAGAAGCTTGTAGCCGGTGTCGTAGAGTTCGGTGGTGACTCCGGCGGCATTGGCCAGATTGCCCATAAGGATGAACATGGGGATGGCCGCCAGGGTAAAGGAATAAATGGCGCTGTAAGGCGTGGCCGAAAGAGCGTATTCGGCGAATACCGGCCCCTTGGTCATCAAGAGGCCGCCGGCGCCGACCATGAGCATGGAAAAGCCGATGGGCACCCGAAGAAGCAATAAAAAAACGAGGGCCGTAAATGCCAGGAGACCAATCGCTAAGGGACTCATCAGCTTACCTTCCAGGCGGCGGCCCCGGCCGGCCCCGGCTGAAAAACAGCCCGGGCCGCCTCCACGGCGTCAATCAACAATTGAAGCAGCATGACGCTGACGCCCAAGGCGATGGTGAACTTCAGGAGGTAGACGGGCATCTTCATGGCTGAAAGGTAAATCTCCTTGATGGCCCAGGATTCGGCAAAGGCTTTCCAGAGGCAAAAAGCAAAGCTGATGAAGAGAACGCCGCTTAACAGACAGACGATCAGGTCGGCTATTTTTTTGGCCCGGGGTCCCAGTTGGTCATATAGCAGTTCCACCGCTATGTGGCCTTTCCACTTCTGGGTATAGGCAAAGCCGAAATATACCGCCGTCACGTAAAGGTAAATGCCGATCTCACTGACGCCCAGTATAGGCGATGAGAAAATGTTACGCGCCGCGACCTCCACGGTCATCATCAGCCAGATCAAGAAAATCAGCACTGCGGAGGCCGCCCCGAAAACATCCGGAATTTTACGTAAACTCTTCATTGATAAAGCTGATAGGCGCGGTCATTCGGCGCGTACTTTTCGACCAGAGTCCGATAGGTATTCAGTATTTCCTGGCCGTCGTAGCCGTAGGAAGTGGCCGTCCTGACGAATTCCTCGGTATCGCCGGCCAGCTTTTCGGCCCAGCGGGCCCTTTCTTCCGGGCTGAGCACGACGATTTCCCCGCCGGCTTCCTTAATGGCCTGAACCGAAGCCTTCAAGGCGCCGCCCATCCACTCTTCTCCGGAATATTCGTCCACAAAGCGATCATAGACGATTTCGAAGGCGGCCTTATACTTCTCAGGCAGTTTGGCATAGACATCCTTGTTGATATAGATGCCGGAGGTGGTATACATTCCGTAGCCGGTCATCATGAAATACTTGCTGGTCTCCTGCAATTTGAAGGAAACGGCCAGGGTGATGGGTATGCCTGTGGCGGCATCCACGGTCTTGCGTTCCAGGGCTTCATAGATTTCGCCGGCGGCCAGGGCCACGGGCGTGGCCCCCAGTTTGCTCATGTCTTTGTTGACGGAGCCCATGGCCCGGATCTTAATTCCCGACAGATCTTCCAGGTTTTCTATTTTTTTGTTCGAACACATAGCCAGCTCACTGGGGGCCACCACGCCCAGGTTCACCACATTCTGAGCCTCGCACATCTTTTTAAAAGGCGCATAGGTCCGGAACATTTCTCCCAGGGCTTTGTTGGTCACCCATTCCGAGGTACTGGTGTAAGGGATGGTGGCCACAAAGGTGGGATAGAATTGGGTTTCAAAAAACCCTTCCGGCACAAAAGCGATATCAACCAGCCCCTTGGCCACGGAAGCCAGAGAGTCTGTGGCGCTGACCAAAGAGCCCGCAAAATAATACTCAAAGGTCAGCCGGCCGCCGGTCTCCCGGCTTACCTCTTCAAAAAAATATTTGAGCGAAGCGCCGTCAACGCCTGTTTCGGGCAAGTGGCTGGCAAAGGTCAAGGTCATGGCCGGCAATGCCTCTTCGCCGGCTGAAGCGGCCGCGGCCGGCAGCGGCGAGCCGCCGCCATCGGCGCCGGACTGCGGAGCGGAAGGTTCGCTACCGCAGCCGGCCAGAACCCAGAGCAGGCCAGAGGCCAGCAACAGAAAAGCAAGTCGTTTAGCAACCATATTCATGAATTCCTCCAAAGGCATCTTTCATGCCATTTCCCACCTTCATCGCCGAAGGCCGGCGGGCATTGACGAGGCTTATCGGCAAATCAAAAAGGCCGAAGACATGCTAACGATATCTTCGGCCTTCAGTGTTTGCTGATCAGCGCAAATTAATATTTTACAGTAAAAATACTGCTATGTGGTTGAAAGTATATTCCCATAAAAAATCGCCGTCAAGTAAATTCCGCAAATCGTCAGGCCATATACAAAAATTATCCTCCCGGCGCCGGAAGGGCGCTGCTTTTTATATTGACAAGGTCAGGACGAAGATGTATAAAATTTATTAATTTTATATATTTAGTAGTGAATCCTGAAAGAGGACGCGGCACGGGCCGGCCGGGCAATTCTCAAAGTAAGCCCGATTATCAAAATAGCCGGTCGCCCCGGAGAGGGCGACGGAGCGGCGCGACCGGTTTTGGCGGCCAATCAGTCCCCTGCCGGGCAAAAATCGCCCTTTTTGCCCGGCTACGACCGGGGCACTTGAAGATGGAAAGCTACTTTGAGAATTGCACGGGCCGGGCTTCATCGCCGAAACCTAAACGACACCGAACCGGAAGGGTCGCCAAATGGGAATCGAAACAGAAATTCAACAGTTAAAGCAACAACGCCAAGCCCTGATCCTGGCCCACAACTACACTTTGCCCGAAATTCAGGACGCGGCCGATTTCGTCGGCGACTCTCTGGAATTGAGCGTCAGGGCCCGGGACTGCCAAGCCCCTTTGATCGTTTTCTGCGGCGTCCGCTTCATGGCCGAAACCGCCAAAATATTATCGCCGGACTCCGTGGTCCTGCACCCGAACCCGCGGGCCGGCTGCCCGATGGCCGATATGGCCGAAGTCCCGGCGGTGGAACGCTACCGGCGCGACAACCCGGGGACGGTCCTTTTGGCCTACGTCAACACCACCGCCGCCGTCAAGACCATGGTGGATATCTGCTGCACCTCCGGCAACGCCGAGGCGGTCCTGAAGTCCATTCCGGCCGGACAAAAAATCATGTTCCTGCCGGACGCCAATCTGGGGCGCAACCTGAGCGCGAAGCTCGCCCGCCCCATGGAACTGTGGCCGGGCTTCTGCCCGACCCATAACCGCATCACCCCTGAGATCATCCGAAAAGCGCAGTCCCAGTGGCCCGGGGCTCTGACGCTGGTGCATCTGGAATGCCACCCCAGCGTGGTCGCCCTGGCCGACCAGGCCCTGAGCACGGGGGGCATGCTGAAATATGCCCGGAGCGCGGCCAGCAAGAGATTCATCATCGGCACGGAAAGCGGCCTCGTCTACCGGCTGAAAAAGGAAAATCCCGACAAGGAATTCCTGACCCTGAGCCCGGAACCGCTTTGCCCGAACATGAAAAAGATCTCCCTGGACGATGTTCTCTTCGCGCTGCGGGACCTGGCGCCGGCGGTGGAACTGCCCGGGGAGGTCATTGAAAAAGCGCGCCGGCCCATTGAGAAGATGCTGGCCATGAAATAAAGAGGCCGGCCGCAATTCAGGCTGACTGGAGGATGAAGTGGATTTTCAGACTTTGTGCGTTCATGGCCGGGACAAAAAATATGACCTCACCGGCTCGATAACCGTGCCCATATTCCAAACCGCCACTTTCGCCCATCCGGGCGTGGGGCTGAGCACGGGCTATGACTATTCCCGCAGCCAGAACCCGACCCGCGAGTATCTGGAGCAAGTCATGGCCGACCTGGAAGGCGGCGCGGAAGCGCTGGCCTTCTCTTCCGGCATGGCCGCCGTGGCCGTTTTGATGGAACTGTTCTCCCCCGGCGAGCACCTGATCGTTTCCGACGATCTCTACGGCGGAACCCATCGGCTGTTCAACCATATTTCCGCCAAAAACGGCCTCAGCTTCAGCCGGATCAATACCCCGGAACAGATAAAAAGCGCCCTCAGGCCGGAAAGCCGGGCGATCTTCATTGAAACGCCGACCAACCCCCTGCTGCGGGCCATCGACATAGAGGCCGTCGCGGGAATCGCGGCCGGCTCGGGGCTGCTGCTGATCGTGGACAACACCTTCCTGACGCCTTATTGGCAAAAGCCCCTGGCGCTGGGCGCGGACATCGTCCTGCACAGCGGCACGAAATACCTGGGCGGACACAACGATACCCTGGCCGGCTTTCTGGTGATGAAAGATCCGGGCCTGGCGGAAAAACTGCGTTTCATCAGCAAGACCACCGGCAGCGGCCTGGCCCCCTTCGACAGCTTTCTGATTGTCCGGGGCCTTAAGACCCTGGCCGTGCGCCTGGATCGCCAGGAGGAAAACGCCCTTAAAATAGCCGACTGGCTCAGCGGGCGGGCGGAGCTCACGCAGGTGAATTACCCGGGCTTGAAAAGCCACCCCGATTACGATCTGTCCCGCCGGCAGGCCGGCGGTTTCGGGGCGATGATCTCTTTCTCCGTCCGGGACGAAACCCTGGCCAGGCAAATCCTGGAACAGGTGAAAATCATCCGCTACGCCGAGAGCCTCGGCGGCGTCGAGAGCCTGATCACCTATCCCATGCTCCAGACCCACGCCGACCTGCCGGAGGCCGAGCGCCTGGAAAGAGGCATCGACGGCCGGCTGCTGCGCCTGTCGGTGGGCCTGGAATCGGCCGAAGATCTGATCGGGGATCTGTCGCGGGCCTTCGCCGGGGGAAGCCGCTCCTAACGGGGGCCGCCGGCTCAGGCCGTCCGGGCCAGGAGGTCGGCGATAAAGCGGCGGGCCCTGGCCAGATCGTCCTCATTGGGGTGCCGGGCGGCTTCCTCCAGGCGGGCTTGGCGTTCCGGCGTCATTTGGGCGTGGGGATGATCGGGGGGCAGCATCTTTTTCATTTTTTCCAGAAGTTCAGGATCAACTTTGCCCTGGCAGCGAAAATGGCCCAAAACCTGGTTGCCGTTTTCGCTCAGGCGTCTTTCCGTGTCGGCGGCCACTTCGTCGGCGTGTCCGGAATCCGGGTAGGCGCCCAGGGTGAAGAAAAAAACGACCTTTTGGCCCTTGATTTTTTCAAGATAGGCCAGGCTGGCCTGGTCGGCCTGCCCGCGGTTGACCCAGAAGCCGGGCAGGATCAGGTCATAGGCTTCCGGCTCCGGGGCGTCCCGGAGATTGAAACATTCCGCCCCCGGGGGCAGGGCTTCGGCCAGGGCCTCGGCTATTTTTCTGGTGTTGCCGGTCAGGGTGGAATAGACGACCAGTGATTTCATGGGGCGGTCCTTTCTCGCGGTCAAAACAGACTTCAGGTTTCCAAAGATAAATAATCGTCGGCGCACAGGGCGGCCAACTGCCGGTCATGGGTAATGACCAGCACCGCCGGGCCCTTGCGGGCCGCTTTTCTGATCTGGGCGGCCATCAGTTCCAGGTTGCGGCCGTCCAGGCCGCTGCTGGGCTCGTCCAGCACCAACAGGCGGGGGGCGCCGGCCAGGCCCAGAGCCACCGTCAGGCGCTGTTTCTCGCCCCCGGAAAGGGACTGCGGGTGGCGGTCGGCCAGGCCGGCCAGGCCGAATTCGGCCAGCCGCCTTTCGGCCGTTTCCCCGGCGGCGGGCGGGCCCCCGGCCAGGGCCAGCTCCATTTCCGCCCGGACGCTGGACAGGTAAAGCTGATGGTCGGTGTTCTGCAGGACCACCTGGCTCGCGAAGCGGCCGCCGGCCGGCCCGGGGCCGCCAAAGCCGCGGATTCGGCCGGCGGCCGGTTTTTCCAGCCCGCAGAGCAGCCTGGCCAGGGTGGTCTTGCCCCGGCCGCTGGGTCCGCTCAGAACCGTCACCCGGCCGCAGTACAGGCGGCCCGAAAGGCCGGCGAACAAATCCTCCCCGCCCGGCCAGGCAAAGGAAAGGTTTTCAAGCTCCACGCCAGCCGCGCCCTCCGGAGGCCCCGGGCCGGTCTTTTCGGCCGGGGGCGGCCCTGGCCGGGGCCGCAGATGCAGATCTTTCCTCAGCCCCTCGTCTTCCAGGAGATTCCAGGCCCCCTGGGCGGCCGCCCGGCCCCGCCTGAGAACCAGCACCTGGTCGGCCAGGTCCCGCAGCCAGTCCAGGCGGTGATCGGCGATGACCAGGCTGAGGCCTTCGGCCTTCAGGGCGGCCAGGGTCCGGCCCAGCTCGGCCCCGGCCGCCGGGTCGAGGTTGGCCCCGGGTTCGTCCAGGAGAAGCAGCCTGGGTTTCAGGGCCCAGAGGCCGGCCAAAATCACTTTTTGCTTCTGCCCCTCGGACAGGTGGAAGACCGACCGCCGGCCGAGCCCCTTCAGGCCGAAACGTTCCAGGCTCAGGGCCGCCAGGGCCGCGGCTTCCGCTTCGGGAATTTTGCGGCAGCGCAGGGTCAGTAAAATTTCTTCCTCGACGGTGCTGCCCAGAAACTGGATTTCCGGGTTCTGGGTCATCAAAGCGGCCTTAAAGCCCCAGTCGGCCAGGCTGAGCCGGGCCGGCTCCTGGCCGTCGAGGCTGACCCGGCCGCGCAGTTCGCCTTTGTAGTAGTGGGGCACCAGGCCCGACAAGACGGCCAGGAGCGTGCTCTTGCCGCTGCCGCTGTGGCCGGTGACCAAAAGGGCCCGGCCGGCCGGCAGTTCGAGGTTCAGGCCGCTCAAGGCCCAGTCCGGGCGGTGGGCGTGGCGGTAGTGAAGATCTTCAAGCCGCAGCATGCAGAATTTCCAGAAGAGCGGCCCCGGCCAGGGTCAGGGCGGCCAGGACGGCGACCGCCTGATCGACGGGCCGCAGGCGCGGCGGGCGGTGGCCGAAATCGCTTTCCGCCGACAGGCCTTTCAGTTCGGCGGCCACGGCCAGTTCGTCGGCCGAACGGATCAGGCGGACCACCAGGGGCGTAAAGCAGACCCGCCAGCCTAAAAGAGGCCGCCGGGCCCAGAAAAGAAGGCCGCCCCGGCCGCGGAAGCGCAGGCCCACGGCCTCCCTGATCTGGTTGAGATCGTTGAGGAAGGTGGGGATAAACCTGATGGTGACCAGAAGAGGCAGCTTGATCAGGCCGGGCAGGCGCAGCCGGTTTAAGATGCCCGACAGATCCGTCAGGCGGCTGTGGAGGGCCAGGGGCAGCAGCAGGTTGACGGAGAGGCCCAGGCGCAGGAAGGGGTTGACGGCCGCGTCCAGGGAGATGTTTCTGAGGGCCTGGAAAACGAAGCCCATCAGCCAGAGGCAGCCCGCCGCCAGGCCGGCCAGGACGGCCAAGGCCAGATAAGCCGCCAGGATGACCCGGGGCCGGACCTGGGCGGCCAGATAAAGCAGGGAGGCGGCCAGCATCAGGCCCAGGGCCAGGGGGTCGCCGGCGATGAGCGCGGCCAGGGAAGCCGTTACGGCCAGCCCCAGGCGCAGTTCCGGGGCCAGGCCCAGGCGGTCGCCGGCCCGGCGGCCGTCAAGAAGCCCGAGGAGGCCCCGGCGCGGGTGAGGCCCGGCGGCTTCGCCCGGCAGTTTTTCAGTCTTGAATAAGGCCGGCATGCCGCAGTTCCCCGACCATTTTCCAGCCGCCGAACAGGCCCAGCAAAATGCCCAGATAGCTGGCGGCGGAGATCATCAGCACCATGATCATCAGTTCCGGCTGCTCCCGCATGGCCAGATAGGCGAAAAAGAGATTGATCAGCCTCATGGCCAGTTCGCTCAGGGCCACGGCCAGGACGGCCAGGTGCGGGCCGCGGGCCAGGCCGCCCAGGGCCGCGATGAGAAATTCCACCGCCAACGTGGCCAAAATGAGCGAAGGCAGCGAAATCACCGCCTGGCCCAGAAGGAAGAAGCCCAAAAGGCCGGCCACCGTGTTGGCCAGGGTCAGGGCCCCGGTTTTGGGCACCTTGGTCAGGAGCAGCACCCAGAGCGCCGAAAACACGGCGCTCTTGAGGATCATGGTCACCGGGTTCATGCCCCCGCCGACCAGGGCCAGCATCAGGGTCACGGCCTTGGCCGCCCCGGCGAAAAGGCCGATGGTCACCAGATCCCGGGTCTCAAAGAGGCCGCGCCCGGTCCACAGGGCGCGGCGCCAGTTGACGGGCGCGGGCCGGGCGCTAGTACTCAAAGCCGACCCCCAGAATCACGTGAAAACCCGGGTCTTCGATGTTGTTTTCGGCCCGAGTGTAGCCCTGATCACCGATGTTGCGCAGCGACAGCGAAGCGTTCCACTTCCGCGCCTCGCCCCAGCGGGCGCCCAGGGTCAGGTTGAGGGTCTGCCAGGCGGCGTATTCGTCGGTGACGAAGCCCAGGCTATAGTCGCTGTCGTAGCGGTAGTTTTTGGCCTTGGAGGCCCAGTTCACGTAAAGGTCGCTGTAGAGTTCCGGGCCGCCGAATTCTTTCCGCCACTTCAGGCCCAGGCGGCCGCTGAAAGGCGCCAGGCCGGAGTCGTCGGTCCGGTAGCCCACCCGGCGGTAGTCTATCACCGCGCCGGCTCCGGTGCCGGTGACAGTCACGGCGGTGACGTGGTTGCTGATGCGCCGCTTGAGCCAGGCGGCGTTGACGTAGGGCGTCAGGCCGTAATCCTCGAAGCTGTAATCCAGGCCCAGTTCCGCCCCGAAGGTCCGGGCCTGGTCCAGGTTCTCGAATCGCCAGTCGCCGCCGGCGATGCGGTTGTAGGTGATGAAGTTCTTGGCGTCGGAATGGAAGGCGGCCAGGTCCAGGTTCCAGTTTTCACCCTGATATCTGGCCCCTATTTCGTAGTTGTTGGACGTTTCCGGCGCAAGGTCGGGGTTGGGATGGACAAAGCCCTGCTGGCCGTGGGTGGTGCCCAGGTAGAGCTGGTTCAGGGACGGGAAACGGTAGCCCTGGGCCCACATGGCCCGGAGGCTCAGGTTTTCCAGGCCGCGGTAGACCAGGCCGACGTTCCCGACCAGCCGGGAGTCGCCGATGCTGCGCAGATCGTTCAAATCCGGGTTGTTGTTGAACTTGAAACGGGAATCGACCCAGGTTTCCCGCAGCCCCAGGGTGGCCGTCCAGTCGTCGGCGAAGCTCCATTCATCCTGAACGAAAAGGCCGACGGCGCTCTGGTCGAGCTTGTAACGATAAGCCGCCGGGACGTCGGGCACGGTTATGTCAATGACGCTTGGATTCCCCGGCGGCGCGCCGGGCGTCATAAAAATGCTGACATAGCCGCCCAGCCGGTAATCATCGGCCGTGATGTCGTCTTTATTGTAGTCGGCTCCGGCGATGACGTAGTGCCCGCCCAGGCGCCAGTCGCTTTGCAGGTGGCCGCCGTAGCTGTCCTGGTCGTTATAGGTCCTGATGTTCTTGTCGACGGTTATGTACAAATCCTCCAGTAACGGCCCTATCATGAACTGGAGGTAGTTGGCGACGTGGACGTTGTTGTAGAAATCCTTCTTCATGTTTTGAAAGTAGGCCTCGCCTTTCAGCCGGGCCAGGTTTTCGCTCAAATCCCGCAGCTCGAAGCCGCCGGAAACCGATTCGCGGTCCCAGCGCGGCAGATAGAGAGCCACGTCGGTGGAACTGCTGAAGTTCATGCCGATAACCGAGGCCGCATAACCCGCGACCGGCCCGCTGAGGCCGTCCACGCCCGTAAAGGGCGCCAGCCCGGAACTGACGTTGGTCGGGATGTGAATCTCGCTTTCATAGCGGTCGGCCCGCAGGTAAACGGAAGCGCCGTCCCAGTCGTAGCCGACCCGGCCGGAGTAGTTGCGGTTCCGGTAGCTGGAATTGGCGATGACCCCGTCGGCCCCCCGGCGGTCGCCGGCATTGACGCCGCTGGCCGAGAAGCGGTAGTTGAAGCCGCCCGCCGTGCCGAAGACCGCGCTCTGGATATCCACGCTGGCGGTCGACGAGTCGGCCACCAGCTGCTGGCTGAAGCCTACCGGCTTATCGCCGCCCTTTTTGGTGATGATGTTGACCACCCCGCCGATGGCCTCGGAACCGTAAAGCACCGAAGCCGGGCCCTTGATGACCTCGATCCGCTCAATCTGGCTGGTGTCGATCAAAATGGCCGAGCCGCTCATGCTCTTCTGCTCGGAAACCTTGACCCCGTCGATCAGGATCAGCGAACGCATGGGGTTTTCTCCCCTGATCATCACGCGTTTGCCGCCGGGCATGCCCCCGTCGGTCACCGCCACGCCCGGGATGTCGGCCAGGGCGTCGGCCACGTTGACGGCGGGTTCCCTTTTAAGGTCCTGCTCGCTGACCACGCTGACGCTCATGGGGACCGCCATCAGATCCCTCTCGGTTCTGGTGGCGGTGACCAGCACCTCCCGGAGGACGATTTCCCCGCCTTCCTGAAGTTCCTGGCTTTCCGGCGCTTCCTGGGCCCGGGCCCCAGCGGGCCAGGCCAGCGCCAGGCTCATCATCAGGGCGGCGGAGAGCGGCCCGACCGCTTGCGGTTTTTTCGGCGGCACTTCAATTCTCCTTGAAATTTCGCCCGGCCGTCTCGACTACGGCCTGGGTCAGGTTGACGCCCCAAAAGCGTCCGTTGACGGTCATGGTCAGCCAGCCGCCGTCCAGTTCGATCAGCTCGTTGGCCGCCCAATTGACCAGGAGGGGCTCCAGAAGGCCCTGGTCCACCCCGAAGTCCTCGGCCAGGCGCCGATAATGCAGATAACCCTGTTCCATCTGCCCGACGATGAAAGAGGTCAGGCGGCCGGCCGGCCTCGGCGGGCTCAGGATATCCGGCGTGAAATCGTTTTGTCCGGCCTTCTCCAGGTAGTTTTCCAAAAGCGGCGGCCGGTAGAAAGACCAGCCGGCCAGAAAGCCCCCGGCCCCGGCCCCCAGGGCCAGGCAGTCGGCCTGGCGCTTGGCCCAGGGGTTGTAGATATTCCTTTCCCGGGGGCCGCGGCTGAAGTGGCTCAGGCTGAGCTGCCGCCAGCGCCGCCCCAGGAGATGCTCGCTGGCCCGGCGGTAAAAGCGGCCCTGGCCGCTGAGCGGCGCGGCCTCGGGCAGGCGCCCGGCTTTCAGGGCCTGATCCAGGAGGCTGCCGGGAAAAATATTGAGCTGATAAGTGTCCAGCCCGTCCACGCCCACGGCTTCGGCCTGGACCAGGTCCCCGACGAAATCGTCCGGGCTCTGGCCCGGGAGGCCGTAGATCAGGTCGATGATCACGGCCGCCTTTTGCCGGCTGACCAGGCGCCCCAGGTAATCCAGCACCTTGGCCCGCTCGCTCAAGCGGCCCAGCCGCCGGCGGAGCTCGGTGTCGAAACTCTGCACCCCGATGGAAAAACGGTTGAACCCGGCCTTAAGGAAACGGTCGGCCCGTTCCGGGCTGAAATCGTGCAGCCGCCCCTCCAGGGTCAGCTCGCAGTCATTGGCCAGGTCGAAGTTCCGGCGCAGTTCGTCCGCCAGCCGGTCCAGGAGCTCCGGCTCCAGCAGCGTGGGCGTGCCGCCGCCGAAATAGACGACCTGCAGCGGCCCGAATGACGGGCGCCGCTCTTTGAGCCAGCGCATTTCCGCAATCAGGGCCTCGACATAGGCCCGGCAGAGCTCCCTTTCCGGGCGCCGGCCGCCGAAGCCGCAGTAAAGGCACTGGTTGTGGCAGAACGGGATATGCAGGTAGAGCCCCAAGGGGCCGGCCGGGTGGCCGGCCAGGAGCTTTTCGTAGGCCGGGGCCCTGTCGTCCGGGTTCATCTGGCGGCCCGGGGGCATTCCGGCGTGCACCGTGAATTTGCGGTCGAAGGCCTCGCCCAGGGGATCGCCCGTGGCCCGGGCCAGGAAATCCCGGGCCTCCGGGGCGGCGAGGGCCGGCGCGGCGGGTTGCGGCGGCTTCACAGTTTGGGGCCGGGAATCGTTCATGCTGGCCTCAGGGCGCGGCCGCCGTTTTCCGGGGCTGGCCGTTGATCAGGAATTGATGCCGGTTCTGGCTTTTGGCTTCATCCAGCACCGTCAGGAAAGCTTCAAAGGGCGCGTCCTGGTCCACGTTGAAAATAATCGGGGTTTCCTGGGCGTGGGCGCCCATGATTTTTTCCAGATCGGCGGCCTGGATTTTTTCCCTTTCGTAATAGATATCGCCCTGGGCGTCGATGCTGAACGTCAGGCTGGGGCCCTGCCCCTGGCCGGAGCGCAGATTCCTGGCCTGGGCCAACTGCACTTCCAGGGCCGGGGCCACAAAGGTGGCCGCCAGAATGAAAAAAGTCAGCAGAAGAAAAAGGACGTCGATCAGGGGCGTCATGTCCAGCCCGTCGCCGTCAAGATCGGCCAGCCCCAGATCAAGATTCATAGCGCCGGACCCGGACTTCGGAATTTTTCATAAAAACACCTTGGCGGCTGATTAATGAAATAGCGTCTCAAATGCAATTAAAGGCAAAATACTATATTTCTTTTTCGCGGGCAAGTATCCACCTGCATAGTATTTATGCTATTTATCCGATTTTGTTAAAAATAAATATTTGAGGGGGGCTGTTTTCAGGGGGGCCGCATTCCTGGGGGGGCATTTATTGACCGATCCTAACCGGACAATAAAACGCCGATGGCCTGGGTTCGGTTTTTGACCCCCAGCTTGCGGTAGACATTGCCCAGGGCCTTGGTGACCGTGACCCGCTGAACGGCCAGTCGCTCGGCTATCTGGCGGTTGTTCAGGCCCTGGCGCACCAGCTCGATGATCTGCTTTTCCCGGGGCGTGAACCTGGGCCTCTCCCTGGCCGGGCCCCGGGCGCCGTCCGGCGGCCTGAAACGGGCGGCCTCGTCCGCCCGGCCGTGCTCCAGGAGCCAGCGGGCGGCCCGGCGGTCCAACCGGGCCCGGTCGATCAAGTCTTCCGGCGCCGCCGACAGCTTGGCCCGGCAAAAAGAGCGGAATAAGTTGTGATACCGGTAACGCCCGGATTTCGGTTCGAAAGTCAGAAACAAGTCGTCGGCCGCCAGGCTTTTCAGGAGCCCGAGGTCCCGGGGCTCCCGGCAAACGGCCAGGACCTCTTCTTCGCCGAAATCCTCCCAGATGGAAAGTTTCATCAAAAGCGTCCGCTCGGCCTGGCTGCGTCCGGCAAATACGGCCTGCTCGAAAAGGTGGTGGAATTCGGCTTCGGAAGCGGCCGGCCCGCCCGGCCGGCAGCCTTCGGCCGCCAGCCGCAGGGCGGCCGGCCAGCCTTCGCTGTCGCGCCAGGCCCGCTGGACGAATTCGGCATTGTCAAGGCCCAGGGCGGCCAGGAAGGCCTCGGCCTCCGAACGGCTGAAAGCCAGGGTCTCCCGGCCGAAGACCCGGCACTGGCCCTTGAGGCGCATTTCTTCCAAAGGCAGATTGGGGCGGCTTCGCGAGAGGATCAGAAACGACAGGCCCGCCAGGCCGGCTTTGACTATCCGGCTGAAGAAGGCCGCATAGCGGCTGTCTTCCAGGAAGTGGTAATCGTCGATGACCAGGAGGGTCGGCTGGGCCGCGGTCAGCCGGCCGAGCTTTTCAATGGCCGCCGAGCGCTGCCCCGGGTCCAGGGGGTCGGGAAACTGGTCCAGCACGGCGGCCAAAGGGTTGTTTCGGGAGGCCAGGAGAGACCGGTGCCTGGCCCACAGATATTCCGGGTCGCTTTCCCCGGGCTTGGCGGCCATATAAAAGCAGCGGGGCCTGGCCCGGCCCCGGCCTTTGGGGGCCGGAGCGCCTTGCGTAAAGCGCCGCATCACCTCATCGGCCAGGGTGCTTTTGCCGTAGCCCACCGGGGCGGACAGCAGCACCAGCGAATGATGAAGGATGGCCTGGTAGACAAGTTCGGCGGTTTCAGGCCGGGCTATGAGCGAAGACTGTTGAAGCATGGGTTCAGCGCCCGCGGCGTTGATCAGGGCCCCTCCGGCGGCCGGGATTTCCCGGGCGGCGCTTTTCGCCGCCCTGAAGAGATATTGAGAATCAAATTCAATATATTGTCAAAGCCGGACTTTGTCAATACATTTCCGGGAAATTCGGCCTTATTATTAAGGCTGTTTTGGGATTTTCCCGAGATGTTGCGATTTTTTCACGACCGGCCTGAAAATGATATATAATGCTTGGCGATTCAAGAATATCTTCGGCAAGGGCCGGTTAAGCAAATGAACAAAGTCCTCAATCGCCTGCGCCTGTCGAGCGCCCGCTGGATGAACCGGCTGGGCCTGGGCATGCGGTCCAAGCTCATCATCATCTTTTTGCTGGTGAAGGTCATTCCGCTTATTCTGCTGACCACCATCGCCTGGCGCCAATTCACCATCCAGGGCGACGAGCTGAGGGAAATTTCGGTCGGCGATTCGGCCGCGGCCTTGAACGACAGCGCGGTGGAGAACATCGAGAGAATGTCGACCGACGCCGCCCTGCGGGTGGCCGAATTTCTTTACGGCCGCGACGACGACCTCCTTTATGTGGCCGGCCTGGAGCCCAGCGAGGAAAACTACCGGGCTTTCGTGGAGAAAAAGCTGGGGCGGCTGATCGAAAAAGGGCGCTGGGAACTGGCCCCCGACGGCCGGTCCTGGGCGCCGGCGGAGCGGCCGGCGGCGGACGCGGGCGGGGGCCGGTCCACCAACCCCGAAAATGACGACATGAACGGTTTTCATCATCTCGGCCCCGGAAATTTCACCTATGAAAACGTGCCGCTCTATGACGAAATAACTTTCGTGGACCTCGATGGCCGGGAACTGATCAAAGTGCTTTCCCCAGGCTCGCGCAAGGTCAACTTTCCCCTGGACCCGGCCCTCAAGGACGTTTCCAGGCCGGAAAACACCTACGTCAAGGCCGAGACCTATTTTCAGGAACTGAAAGATCTCCGGCCCGGCGAGATCTACGTTTCCGACGTCATCGGGGCCTATGTGGGCAGCAACTACATCGGCATGTATACGCCTTCCGTCGTGGCCGCGGCGGCCAGTCAGCGGGGCTATGAGATCGACTACCAGCCCGGGGAACAGGCCTACGCCGGCCTGGAAAACCCCAACGGCCGCCGCTTCGAGGGGCTGGTCCGCTGGGCCACCCCGGTGGTCGGGCGGGACGGCCGGGTGAGCGGCTATGTGACCCTGGCCCTGAACCATGACCACATCATGGAATTCGTGGACCACATCACCCCCATGAACGAGCGCTACACCCGGCTCCCCAGCGCCTTTGAAGGCAACTACGCCTTCATCTGGGACTACCGGTGCCGCAGCATAGCCCACCCCCGGCACCATTCCATAGTCGGCTTTGACCCCCAGACCGGGCGGCCCCAGATCCCCTGGCTGGAAACTTCCATTTACGAAGGCTGGCGGGCCGGCGGCCTGCCCTACTGGACCGACTACGTCCAGGACTACCCGGTCTTTTTCGAGCAGTCCCGGGCCAAAGCGCCGGCCGCCGAACTGACCCGGCTCGGCCTGGTGGGCCTGGACGGGCGCTATCTCAACAACGCCCCCCAGTGCACCGGCTGGATGGACCTGACCGGCGACGGCGGCTCGGGCTCTTTCTACATTCTCTGGAGCGGCCTCTACAAGCTGAACACGGCCGCGGCAATCCCCTATTACACCGGCCCTTACGCGCCCTCGGCGGCCAACGGCTATTCCAAACGCGGCTTCGGCTTTGTGGCCATCGGCTCCGGCCTGGATTCGTTCACCGCCCCGGCCCGGGAAACCGAAACGAAACTGGCCCGGGCCGTGGCCGACAACCTGCGGGGCACCTTCCTGCAACTGGTCAGCACCACGGTCATCCTGATCGTGCTGGTGGTCTTGATCGCCATCTGGATGGCCTCCTTCCTGACCAACCGCATCACCAGGCTCATCAGGGGCATCTCCCGCTTCCGGGCCGGCGAGCGGCAGTTCCGCTTCAACGCGCCCACCAAAGACGAATTCGGCACCCTGGCCGATTCCTTTGACGACATGGCCGACAGCATCGACGACAGCGTCAAGAACCCCCTGAGCATCACCGATATGGAGCACCGCATCATCTACATGAACGACCTGGGGCTGGCCCTCTGCCGGAAAACCCTGGAAGAGGTGGCCGGCGCCCCTTACGGGGACAGCAGCATCTATCCCCCCGGCACCGGATACGACCCCATCATCGCCCTGGAGGAAGGGCGGGAAGCGGAAATATTCCTCGAGGAAAACAGCGGGCGCTACCTGAAGGGCACCGCCAATTATTTTTTGAGCGCCGACGGCCTGAAAATCGGCTACCTCATCGAGACCAGCGACGTCACGGAAATGGTCAACAAGCAGAACGCCCTGGAAAAGGTCATGAACGAGGCCAAGCTGGCCAACGAACACAAGGGCGAATTCCTGGCCCGGATGAGCCATGAGATCCGCACGCCCATGAACGCCATCATCGGCCTGACCGACATAGTGCAGCGCGACCTGGAAGAGATGGGCGGCGGCAACCCCAAACTTGAGGAATTCAAGGGCCACACCCGGCAGATCGAGGCCTCTTCGCAGCATCTGCTGGGCCTTTTGAACGACATCCTGGAAATATCCAAAATCGAGGCCGGCAAGGTCACCCTGTCCGAAGAAACGGCGGACCTGATAAAACTGGGGGAAACGGTCGGCAAAATCATCCAGCCGCGCTGCGACGAAAAGAACATCGCCTTCGAGACCCGTTTCGACGCCTTCGAGCCCTCGACCTTCCTCACCGACCCCCTGCGCCTGAGGCAGGTCCTGATCAACCTTCTGGGCAACGCCGTCAAGTTCACCCCGGAACTGGGGCGGATCGAATTCCGCATAGAAAAGCTGGACCGGCGGGACGGGGAGACCCTGGCGGGCTTTCTGGTGCGCGACAACGGCATCGGCATCGCCGAGGACGTCCAGAGCAGCATCTTCCAGCCCTTTGAGCAGGCCAGCGGCCAGATCACCAGGCAGTACGGCGGCACCGGCCTGGGCCTGGCCATCAGCCGCCACATCGTCAGGATTTTCGGGGGCGACATCGAGCTCCGGAGCCGTTCCGGGGCCGGCAGCGAATTCAGTTTCTCCATCTGGCTGAAAGAAAGCGCGGCCCCCGAGGCCGACGGGCTGGAGATCGCCGACCCGGCCGGCAAATTCGTCGGCCGGCGGGTTCTCCTGGTCGACGACGTGGATCTGAACCGCAAGGTGGCCAAGGCCATGCTGAAGTCCACCGGCATCGGCATAGACGAAGCCGCCGACGGACTGGAAG
Source organism: Candidatus Adiutrix sp. (assembly GCA_031263565.1). GTDB lineage: Bacteria > Desulfobacterota > Desulfarculia > Adiutricales > Adiutricaceae > Adiutrix. The sequence goes on along the minus strand of JAISFR010000041.1, from coordinate 4,024 downwards.
CCCTCAAAAAATTCCAGGACTCGCCCGAGGATTTTTACGACCTGATCCTGATGGATGTGCTGATGCCCAATATGGACGGTTACCAGGCCAGCGAAGCCATCCGGGCCTCCCGGCGCCGGGACGCCGCCACCGTGCCGCTCATCGCCCTGACCGCCAACGCCTTCAAGGAGGACATCGACAAGGCCCTGGGCGCCGGCATGAACGCCCACATCGCCAAGCCGGTCAAAATAGACAAACTCCTGGAAATCCTGTTCAAATATATCTCCGGCCGGGGCCGGGCCTGACGGCCGGCCGGGCTAAGCCGGGCCGGCTTACCGGCCTTCCAGGCCCTTTAGAGCCTCTTCCGCGCTTTGGCGGCGGCCGCCTAAGACGCTGTCCGGCAGGTCTTTCCAGGCGGCCAGGGCCTGGCGGTAGAGTTCCCCGGCTTCGCTGGTCCGGCCGGCCTGTTCGTTGACCCGGGCGGCGTAGAGCAGGGCGTTGCCCCGGTTCAGCGCTTTTTCGCCCTCATTGCGGCCGGGCGGCCGGTCGGCCTGGGCCCTCAGTTCCCGGGTCAGTTCCTCCACCCGGCCGGCCTCTTCCAGGGCTTTGAGCTTCAGGCTGTAGTAGCGCAGGTAGCCCGGGCTGCCGACGCCGTGGAGGCGGGCGGCCTCGGCCAGGGCCGGCGCCAGGCGGCCGTCGAATTCGCCCGGCCGGCCCAGGGCGCTCAGGGCGCTCAGCTCCCGCCGCAGAAGTTCCGGAGAGGGCCGGGCCTTTTCAGTTCCGGCGGCTTCCAGAAAGTCCGGGGCGGGCTTTTTGGCCGCCGCCAGCGGGCTTTCTTCGCCGGCCGCGCGAATAATGTCGCCCAGCCCGGGCGCCCTTTCGGGAGCGGCTTTGTTTTCGAGCAGCTTTTCAGCCAGGGCCCGGGCCTGGCGGTAATAGTCCGCGCTTTCCCGGTGGCGCTCCAGGGACCACAAAAGGCGGGCCAGGCGCAGATAGACCGCGGCGGTCTCCGGGAACTGGCCGGCCCGCGGCCCCAGGCGATTGGCGGCGGCTTTCAGTTCTATTTCCGCCTCCAGGGGGGTGCGGCCCTGGCGGAGGTAGTTGTCGGCCAGTTTCAAATGGCTTTCCAGGCTGAGGGCCACGTCCCGGGGGGCGGGCCCGTTCCGGCCGGCGGAGTCCAGGCGGGCGTCCGCCGCCTCGGCGATCTCATGCCAGATGTCCTCGGCCTCTTCCAGGCGCCCGGCCCCTTCCAGGGCCCCGGCCGTCAGGCCGGACAGGCGGAGATATTCCGGGGAGCCCGGCTCGGCCTGGTCCATGACCAGCCGCAGAAGGTCGGCGGCCAGGGCGTCGTCATGGCCCAGCAGTTCCCGGGCCGTTTTTTCCCATTCCTTGAGATTCTCGGGGCTCAGCGGCGGCCGCCGGGGCGGGGGCGGCGGATTTTCCGGGCCGGGTTCCGGGCCGGGGCCCGGCCCGGTTTCGGCTTCGGTTTCCGGTTGCGGGGCGGGCGGCGGCTGGCCAAAAAAGATTTCCAGCTCGTCCTGGCGGCCGGTCTGCTGGTAGAGAAGGCGCAGGAGCAGCCGGGCTTCCTCCAGGGCGCCTTCGGTGGCCCCCTGTCCCTGCCGGGCGGCCTGGTAGGCGCTTTTCAGGAGATCCTCGGCCTCCCCGTTCCGGCCCAGGGCCAGATCAAGGGTGGCCAGGCGGTTGGCGGCGGTCAGGGTTTCCGGGGCTTCGGGGCCCAGGGCCCGGAGCCGGGCCTGATAGGCCGCCTCGGCCAGGGGGCGGGCCTCCCCGGTCTGGTGCAGCAGGAAAAAGCTCAGCGACAGGCCCAGCTGGTCGGCGCTCTGGGCCAGGGCGTCGGCCCCCTGCCGGCGCTTTACTTCCAGGGCCTTGAGATATTGCGCGGAGGCCAGGGCGCTGTCGCCCTGGCGCAGGCTGGCGGCGGCCAGAAAGGAAGGGAGGCCGGGGGCCTGGCCGCCGGTCAGGAGGTCCACGGCATTGAAGCGCCGGGCGGCCTCTTGGGGGTCGCCGTTTAAAAAGGCCCGGCCGCCCAGCAGCATTTCCCTGGCGGCCGGGCTGTCAGCCTGGAATTTTTCCAGGGCCTCAAGGCTCCGGGAGAGGGTGGCCGGTTCCAGGGTTTCGGCCCGGACGACCGGGACCAGGAGGGCCGCCAGGTCGGCCAGCTCTTCCCGGGCCAGCCTTTCCGGCCGCAGGGCGAAAAAATACCAGCCCGCCGCCGCCAGCCCGGCCGCCAGCAGCAGAACAGCGCCGGCGCGCCGGATTTTTTTCAGCCTGGGGCCGGATTCGGTCACGGAGTGATGAACCTCATATAGCTAATGGTCCGGCGGCTTTCAGCCGCCCGAGAGGACCGTGTCCTGCCGGAAGTTCCGGTCGTCGCGTTCCGGCCAGTCCAGGTTGTAGTTCAGGCCCCGGCTTTCATGGCGCCTCCGGGCGCTGCGAATGATGATGTCGGCCACCTGGGCGATGTTGCGCACTTCGATGAGGTCGGCGTCGACCTCGTGTTTTTCGAAGAATTCCTCGATTTCGGCCTTGACCAGGGCCAGGCGGTCGGCGGCCATTTTCAGGCGGTAGTCCGAGCGGACGATGCCCACGTAGTTCCACATGAAGCGGCGGATTTCATCCCAACTGTGGGCGATGACCACCGCCTCGCGCGGGGCGTGGCCCAGGCGGCCGCTGGGCCAGGCCGGGGCGGCGGAAAGGCGGGCCGGGTCGGGGCGGGCGGCCAGGAGTTCCCGGCTGGCCGCAGCGGCCCGGTCGGCCATGACCAGGGCCTCCAGAAGGCTGTTGGAGGCCAGGCGGTTGGCCCCGTGAAGGCCGGTGGCGGCCACCTCGCCGACGGCGTAAAGGGCGCCGATATCGGTCCGCCCGTCGAGGTCGACCTTCAGGCCGCCGCATTGGTAATGGGCGGCCGGCACCACCGGGATGGGCTCCTGGGTGATGTCGATGCCCAGGGCCAGGCAGGTGCGGTAAATGTTGGGGAAGCGGTCGCGGATAAAATCAGGCCGGCGGTGGGTGATGTCGAGAAAGACGCACTCGTCGCCGCTTTTCTTCATCTCGGCGTCGATGGCCCGGGCCACGATGTCGCGGAAGGCCAGGTCCCCCAGGGGGTGGTAATTTTTCATGAAGGGGACGCCGCTTTTGTCCACCAGCCGGGCGCCTTCGCCCCGGACGGCCTCGGAGATCAGGAAGTTGCGGGCCTCGGGATGGAAGAGGCAGGTGGGGTGGAACTGGATGAATTCCATGTTGGCCGCCCGGGCCCCGGCCCGGAAGCCCATGGCCAGGCCGTCGCCGCTGGCCCCGTCGGGGTTGGTGGTGTAGAGATAGACCTTGCCCGAGCCGCCGGTGGCCAGGACCAGCACCTTGGCCCCGAAGGTGAGCACTTTTTCCCGCTCTATGTCCAGGACGTAGGCCCCTTCGGCCGTCCGCCGGCCGTTTTCCCCGCCGACCAGGATATCCAGGGCCTGGAATTTTTCATAAATCTTGATGTTGGCCTCGGCCCGGGCCTTTTCGATCAGGGTTTTCTGGAGGGCCTGGCCGGTCATGTCCTTGGCGTGGATGACCCGGCGGTGGCTGTGGCCCCCTTCCCGGCCCAGTTCGGGGCGGTCGGGGTGCTCGACGCTGGCGGTGAAGGGCACCCCCATGTCCACCAGTTCCCGCACCATGGCCGGGCCGGATTCCACCACCGCCTTGACTGTCTCCGGATGGCAGAGGCCCACCCCGGATTCCAGGGTGTCCCGGATGTGGAACTCGGCCTGGTCGTCTTCGCCCAGCACGGCGGCGATGCCGCCCTGGGCCAGGTTGGTGTTGGTGTCGTCTATGAGGCGTTTGCAGATAACGTTGACCGTGCCCCACCTGGCGGCCTTCAGGGCCAGGCTCAAGCCGGCCACCCCCGTGCCGATGACCAGATAGTCGGACTTGATTAACATGAGCCCACCCTCGTATCCTGACCCGCGATGAGAAGCGCCGACTTATGGCCCGGCGGTATTCAAAGCTGATATTTTACACCCTTCGGCCCGGGCTGGCAAGC
>JAISFR010000008.1 GCA_031263565.1 Candidatus Adiutrix sp. | reverse complement strand
TTTTGGGATTACGTCTTTAATCCGCCATGGGATTATTATTACGCCAGGGAGTCCAGGTTGCCCAAAGCTTCTGAGTTGAGGGCGGTCTCCGGTTATGACGGCACTTATAATCCTGTCGGTAAGGGGGCGTCGTTGGCGGCCGGCTGGCCGGTCGCCAGCTACTGGACGGGAGAGGTCACCGCCCACCCAGGCGACGCCGGCCACGGTGCGCGTCTGGTGAACCTCGGCAATGGCTACGCGGACAATGCCGTCGACCTTGTCTTCAGCTACCCCGTCGTCTGCCGTCCTTAAGGGTAAATTTTAATAGTATTTCACCTTGTTGATACTGCCGATAAGCGGATGAATCGGGCCTTTTTCAAGTTTGTAATGTCAACCACCACAGGCCAAGGCGCCTGAAGCTCCAGAGGGCGGCGCAGGCGGGCACGGCCCGCAAAAGCCGCGGCCTCAATAAACCTGCGAGCCGGCCGCCCAGACCGATTTGACCACCGGGCGGTTATTGATGATTCTGACCCTGATTAAATCCGCCCGCAGGCCGGGCTCAAATTTGCCGCGATCCGTCAGGCCGGCCCGCCGGGCCGGGTTTTCGGTCACGGTTTTAATGGCCGCCAAGAGACCCCAGCCGGCTTTTTGGTGGAGAAGCCAGGCCCCGTACAAGAGGCTGGCCGGAACATAGTCGGAAGAAAGGCAATCAAGGGACCCGTCCTCAGCCACTTCCAGGGCCGGGACATTGCCGGAGTGCGAGCCGCCTCTGACCAGGTTCGGGGCTCCCATGGTCACCGCCAGTCCGGCCCGCCGGGCGGCCCGGGCCGCTTCCAGGGTGGTGGGAAATTCGCTGATGGCCACGCCGTTTTTCACCGCTTCCTCGATATGGGCGGGCAGGGTGTCGTCATGGGAGGCCAGCGGCAGTTGCCGTTGCCGGCAGAAATCGACGACTTTCCCGGTCTGCCCGGCGGCGAAGCGATCGCGCTGTTCGGCCAGTCTGGCAACCATTTTCTCAAATTCCCGGTCCGTACACTTTTTTTGATAATAAGCCCGGTAACTGGAAGGGTCCCGCCATTGACGCTGACCGGGGGTATGGTCCATCAGCGACAGCAGGCCCAGGCCGGGAATGTCGGCCACTTTTTCGAACAGGGCCCACATCTCCGGGTCGCTGACCTCACATCTCAGATGCACTTTATGGTCGGCCCGCAGATCAACGGCCTCCTTCAGGGCCCGGACCGAAAGATCGAGCAGAACCCGGCGGCCTTTATCGACAGGCTCGCCCACACACAGGGAGTCATAGACCGTGGTTATGCCCGCCGCCGTCACCTGGGCGTCGTGGGCTTCCAGGGCCGCGCCCGGTTGGGGCCAGTAAACCTCCGGCCGGGGCATGAGGTGTCTTTCCATATTGTCGGTGTGCAGTTCCACCAGGCCGGGCATCAGATAATCGCCCTCCATGTCCTCATAGCCGGTGGGGAAATTCCCGTTGCCGACGTTCCCGATCCGGCCGCCGGCCATGACCAGGTGACCGGACTTCAAGCCTTCGGGCGTCAGAAGCCGGGCATTGGCCAATATTGTTTCCTTCTTCATTCAGCCTTCTCCCGGCCGTTCGGCGGGGCCATTTGAAACTGCCGGTCGGCGACCAGGCTTCTCATTTCGTCATCGTGAAAAATGCCGATCAGGGCCGAGCCTGATTCTTTGGCTTCATATATCAAATCCCGGACCACTTTTCTGTTGGCCCTGTCCAGCGAGGCCGTGGGTTCGTCAAGGAGCATGACGGGCCTGAGCCTGATGAAGCCCCGGGCCAGGTTGATGCGCTGCTGCTCGCCGCCGGAAAAGGTGGCCGGGGGCAAAGCCCACAGGCGGGGCGGAATGTTCAGCCGGTTCAGCAGTTCCCGGGCCGCCTGGCGGGCCTCGGCCGTTTCGGCCCCTGTTTCCAGGAGGGGTTCGGCCACGATGTCCAGCGCGCTGACCCGGGGGATGACCCTTAAGAACTGGCTGACGTAGCCAAGGCTGTAGCGCCGCACTTCCATTATTTTCTGCGGGGAGGCGGCGGACAGATCCAAAATTTCGGAAAGATGCCTCAGGCTTATTTTCCCGCCGCTGGGCAGATAGTTGCCGTAAAGACAGCGCAAGAGGGTGGATTTCCCGGCCCCGGAAGGCCCGGCCAGAGCCAGGCATTCGCCGGCGGAAAGCTCAAGGGAGACGTCGGTGAGGGCCTTGATCCGCACCCCGCCCTGTTGGTGCAGAGTAAAAATTTTGCTCAACTTTTCAACGGTCAGCATGGTCGTCATGTCACACCTGAAGCATGGCGGAAACCAGAAGCTGGCTGTAGGGATGCTGCGGGTCGTCCAGCACCTGGTCGGTCAGGCCGCTTTCCACCACCTGACCGCTCTTCATGACCATCAGCCGCTGCGACAGGAGCCGGGCCACGGCCAGATCGTGGGTGACCAGAACGACCGCCAGATCGAGCCGGGCCGCCAGATGGCGGATCAGGTCCAGCAGCCGGGCCTGAACCGAAACGTCCAGGCCGCCGGTGGGTTCGTCCATGAAGACCAGGCGGGGCCTGGTGACCAGATTGCGGGCGATCTGAAGCCTTTGCCGCATGCCCCCGGAGTAGTCGGCCGGGCGGTCGTCAAGACGGTCGGCCGGGATTTCGACCCGCGCCAGCCAATCGGCGGCTTCCGATCTTATGCGGCCGTAACGGCGCCAGCCGCCGGCCATGAGGCGTTCGCCGATGTTGGCCCCGGCGCTGACCAGCGGGCGCAGGCCGTCACCGGCCCGCTGATGGACAAAGCCCAGCTCGGTCCGCAAAAGACGGCGGCGCCCGGCTTCGCTCAGTTGCTGCAGGTCGTGTTCCGAACCGTCCGGGCCGCGATAGAGCACCCGGCCGCCGGAAGGGCTCAGGCGCCCGGCCAGCACGTTCAAGAGCGTGGTCTTGCCGCTGCCCGATTCGCCGACCAGGCCCAATATTTCACCGGGATAGAGATCGAAGCTGACCCCGCGGCAGCCCACCCGGCCGCCGTAATATTTGTCCACCCCTCTGGCGGAGAGAATCGGCCTGGTCATTGGGGCGGGCTTCCTTTCCCGGCCCGGCCGGCGCAGTAATCCGAATCGGAGCAGACGAAGAGCCTCCGCCCGCCGTCGTCCAGAACCACCTCGTCGAGGTAACTGTCGGACGCGCCGCAGATGGCGCAGACTTCCGGCCAGCGTTGAACGGCGAAGGGATAGTCTTCAAAATCGAGGCTGCGCACCGGACTGTAAGGCGGGACGGCGTATATCCGTTTTTCGCGCCCGGCCCCGAACAGGTGCAGGGCCGGCGAACGGTCGAGCTTGGGATTGTCGAAGCGCGGGATGGGCGAGGGGCTCATTATGTAACGGCCGAAGACCTCCACCGGGTAGTCGTAGCTGGTGGCTATGCGTCCGTGGCGGCTGATGTCCTCATATAGCTTGACGTACATCAATCCGTATTCCCCAAGGGCGTGAAGAACCCTGGTCTCGGTTTCGCCGGGCTCCAGCCAGCGCAGGGGCTCGGGTATGGGCACCTGGTAGACCATGATCTGGCCGGGCTTCAGGGGCCGCTCCGGGATGCGGTGCCGGGTCTGGATGATGCTGGCTTCTCCGGTGACGGTGGTGGTGGCCACCCCGGCCGTTTTGGAAAAGAAGGCCCGGATGGAGACCGCGTTGGTGGTGTCGTCCGAACCCTGGTCGATCACTTTCAAGACGTCGTCCGGCCCGATGAGGGCGGCGGTCACCTGAATGCCGCCGGTGCCCCAGCCGTAGGGCATGGGCATTTCCCGCCCGGCAAAGGGCACCTGATAGCCGGGCACGGCCACGGCCTTCAATAAGGCCCGCCGGATCAGGCGCTTGGAATCCTCGTCGAGATAGGCGAAATTGTAGCCGGTCTCAGCGCTGGTCATCATTCGCGGCCTTTCTCATCTGGCGCAGCATGGACAGCTCCGCCTGGAAATCGACATAGTGGGGCAGCTTGATGTGCGAGACGAAACCGGCCGCCTCCACATTGTCGCTGTGGCTGAAAACAAATTCCTGATTCTGGGCCGGGCCTTTGATTTCCTCGCCCAGTTCTTCGGCGCGCAGGGCGCGGTCGACTATGGCCATGGCCAGGGCCTTGCGCTCGTTGTGCCCGAAGGCCAGGCCGTAGCCCCTGGTGAAGGTGGGGGGCTGCCCGCCGCCGCCCTTGAACTGATTGACCGTTTCACATTCGGTCAGGTCTATTTCGCCCAGGGTCACCGGAAAGCCGAGTTCTTCGGGCGTGAATTCCACGCTGAGCGTGCCCTGACGCAGTTCGGCCACAAAGGGGTGAACCGAGCCGAAGCCCCGTTGAGTGGAGTAGGCCAGGGCCAAGGTGAAACCTTCGTCGGATCTGGCCAGATTCTGCAGCCGCCCGGCCCGGTCAACGGGAAAATCAACGGGCTGACGGGTGATGTCGCCCGGCTCCCGGCCGTCGTCTTCCTCCGCCTCCATCAGCCCTTCCCCGAGCAGGGCTTTCAGGGCTTTGGGCCGCTTCATCTCCGGGCTTTTCATCCCCGGTCCTTTTATCTCCGCCGGGCCGTCCCGCCCGGCGGGCTCTTTTTCTTCCATCAGGCTGTAATCCAGGAGCCGATGGGTGTAATCAAAAGTCGGCCCCAGAAGCTGGCCCCCGGGCAGATCTTTCCAGGTGGCGGAAATCCTCCTCTCCACCCGCATGGTCCCGGTATCCACCGGCAGGCAATAGCCGAAGCGGGGGAAAGTGGCGCGGGCGGCCCGCAGGAGAAAAATGGCCTCCACCAGATCGCCCCTGGCCTGTTTGACGGCCAGGGCGGCCAGTTCCGGGGAATAGAGGGAACCCTCGGCCATCACCCGGTCGACGGCCAGGCCCAATTGCTCCCGAATCTGATCCAGGGAAATTCCGGGCAGTTCCGGGTTGCCCCGGCGGCGTTTCGCCATAAGTCGATGGGCGGCCTCGATGGCCTTGGCCCCGCCTTTGACGGCTACATACATCTTGAATCGCCCCCTGAAAAGTCCGCCAGGCTGACCGAGCGCGGCAGCCCGGCCAGGTGTTTTTCGCCGGCCAGAAAAATATCCACGCCCCGGGGATAGGCGGCCCGGTTGCCGCGCCACTGGTCGAGAAACCCCGCTTCCAGCCCGTGGCCTTCAAAAATCACGGGGCCGTCCAGGCCGGGGCCTTCGGCCAGCCAGGGCCGGCGGCCGTCCAGCGGCAGAACGGAAGCCACAATGACCGTGGCCGAGGAATCGGGATAGCGGTCGCTGCCCTGGTTCAGGGAGGCCAGGGGCGGAAGTTCGGCCGGCGAGGCGGCCAGAATGAAAGCCGCTTTTTCAGCTTGCCCGCCGACCGGGCAGCCCCGGTGAAAGCGAAGCCAGTCCCCGGCCTTCCGCCAGGAAGGGGAGAGCCAGACGGGCGTGGCGGAATCGAGCAGGGTCAGGGCCAGAGCGGCCGCCACCGGCGGCAGCGGCCAAGCCGGCCGCCCTTCCCGGGCCTCGAAGTCCAGGGCCCGGCAGGGTCGGCTGAGGCAGCCCAGGGCCAGCCGGAAGACCCGTTGGCTCGAAAGCCCGTAATCCTCAAAACCAGGCGCCAGGCCAGGCCTCTCAGTCATTTTGGTCCTCCCCCCTGAGCAGGGTGAAAAAATCGACCTGGCTGTCTTCAAGCTCGGCTGATTGCCGGGCCTCTTGATTTTGCTTTATTTTTTCCAGCTTCTCCACCAGGCGGTCGATGGCCCCGGCATGCTCCGCGGCCTGCCCCAGGGCGTCGCCCAGGGCGGCCAGTTCCGCCTGGCGGGCCGTCCGGCCGGGCGTCCAGCCGTGCCCGAGGAGGCCCCGGTATTGAACGGTGCAGCGGGTAACCAGCATTTCACCGATATTGAAGGCCGGCCCGGTGTTGCCGATGCGGCCCCGGACCATGACCAGGCCGCTTTCGGGGCGGCGTAAAAAAGTATGCCCGGGCCGGGGGCAAATCCGCTTTAAACCTTCGGCCAACTGATCCAAAGGGGCCAGGCTGAAGGCGGCCAGGCGCCGCCGCCGCCGGGACTGGTCATTGTTCATTTTCGTCATCCTGTAAGCTAAAGATCCGGCGGCATAGAAAGGGTCGGCCGCCAGAGGGCTGATGGAGCAGAGCCAGACGGTCGATGCTCAGCGGCCGCTCCAGCGCCGGGGCCAGATAGGACTCCAGGGCCTTTAGAAAGACCCCGGGGGCCTCTGGCAGCGAATCAGCGACCGTCAAATGAAATTGGAAGTCATCCAGAACCAGGTGGTAACCCCAGCGGATCAAATTGGCCCGGAGCCGGGGCGGCAAAGGCCCCCGCCGGTCCAGGTCGCTTTTCTTCAGGGGCCGGCGGAAACGGCTGAAAACGCGCACGCACTGATCTTCGAGCCGGCTTAAGGCTTCCGGCGCGGCTTCGGGCCTCAGGGCGGCGAAAGAGCCGTTGACGGCCGCCAGTCTGATTCGGCCCAAGGGGACGGGCCGAAAACTGCGGGCCGCCGTTTCGGCCGCGGCCGCCAGCTCGCGCTCGGAAGCCGGGCTTTCAAAAGGGGCCACGATCGTGCCGTGAAAGCCGTAGACCGAGGCCTTAAGGGTATGCCTGACAATTTCCTCTTCGGAGACGCCGGCCAGGGCCGGGCGGGCCAGGCGCCGGCCGCTGTAGACGCAGCGCCCCAGAAGCCCCGCGCCCAGGGCGTAAATTTCCGAGTCGGCCCCGGGCACATAATAGAGGGCGTAGCGGCCGGCCATCAGATCACCATTTTTCTCAGCCGCTGGGAGAGGATGTCGAAGATGGTCACCGCCCCGACGACGATGATCATGATCGCGCAGGTCTCTCGGAACAGAAAGCCCCGGATCACCTCCCACAGGAGCACCCCGATGCCCCCGGCCCCGACCATGCCCACCACGGTGGCCGAGCGGACGTTGGATTCAAAGCGGTAAAGGGTGAAAGAGATCCACAGGGGAAAGACCTGGGGCAGAATCCCGAAGCAGATCTCGGCCAGCCAACCGGCTCCGGTGGCCCGGATGCCTTCCACCGGATGGGGATCAATGGCTTCCACGGCCTCGGAAAAGAGCTTGGCCAGAACCCCGGTGGTGTGCACCCCCAGGGCCAGAACTCCGGCGAAAGGGCCCAGGCCCACGGTCACCACAAAGAGCATGGCGAAGACCATTTCATTGATGGCCCGGCAGGCGTCCATCAGGCGGCGGACCGGCTGACAGATCCACCAGGGCGCCACATTCTCGGAACTCATGATGCCCAGAGGGACGGCCCAGAACACGGCGGCCGCCGTTCCCCACAAGGCTATCTGCAGGGTGGTCAGCATCTCGCCCAGGTAGAGCCGCCAGTCGCTGAAGTCCGGCGGGAAGAAATCGCCGGCCAGGGTCAGCAGGTTGCCCCCGTCCGTCCACAGGGCCAGAGGGCGAATTTCAGCGCCGTGCCAGGCCCAGGCCAGCAGGGTGGCGGCCACGGCCAGGGTCAAGCTTCGGCCGGCCCGCCGGCGCCCCCGGCCCGGCGGCGCCGGAACGGGGGCCGTCTCAGGCCGCATGGCCGACCTCCTCCCCCAAACCGGAGCTGGATAAATTGTTCGGAGACGTCATGCGGGCCTCCCCTCTCTCCAGGGAACAACCGGTTAATTTCCTCAATTCGGCCCGGGCAGTCGGCCGCGGCGGCCGCTCAGCTTCCGCCGGACCTGGTCCCGGTCCCTCCCCGGCTTATTTCTGTTCCAGGGCCGCCAGTTGCCGGTCGATCTCGGCCAGCCGCGCTTCTTGCTCCCGGTTCAATTGCCCGGCCGAGACCAGTTTGTTTTTCTCTTTGAAGAGCTCCAGTTGACGGATGGGATTGAGCTGGCTGTCGGTCGATTTCTGAAATCCCTTCCATTGAAGGGCTTTTAAAATTTCCAGTTGCCGGGCCTGATCCGGCCCTTCCTGGCCGTAGCTCAGAAGGAACTTTTCAATTTTCCCCTTGACCTCCGGATCGAGATCCCGCCGCCAGACCAGGGGGTCGCTGGGAATCAGCGGGCTGGTCCAGATGACTTTGATCTGTTCGCGCTTATCCGGAAAGGTGACGGACAGACGCTCCAGGGCTTCGCTGTTGCAGGTGGCCACATCCACCTGCCTGTTGGCCACCGACAGGGCGTTGGCCTCGTGATTGGAAGTGAGGGTGCGTTTGAAGGCCGTCCTGGGCTCGACCTGGTTGAGCGCGAACACGTAATAGGAGGGCACCAGGAAACCGGAAGTCGAATTGGGGTCGCCATTGCCGAAGGTGAGATTCTGGCTGTCTTTGAACATGTCTTCGATCGAGGTCAGGGGCGAGTCTCTGTGGGCGATGATATGGGAATAGTAGCCGTTGCTGCCGTCGTAATTGACGGTCTGCATGAAAACCTCCCCGCCGGCCCGGTCCACGGCCTCGGTGGCCGCCTTGTTGCCGTACCAGGCCAGTTGCACCTTGTCAAAGCGCATGCCCTCGATGATGCCGGCATAGTCGATGGCGAAAAAAGCCCTGACGTCCAGGCCGGTTTCCCGGCGCAGGTCATCGATGAAAGGTTCCCAGATTTTCCGCAGATTCTGGGACGACTCGGTGGAAATGATGCCGAAGTTGACGGTCGGCCCGGCCGCCGCTTCCGCCGGAGCGGTCATCAGCAGAAAAAGGGCCAGAATCAGGAGCAGGGCCAGGCCGGCCAGGCCGGCTTTCAAGCTTTTGTTATACCCGTTCATAAGTTCTCCTCAAGCCGCCTTCCTGGCGGCGGTAATTTGTCCGCTCAAGACCGGCCGGGCCGGGAGCGGAAGCTGGTCCTGAAAAAGATCCTCCCCGGCCGCGCCGTAAATGTCTTTAAGCCGGGCCGGGCTCAGGTCCCGGCTGGGTCCGTCGTAAACCACCCGCCCCTGATTCAGGGCGATGGTCCGGGGGCAATATTTCAGGGCGTAATCAACCTGGTGCAGGCTGACCACCACGGTCAGCCGCTCGTTCCGGTTCAATGAATGCAGGAGATCCATGACCCGGCGGGACGATTCGGGGTCGAGCGAGGCGATGGGCTCGTCGGCCAGCAAGACCCTGGCGTTCTGGACCAGGGCCCTGGCAATGGCCGCCCGCTGCTGCTGGCCGCCGGACAGGGTCGAGGCCCGCTGCCAGGCCGTCTGGGCGATGCCCACCCTGGCCAGGGCTTCGCCGGCCATCTGCCGGTCGCGGCGGGGGAAGGCCAGGAAAAGCGACTTCCACAGAGGCGTTCGGCCCAGGGCCCCCAGCAGCACGTTGGTGTGGACGTTGAGACGGCCGACCAGATTGAATTGTTGGAAAACGACCCCGATGCGGCTTCGCAGAGCCCTGATCCGGCCGGCCAGGCGGCCGTCGGACTGAATCCGGCCGCCGCCCACGCTCAGACTGCCCGAGCCTTTGTCGGCGGCCGTCAGGCCCGACAGATGCCGCATCAGGGTCGACTTGCCGGAACCCGAGGCCCCGATCAGGGCCACCATCTCGCCTTCCCCGATCTTAAAGTTTATGTCGGTCAGCGCTTTGAGCGAACCGAAGCTTTTATTGAGATGCCTGACTTCTATCATCTGCTCCTCCTTGCCGGCTTTACAGGTCTGGCTCACAGCCAGGGTTCGAATCGTCAACTGACCTGGCTGTCTACCAGTTTATTCAAGATCTGTCAGGGAACTGTTGCGAAACGGTAAAATAATTGTCAACTTTGAAAAGGAAGGCCGAAGAGCTGTTTTTCAACCGGGAGCTGAACCGGCTGGAGTTCAACTGCAAGGTACTGCAGGAGGCGGCCGACCGGGGCAACCCGCTTTTGGAGAGAGTCAGATTCCTGGCCATTTTTTACAGCAACTTCGATGAATTCTTCATGGTCCGGGTGGCCGGCCTGACCCGGCAGTATAAGCTGGGGGTGGAAAGCCGGTCCATAGACGGGCTCAGCCCCCTGGAGCAGTTGAAGGCCGTGCGCCGCCGGACCGGGCATCTGCTGAACCGGGCGGCCGTACTCTGGCGCAAGACCTTGAAGCCCGAGCTGTTCGCCGAAGGGCTGAAGGTGCTCAATTACGCCAACTTCAGTTATGAGGAGGACGAGGCCGACGATCTGCTGGCGGCGGTGCGCGACGTCCTGGACCAGCGGCGGTTCGGCGAGGTCGTCAGGCTGGAGACCCTGACCGAGGCCCCCAAGCATCTGGTCAAACAGTTGGTCGGCCGCTTCGGTCTGGAACCCTTCCAGACTTTCGCCTGGCCCGGGCCGCTGGGCGGGGCCGGGCTGATGGACATAGCCGATCTGAACTATCCCGCCCTGAAATACCCTGACTTCAAAGGCCGCAAGCTGAAGTTTCCCAAAAAGAAAAAGAGCTTTTTCAGCCAATTGGGCCAGGGGGATATTTTTCTCTACCACCCCTACGACAGTTTCAACGCGGTTCTGGATTTCATCCGGGAGGCGGCCGCCGACAGTGACTTCAGACGGTTTGAGCACCATCATGCACCAGGAAAAAAGGCCGGTCCGCCTCGGGGAGGGCTCCTTTCGGGACCGGAAGCTGACCGAGGAGGCCATGCTCCGCACCTCGGCCGCCCTGGCCGGTTTCCAGAAGACGGCCCGGGCCTTCGGGGTGGACGCCATCAAGGCCGTGGCCACTTCGGCCGCCCGGGAGGCCGTAAACCGGGAGGATTTCGTGCGCCGGGTCTATGAAGACAGCGGCCTGCGGCTGAAAGTCATCTCCGGTTTGGAAGAAGCCCGGCTCATCTACCTGGGGGTTTCCCGGGGCCTGAACCTGGGCCGGGAAAAGGCCCTGATTGTGGATATCGGCGGGGGCAGCCTGGAACTCATCGTCGGCGACCGCCAGGGCTGCGACCAATTGGATTCCCTGCCCCTGGGCGCGGCCCGGCTGACCGAGCTGTTCAATTTCAACGCCGGCGACGGGCTGGTCAGCCCGGAAAAGTATGCGGAACTGGTCGGCCATGTGGCCCGGCACAGCCGGCGCTTCAGCGAAGAGGCCCGGAATTTCGACCTGAAAAGCGCTTACGGCAGTTCGGGGACCATTCGCAATCTGGCCCAAATCAATTACCACCGCCGGCTTGACCAGGGCGCCGGGCCGGCGCCGCCCGCGTTTCTGGCCGCCGACTCCCTGCGGAGCCTGGGCCTGTGGCTGGGGGGCCTGGATTTTAAAACCCGGCGCAAGGTCAGGGGCCTGGACGGCCAGAAAGTCAAAATCATCGTGGCCGGCTGCGCAGGCCTGGAGGCCGTTTTAAGGGCCCTGAAGATCGAAGGGCTGACCGCCGTGAACTACGGCCTGAAGCACGGCCTTCTGTATGAGTTCGCTGACGGGCGCAGAAGCGATGGCATCTGATTAAAAACGCCTCGCTGGCGGGCTTCGACGCTGATTTTACATAAAATTTACATTTTATTGACCGGCATTTAACAAGGCTGTAGTACAAATCAACATATGAACAGGGCCAAAACCACCAATCTGCTATTCCAGCTGACGACCTTCGGGGCGGCGATTCTGATCGTCATCCTGATCGTCGGCATGCTCCTGACGCTGCTCCATGAATCCTGGCCGGCCGTCAGGCGCTTCGGTTTTTTCGATTTCCTGCTCGGGCGGCGCTGGAACTATGCCGACAACCTCTACGGCGCCTTCCGGCCCCTGGCCGGTACGGTCATCAGCACCGCCCTGGCCCTGGCGGCGGCCGTGCCGGTAGCTTTGGGCACGGCCCTCTTTTTGACCGAACTGTGCCCCCACCGGCTCCGGGGGATCATCGGCGCGGCCATCGAGCTTTTGGCGGCCATCCCCAGCATCATCTACGGCATGTGGGGTCTCTTCGCCCTGGCCCCCTTTCTGGAGAACCATTTCCAGCCGCTGGCGGCGGCCGGCCCGGGCCGGCTGCCGCTGATCGGCTCTTTCTTTCAAAGCCAATACGCCGGCGGGGTCAATTTGTTCACCGCCTCCATGGTCCTGGCGATCATGATACTGCCCTTCATCACCAGCATCACCCGGGAGGCCTTCAAGCAGGTGCCGCCGATTTTGAAGGAATCGTCCTACGGAGTCGGGGCCACCCGCTGGGAGACCATCTGGCAGGTGGTTCTGCCCTGCACCAAAAGCACCGTGGCCGGGGGCGTCATCATCGCCATGGGCCGGGCCCTGGGCGAGACCATGGCCGTGGCCTACGTCATCGGCAACCGCCACGGCGCCCTGGATTCCATTTTTTCGCCTTACAGCACCATAACTTCGGTCATGGCCAATGAATTCAATGAGGCGGCCGGGCTCCAGATGTCCTCGCTGTTTACCCTGGCTTTAATGCTGCTGGCGGCCAATTTCCTGGTTTTATCGCTGGCCAAATATCTTTTGAGGCCCAGAATATGAGACATTTGAAGCCGCGCAAAGCCGTCAACGCCCTGATCATGACCCTGGCCACCCTCTGCGCGGCGTTGGGGCTCTTTCTCCTGTTCATCATCCTCTTCGATGTGCTGCGAAACGGTTTGAAGGCCATCGACTGGAATCTCTTTCTGCGGGACCCGGCCCCGCCGACCATGGCCGGGGCCGGCGGCCTGAAAAGCGCCTTCCTCGGCCAGGGCCTCCTGACTTTGACCGCCGCCCTGATCGGGGTGCCCATCGGCGTTTTGGGGGGCACCTATCTGGCCGAATACGGCCGGCACAAGAAAATAAGCCGGGCCATCTCCATCCTGAGCGACATAGCCGTCAGCATCCCCTCCATCGTCATCGGCGCCTTCGTCTACGCCATACTGGTCAACCCCTTCGGCTCGTATAACGGCTGGGCCGGGGCGGTGGCCCTGGCCGTCATCATCCTCCCGATCATCATCCGCACCACGGAAGACATGATCAACATGGTGCCCTGGGCCCTGAGGGAAGCGGCTTTCGCCATGGGCGCGCCCTACCATCGGGTCATTTGGGGCATTGTCTACCGCTCGGCGGCCGGCGGCATTTTCACCGGTGTGCTCCTGGCCATCGCCCGCATCGCCGGCGAGACGGCTCCGCTGCTCTTCACCTCTTTCAACAGCAATTTCTTCAGGCTGAATCTGTCCGGGCCGGTGCCTTCGCTGACGGTCTCGATTTACCAATACGCGGCCTCGCCCTATGAAAACTGGGTCAGTATGGCCTGGGCGGCGGCTTTCGTGGTGACCTGCTTCGTCCTCTTCCTGAACATTGTCGGGCGGCTGGCCATCAAACTAAGGGTCAAAGGCTGAAAAGCATGGACTTGATGACTGTCGACAAGCTGAATTTCTTCTACGGCCGCCACCAGGCGCTGAAAAGCGTGAACCTGCCGATCAGGAAAAACGCCATCACCTCCCTGATAGGTCCTTCCGGCTGCGGCAAAACCACCCTGCTGCGCTGTTTCAACCGGATGCACGACCTCTACCCCGGCAACCGCTACGAAGGCCGCATCAGCCTGCGAGACCAGAACATCTTGTCCGGCGACATCGACCTCATCAGCCTCCGCAGCCGCCTGGGCATGGTCTTTCAAAAACCGACGCCCTTCCCCATGAGCGTTTTCGACAATATCGCCTATGGCCTTCGCCTGCGAAAAGTGAAGAACAAAAACGCCCTGGCCGAGAGGGTGGAAAAGGCGCTGAAACAGGCCGCCCTGTGGGACGAGGTCAAGGACCGCCTGGGCGACAATGCCGCCGGTCTTTCCGGCGGCCAGCAGCAGCGCCTGGTCATTGCCAGGACCCTGGCCGTGGAGCCGGAGGTCATTCTCTTTGACGAATCCACCAGCGCCCTGGACCCGATTTCCACCCAGAAAATAGAGGAACTGATGGTGGAACTTAAAAAGGAGGTCACCATCGTGGCCGTGACCCACAACATGCAGCAGGCGGCCCGGGTTTCCGATTACACGGCCCTGATGTATCTGGGCGAGTTGATGGAATACGGCGACACCAAAAGCATTTTCACCCGCCCCAAACACAAGATGACCGAGGAATACGTCAGCGGCCGTTTCGGCTGACGGGCCGCCGCCGTATTTTCAAGGTCTGAAGCCGGAGACAGACCATGCAGTTGATGGAACGGGAACTGGCCGACATCAAAATCAAAGCGGCCTCAATGAGCGTGACGGTCAGAGAAATGTATCAGGAGGCCATCAAGGCCCTCCTGAACCATGAGACCGGCCTGGCCCGCCGGGTGGTGGAACGCGACCGCCTGGTGGATATGTACGAGCTGGAAATAGATGAAATGTGTCTTAAATTTTTAGCTCTTTACGCGCCCAAGGCGATGGAGTTAAGATATGTGGTGGCGGTTTTGCGTTTCATTGTGGAACTGGAAAGGGTGGCCGATCACAGCAAGGCCGTCTGCCGGCAGGTGCTGGATTTTCACTGCGCGGCCCTTTTGCCGCTTCTGCCGGACTTCGAGTCCATCCTGACCCTGACCCTGAGGATGACGCGGGAGGCCACCGACAGTTTTTTCGAAACCGACGACCAGCGCCATGAAGCCATCATCGAGACCGATAAAAAGGTCGGCCGGCTGCAGAAGAGCCTCAACTCCGCCCTGGCGGCCCTGATCAGGGAGGACGCGGGCCATATCGACGGCGCGGTGGTTTTGCTCAATATCGTCAGGCGGGTCGAGCGCATCGGCGACCACGCCAAGAACATCGCCGAACTGGCGCCGTATGTGGCCACCGGAAAAGTGATCCGCCACAGGGAAGTTCAGACCGATGCAAATATTGATCATTGAAGACGAAGAGGCCCTGCGCGAGCTTTTGGACTATGAGTTCCGCCGCCTGGAGATCGGCGTGCTGGCCCTGGACAACGCCAACGACGCCCTGATGGCCGTCGAGGACTGCCCGCCGGACCTCATTCTGCTCGATCTGATGCTGCCCGGCCTCAAGGGACTGCAATTCCTGGATATCCTGCGGCGGGAGGGCAACGATGTGCCGGTGATCATCATTTCGGCCCGCAACGCCGAGACGGACATCATCAACGCCCTGGAACGGGGGGCCGACGACTATGTGACCAAGCCCTTCAGTTTCAATTTCCTGGAAGCCAAAATGAAAGCCGTGCTGCGCCGGGGAGGGGAAATCAAATCAAGCCCCAAATTCTCCCTGGGCGGCGTCAGCGTCGATCTTGAAGCCCACAAGGCCTTCAGCGACGGCCAGGCCCTGCCCCTGACCCAGAAGGAGTTCGAGCTTCTGACCCTCTTCATGCGCAAAGCCGGGCGGGCTTTCACCAGAAACCAGCTTTTGAACAGCATTTGGGGTTATGACAGCAGCCTGGTCAGCCGCACGGTGGATGTGCATGTGGCCTCTTTGAGGAAAAAGCTGGGCGACAAAGGCCGGTACATCCAAACGGTTCCCAAGATCGGCTATTTGTGGGAAATTTCGAATTTTTAGAGGCGCCCTTCAGCATGATATCCAAATACCGCCTTTTCCTTCTGATTTTTATTCCGGCGGCCCTGACCTTGGCCGCCGGAATGCTTTTGATACAGCAAAAAAACAGGGAACTGAGCTCCCGGCAGTTTGAAGCCCAGCTCAAAAGCCAATGGCAGTTGGCCGCCCTGATCGCCGAAGACCGGGATTACCAGGCCGAACTGGCCGGCCTCTACCAAAAACAGGGGCTCAGAATTACTTTGGTCGGGACGGACGGGCAGGTTCTGGGCGACAGCGCGGTCAGCGGGCCCCTGGAACCGCACGGCGACCGCCAGGAGATAAAACAAGCCCTGGCTGGCCGGCCGGCCATGGCTGTCCGTTACAGCCGCAGCACCGGAACCCACAGCATTTACTATGCCGAGAAGCTGCCGGACGGGCGGGCGCTGCGCGTGGCCTACCCCGCCGCCTATTATGACGCCCAAAGCGCCTCCCTGATGGATCAGGCCCTGGCCGGGCTGGTCTTTTCAGTGGCCGCCGTGGCCCTGTTCGCCTTCATCATCTCCCGACGGATGAGCGCCATGCTGGCTTCCCTGAGCCTGGCGGTCAAGGAAGCCCAGGACGGCGGCCTGGATCTGCCCTCTTTCGGCAACCGGGATCTGGACCAGGCCCTGTTCGCCCTCAGCTCGGCCAACCGGGACCTGAAACTCTACAGCCAGGAAAATCACAACCTGCGCCAACGCCTGGAATACATCCTGGCCAATATCAACGAGGGCGTCCTTCTGCTGGCCGACGACAAAATTCTCTACCACAACCGGCGGGCCGAGGAAATCCTGAACCGCCGAATGCCGGCCAGCCTTCTGGATATGCGCAATCAGGAACTGATGGATCTGTTCTCTTCCTTCACGGCCGGGCGGACGGGCGACCTTCAATTCGGCGACAAGACCATTATGGTCAGTCAGACCGTCTCGGAAAGCCGCCGCCTGGTCATGCTCCATGACGTCAGCGACCGGGAAAAATACTCGGGCTACAAGTCCGACCTGGTCGGCAATATTTCCCACGAGCTTAAAACGCCCCTGACCCTGATCATGGGCGCCTCGGAAGTGATTCTCAAAGACGCCGACATGCCCAGGACTTTTCTGGACAAATTCCTGGGCGCCATCTACAAAAACGCCCACCGGATCAATCTGCTTCTGGATGACCTCATCTTTCTGCACCGCCTGGAGAGGATCAGAGAGAGCGAGCCCGGGCCGGTCAATCTGGGGGAAATAGTCGACGAGCTCAAGGATCTTTTGGGGCCTGTGTCGAAGACGGTCAATTATGAATTCGACCCGGTGGCGGTCAGGGTCCACGCCTCTCACCTGGTCAGCCTGCTGACCAATTTGATCAGCAACGCCAATAAATATTCCCAGGGCCAGAGCATTGAGGTCCAGATGCGCCAAAGCGGCGGCGCCCTGGAAATCAGGGTGGCCGATCAGGGGCCGCCCATTCCCCCGGCTGAACACGAGCGCATTTTCGAACGTTTTTATACCGTCTCCAAATCCCGCAACCGGGGCGAATCCGGCTCCGGACTGGGGCTGTCCATTGTCAAGCACATCGCCAGGATTTATAAAGGGCGGGTTTCCCTGGAAGCCAACCCCGGGGGCGGGAACACTTTCGCCGTGCGTCTGTTGGAAAAATAAATTACATATCTTTTACAATTCCGTGATAATTGCTTAACCGTTCAGGCCTATGATGAAAGAAATCCAAAGGCTGACCCGGCCTTAGAGGGAAGCTCCGAAAAGGGAATTTTCAGGGCGGCCCTTCAATCTCAACCTTCTTTTTCATAGGAGTAACGTATGCTGAAAAATTTCGCCGCCTGGCTGCTGGCCGCCCTGCTGCTCACCCCGTCCCTGGCCGGGGCCCAGGACGTCACCGGCGCCGGGGCCTCTTTCCCTTACCCCATTTATTCCACCTGGGCCTACGCCTACGAAAAAGCCGCCGGCAGCAAAGTCAACTACC
This sequence comes from Candidatus Adiutrix sp., assembly GCA_031263565.1. Taxonomy (GTDB): domain Bacteria; phylum Desulfobacterota; class Desulfarculia; order Adiutricales; family Adiutricaceae; genus Adiutrix. The sequence continues at coordinate 8,339 of JAISFR010000008.1, read as the reverse complement.
AGTCCATAGGCTCCGGCGGCGGCCTGCAGCAGGTCATCGCCGGCACGGTCGACTTCGGGGCTTCCGATGATCCGCTGACTTCCGAACAGTTGAAGGCCGAACAGTTGATGCAGTTTCCGGCCGTTCTGGGGGGCGTGGTGCCGGTCGTCAATCTGGAAGGTTTCGAGGCCAATGAGCTGGTTCTTTCCGGCCGGCTTCTGGCCGACATCTTCCAGGGCCAGATCACCAGATGGAACGACCCGGCCATCGCCGAACTCAACCGCGGCCGGAATCTCCCGGACGGCAGCATCAACGTGGTCTACCGGTCGGACAGTTCCGGCACTTCGGCGATTTTCACCAACTATCTTTCGGAAATGTCCCCTGACTGGAAAAGCCAGATCGGGGCCGGCAAATCCATCAACTGGCCGGTGGGCGTGGGGGCCAAGGGCAACGACGGGGTGGCCGGCAATGTCAAAAGAGTCAAAAACAGCCTCGGCTACGTGGAATACGCCTATGCTGAACAGAACCGGATCGCCTGGAGCAGCCTGATCAACGCCGCGGGCCAGGTGGTCAGACCCAGCCTGGAAAGCTTCAGCGCGGCCGCCGCCAACGCCGCCTGGGACCGGAAGGCCGATTATTACCTGTGGCTGGTCAACGCCCGGGGGGAAAAGTCCTGGCCCATCGCCGCGGCCACTTTTATCCTCATCAAGCGGGACAAGCCCGAAACCATAGCCAAGGTCACCAGGTTCTTCGACTGGTGCTTTAAAAACGGCGACCAGGCCGCCGAGGAACTGCAATACGTGCCTCTCCCGGACAGCTTGAAGGAAGATATTCGCGCTTACTGGCGGTGATTTTTCAAAGAAGCGGTCCGGCGGAAATCGGCGCCCGGCGCCGCCTGACCAACATCGGCCTGACGAGGCGACCGCCCGGCCAAGGCATTTAATCTTCGAGCAGCCGACGACCAAAGGCCCTCCAAGGGGCCCTGGCCGTCGGCTTTCTTTTACGGCCGCCGGCGAAGGGGCAGGCCGGCGGGAGGCAGGCGTCGCGGCCGGCCGGGCCCTCTTTAGAAGGCTGTTGGGCGAGCTGGTTGACCAACGTAATATTACGTATTATAGTTTAGAAAGCTTCAGACCGTGACGGCCAAAGAGCGCGGAGGTCTTTATGAAATACGTTTATCCCGCTGTTTTGTACCCTGACCATGGCCGGGTCGGGGTCCGGGTTCCTGATCTGCCCGGCTGCTTTACTTTTGGTGCCGACCAGGCCGAGGCCCTGCTGATGGCCCGGGACGCGGTGGAAATGTGGCTCTGGGACGCTGAGAACCGGCCCGAGGCCATTCCCCCGGCCTCCGCTGCCCTGAAGATCAAAGCCGGGGAAACCCTCACCCTGGTCGCCGCCGACACCGACGAATACCGCCGGGCCAACGACAGCCGGTCAGTCAGGAAAACCCTGTCCCTGGATATCCGAAATTAGTGATGAACAGCGCCATAGCCAAACAAAGACTAAAGCGAGCCCTGGCCTTGGCGGAGCCTTGCCAGCTCTGTCCCCAGCGCTGCGGGGCCAATCGGATTCAAGGCCAAATCGGACTTTGCGGGGCCGGGCCGGAGGCCGCCCTGTTTCTGGAATATGTTCACTGGGGCGAGGATGCCGATATTGTTCCGGCTCAGACCCTGTATTTGACCGGCTGTAATCTGGCCTGCCGTTTTTGCCAGACGGCCGAAGAACAGCGATTTCTTCCGTCGGTCAGACTCACTGCGGAGCTTTTCAGCCGGATACTGGAACGCGGCTGGCGGGCCGGGGCCGAGTATGTCAATATCCTGGGTGGGGAACCGACGGTCAATCTGCCGGCCCTGCTTAAACTGTTTGCGGAAGCGGGGGATTTCCCCGGTCTGGTCTGGAATACCAATTTATATGGCTCGGCCGAAGCCTTTCTGCTGCTGGACGGCCTTGTCGATGTCTTCATGGCCGACATCAAATTCGGCGGCCCCAGGTGCGGTCATGAATTGGCCGGGGCCCAGGATGCGGGCGAGGTGGCCCGAGCCCGGGCCCTGGAAATTTACGGCCGCTCTCCGGAGGCCCTGATTGTGCGGCACCTGGTCATGCCCGGGCATTATGAATGCTGCACCCGGCCGGTCCTGGAATGGATAGCCCGGCGCCTGCCCGGGGTCAGGGTCAGCCTGAAGACGGTTTATCTGCCGCCAAAATCGCTGGAACCCGGATGCCCGGAGAATCGTTTTTTAAGCCCCGAGGAAGTGTCCCGGGCCGGGGAGCTGGCCCAAACCCTTGGTTTGCGGCTGACCCGGGACGCCGATTGGCCGCCATCGCCCCCGCCCCGAACATCCGCGGTCAACTCCGGCGGCGACCCGGTGCTGGTGGAGGTGGCCATCAGCCCCGAGGGCAGGGTCTATATGCGCCATATCGTGCGGGAGGCGGCGGGGGTCTTGCGGACAGTTGCCGGGCCGGCTGAAAAAGAGTAAGATCATTGGAGTCTAATTTAAGCCAGCCGGCTTCAAACGGCTTAATCAGGGGCCTATGAGCGAAACCTTCAAGCAAAAGCGTAACCTGGAGATACTGATCCGTTCCCGTTATCCCGTAATATACGTCGTGTCTTCCGAAGAAAAACGGGTGGTCGAGGCGGTGGGTGAAATCGGCCGGCGGCTGGAAAAAAACGTTTATTGCTGGTCCTGCCTGTCGGGTCTGGCTTTGCAGGCTCCTCCGTCCCAGTTGCAGAAAAAGGCGCCCGTCAACAACGCCACCCGAGACCCCATTGCCGCGCTGAAAGAGACGATGGATTTCAAGGACCCGGCCTTATTCGTCTTTAAAGACTTTCATCCGTTCCTGGCTCGCAACAACCTGGCGGTCATCAGGTCTTTGCGTGAAATAGCCCAGGAATTCATCAACTCGCTCAAAACCGTCATTTTGATCGGGCCGATGCTGAATCTGCCCCACGATTTGGAAAAAGACGTCACAGTGCTGGATTTCCCCCTGCCGGGCCCGAATGAACTCGGTGATCTGCTGGACAGCGCGGCCCGCGAGGTCGCCGCGAACCCCAACCTGACCGTCGACCTCTCCGGCGACGCCCGGGAGGAGATTCTGAAGGCCGTCCACGGCCTGACCCTGGCGGAAGCGGAGAATGTCTTGGCCAAATCCCTGGTGGTCAACGGCCGGCTGGGGGTGGAGCAGATTCCGGAAATTTTGACGGAAAAAAGGCAGATTATCCGCAAGAGCGGTCTTTTGGATTACTATGAATCCGAGCTGTCTTTGACCGATGTCGGCGGCCTGGAAAACCTCAAGCAGTGGCTGGTCAAACGTAAACTGGCCTTTTCCGACCGGGCCAGGGGCTTCGGGCTGCCGGCTCCGCGCGGCGTGTTGATGCTGGGGGTGCAGGGCTGCGGCAAAAGCATGTGCGCCAAGGCCGTTTCCGCGCTGTGGAATCTGCCGCTGCTGCGGATGGATGTCGGGCGCATTTTCGATTCGCTGGTCGGCGGTTCCGAGGAAAATATCCGCCGGGCCATAAGCATTGCCGAGGGGGTGGCGCCCTGCATCCTCTGGGTTGATGAAATCGACAAGGCCTTCGGCGGCCTGAGCGGTTCGTCCACCGACAGCGGAACTTCCCAGCGGGTTTTGGCCACCTTCCTGACCTGGCTGGCCGAAAAGTCCTCTTCGGTCTTTGTCGTGGCCACGGCCAACAACGTCGCCAGCCTGCCCCCGGAACTTTTGCGCAAAGGCCGCTTCGATGAAATTTTCTTCGTCGATCTGCCCTCCCGCCCCGAACGGGCCAACATCCTGGCCATCCATCTGCGTCGCCGGGGGCGGAACCCGGCCGCCTTTGATCTCCGGCAACTGGTCGAGGCCACCGACGGTTTCAGCGGCGCGGAAATCGAGCAGGCGGTTGTTTCGGGTCTGTTCGACGCCTTTTACGACAATGGCCGCGAAGTTACCACCCAAGATATTCTGACGGCCACATTGGAAACCGTGCCCTTGTCCCAAACCATGCTTGAGGAAATCGAAGGTCTGAGAGAATGGTGCCGGGCCAGAACCAGGCCGGCTTCAGTCAACGGCCAGGGTTCTGGCAAAATTTCCCGGCTGGCTAATTTGCCGCTGGTGGAAGGAGGACTGTCATGAGTGTGTGCATAATGACCGTGGTGCTGGTGCCGGCCGGGGTTAATCTGCTTTCCGGGGTCATGATGGCCGCCCTGGCCGCAACCGCGGCCTCATTGGATTTGTCCCCCGAGAATGAAAAAAACAATGCGGCCCGGGCCGACGCGGCCGAGAAAACAGTTGACCTGTGCGTCAATAACATTTCGGAAGTGGCCGGTGACCTGGCGCCCGGCAAATCAGTGTCTTTTTCCAGGCCGGGCCTGAAAGTCACGTTTTTCCAGGATGTCGACGGCCAGGTCGGGGTCAGGGTGACCGGGCGCCAAAGCGAAGCCGAGCTGAAGCGGCTGGGGGAAGCCCTGGCCCGGAAACTGGTTCAGCAATACGCCTATCACCGCCTGGTCAGTGAAATGAAGGCCAGGAACATGAATGTGGTCGAGGAAGAGGTGGAGGAAGACGGCACCGTTCGCATGAGGGTGCGGGTCATTCAGGGCTGAAGGCGAAATTCAGCCGGGGCCTCAGCCGGCTGGCTTGACCTTCAACGCCGCCGGGGCGGAGCCAGGCCCCTCTGAGGTAAGGAGATGGATATGGAAACGCACGAATTCGACATCGCCGTCAATCCCGACGGCACTGTCCGCATACTGGTGCACGGCGCCAAGGGGCCGGGCTGCGAACAGTACGTGTCTGTTTTTCAGGAAATAATCCAAGGGAAAACGACCGTGGAGCGGACTTCCGACTATTACGCGCCCCCGGCTGAGGTGGAGGCCAAGATCGATCAGAAATGGTGATGAATCATGCGGACCTGCCCGGCCTGTTCTTTTGAAAACATGAACAGCGCCGCCATCTGCGGGCGCTGCGGGGCCAAGCTGGTCTGGGACGGGCCGACGGATCGGGACAGTTTCCGGCCGCCCCGGGCCGGCCGGCGCAAGATTCTGTATCCTATGGCCTGTTTTTGCCTCGCGAAAATACCGCGCCGGCACGGCCTTATAAGCGCCCTGAGGCCTCTGCCCGCCCGGCGGGTCACGGCGCCGGGGCCCTCTCTTTCCACAGTGCCGGGCCTGATGATCACCGCCCTGAGGCGTCTGCCCGCCCAGCGGCTTACGGCGGCCGCGCTTTCCCTTGTGCCCGGCCTTGGCCACTGGTATCTGGGCGAAAAAGGCGAGGGGCTGCGGCTGGGGGCGCTCTGGCTGGCGCCGCTGGGGCTGGCGTTTTTTTGGTACCATTTCATTCCGGGCCTCTTGCTGATTGCCGCGCCGATACTTTGGGTGGTCCTCATGTCGATACACTATTTCGCGGTCCTTGCCGCCGCCCGTCCCAGGCGTTACTGCCAATCGGCCGGGGAGGTGGCTGTGGTCAGCTTCATTCTGCTGGGCCTGGTGCTGGCGCTGTATCTGGTCTCCGGTTATATAATTCAAAATTTTCTGCAGATCCGGGTCATGATCCGAGCCTGATTCTGATTCAGAAATCACCCGAGCCTGTGAACTGGCAGGCGCCGACGAAAAATGGACCTGGAAGGAAAGGAACACTTTTTTTCATGGACAAGCCCCAGGGCAGATTTTCCAGTCTTGAAATTAAGGCCCCCTCACCAGGGCGGCCCCAGGCCGGAGGCGCCCCCAGGCGGGACGCGGCCTATTATATGGATATGGGCTATCGGGCGGAACTGGCCGGCGACCACGAAACGGCGTTGAATCAATATTCCACGGCTCTCAGTGAAAACCCGCTGTCAGTTGAGGCCTGGGTGGCCCAGCTCTGGATGCTTTTATATCTCAAGGAGCCCTTTGAGGCCGACCTGTGGGCTGACCGGGCCCTGGCCGCTTTTCCCGGCCAGCCTGATCTTATGGCCGTCAAGTCCCTGGCCTTGATGCGCTGCGGCCTGATCGCGGAAGCCGGCGAGCAGAACGACGCGGCTTTGGCCGGCAGCCGCGACTCGGCCAATATCTGGCTGGCCCGGGGCTCCCTGCAGATTGCGGTTGACCGCCAGGCCGCTTCGGCCTGTTTCAAACATGCCCTGGCCGCTTCGGCTGACCGCCGTCAGACCCAACTGAGGATCGGCGACCTCTGCCTTTTTCATCATAAATACGCCGACGCCGAGGCCTATCTGCGGGAAGCGACCCTGGCCCTGCCGGAATCGGCCTGGGCCTGGTATGGCTATGGCCTGGCCCAACGGGCCCTCGGGCGCGATGAGGCCGCCAAGGCCGCCTTGGCCAAAGCGGCCCAATTGGCCCCCAATGATTCGCGCTATCATGCCGCCCTGAGCGGAAATGTTGGCGGGATTGGACGCCTGTGGCGCTGGTTGAAGCAAAAAATATTCAGTGAGTAAATCTGGAAAATAATAATGAGCGACAAAATAAAGGAAGCCTTTGAACAGATACTGGCGGCCGCCAAGGAACGCGGCGCCAGCGATATTCACCTTCTGCTGAATATGCCGCCCATGGTTCGAATTGCCGGCGAAATAAGTTTTTTGAAAAGCTGGCAGGTGATGGACCGCGCCACTCTGGCGGCTTTGGCCGAGTCTGTTTTGGAGCCGCGGCAACGTCAACGGCTGGATGACGAACGAGAGTTGTGCGTATCTTATTTTTCAGACACCTGCGGACGGCAGCGGCTGACTTTATATCACCGGCTGGGAGTGATCGAAATGGCGGTCCGCATAGCCCAGACCGAAATTCTCGACCGTGAATCCCTGGGGCTTCCGCCGGTCGTGGACACAATTATTGCCAACCGATCAGGGCTGATTTTGGTCACCGGCCCCACCGGCTCAGGGAAAACCACAACCCTCAACTATATGATAGACGGGCTGAACAAGTCGCTGAACGGCAAGATAATAACCATCGAAGACCCGGTGGAGTTTGAACATCGCCATCAGCGCAGCATTGTGACCCAGGTTGAAGTCGGGACCGATACCCTGGCATTTTCCAGTTTCCTCAGAAGCGTTCTGCGGCTGGACCCGGATGTGATCGTCATCGGGGAAATGCGTGATCTGGAGACGATCTCCGCCGCCTTGACCAGCGCCGAAACCGGCCATCTGGTGCTGGCCACTTTACATACGCCTTCCGCGGTCGGCACCGCTGAACGCATTATCAGCGCCTTTCCCGGCGACAAACAGCCGCAAGCCGCGCTCCAGGTGGCTTCAACCCTCCTGGCGGTTGTGTCGCAAAGGCTGGTTCCGACCCTGGACAAACAGAGCCGGGTCCTGGCGACCGAAGTCATGATCGGGACCAGCGCGGTACGCAATTTAATAAGAGACAGTGATTTTCACAAACTGCCGAACGCCATACAAATGGGTTTGAAAAGCGGCATGCACTCCCTGGAATCTTCTCTGGTTAATTTCTATCGCCAGGGGCTGATCTCAAGAGCCACCGCTCTGGCTTTTGCCAATGACCAGGCCACTATTGAGCTTTTGCTCAAGGATCAAACGTCAAAAGTAGTCGCCGTCGAATAATTAAGGATGGATATCTGAAGGAGCTTGGCTATGTTCACCAGTTGGACGCCTGGGCTGGGCGGCCCCTTGCAAGAGCTGGCCGGCGATTACAGCCGCCTGGAGGGCCTGAAGGCGAAGCTGGACAAGCTCCGGCCGTTATCGCCGGCAGCGGCCGCCAACCTGCGGGCAGACATGGTCTTGCGCTATACCTATAATTCCAACGCCCTTGAGGGCAATACCCTGACCTTAAACGAAACCAAAGCGGTGCTGGAACAGGGAGTGACCATCGGAGGCAAAAGCCTGCGTGAACACCTGGAAGCCATCAACCATCGGGAAGCGATTGACTTTCTGGAGAGCCTGGCCCGGGATAACGCGCCGCTCTCCGAACGAACGGTCAAGGATCTCCACGCCATTGTGCTTAAAAGCATCGACCGGGACAACGCGGGGCGCTGGCGGCGGCAAAACGTGCTGATCGGCGGCTCGGACTTCAGGCCGCCGGAGGCGCTGCATGTTCCGGAACACCTGGCGGCCTTTTTCAACTGGGGCGCAGCCGGGGCCCAGAAAGTCCCGGCCCTGGAACGGGCGGCCCGCGTGCATGCCGATTTCGTCAGCATCCACCCGTTCCTCGACGGCAATGGCCGCACCGCGCGGCTGCTGATGAATCTGGAACTGATGAAAAGCGGCTATCCGGTGGCGATCCTGCCGGTGAGCGCACGCGGCGAATACTATGACGCGTTGACGGCCATTCAAACGCGGGGGGACTATTTGCCCTTTGTACGCCAGATATGCAGCCTGGTGGAAAAGAGCTTTGAACCGTATCGCTTTGTGCTGGGCGTTTGAAGTATAT
>JAISFR010000132.1 GCA_031263565.1 Candidatus Adiutrix sp. | reverse complement strand
GGCGAAAGATCCAACATGTCCGAAGCGATTCGGGACAAGCTGAAGGAAGCCCAGGCCCTGGTCAAACGCGTGGCGGACAAAGAGACCGCCCGGAAAAAGACCGGCTGGTTTTGGGGCATGGATGGCCTATGGCGGTACGAGATAATGGAGTAATACAGGTTAATACTCCTCTTCCTTTTCTTTTGGCGGTCTCCGAATAGTCCGCTTGCCATCCGGGGGCGATTATGCCATATTGGACAAATTGAGACGTGCTGGGATTATCCGGCAAGGGCAAGTGTAAAATGAATTGCGCACCGGCGAAAAAAGAGGGTAATTTTGAGGGTATCGTAAAACGACTTGGCCAAAATGCGTTGAATAATAAGTCATTTCTGGGCCGTTCGAGTCCTGGTGGGCCACTTCCAGACGCCCCTTGCGGGGCGTCTTTGCTGGAGCCGCCCCTGAGCCCGGAGGCCTGATTATGCTGCTGAAAGATTTCGCCGAAATCATCAATTACCTGGCGCCGCCCGATCTGGCCGCCGACTGGGATAATTGCGGGCTTCAGGTGGGTTCCCCGGAAAGCCCGGTCACTAAGATCGGCCTGGCCCTGGATGCCACGGAAGGCACGGTGGCCGTGGCTCTTAAGGCCGGCTGCGACCTTTTGCTGAGCCACCACCCGCTGCTTTTCCGGGCCGTCAAAAATATCGATTTTCAGCGCCCCCCCGGTTCCGTAATCGCGGCCGCCATATCTGGCGGCCTGTCCATTTATTCGGCCCACAGCAATTGGGATTCGGCCGAAAACGGGGTGGCCCCGGCCTTGGCCGAGCTGCTGGAACTGACCGGTCTGCGGCCGTTGGCGCCCGCCCTGCGGGATTTTGACAAGCTGGCGGTCTGCGTGCCCGCGGGCTATGAAAACCGGCTGCGCCGGGCTCTTTTCCAGATCGGGGCCGGGGTGGTCGGCGACTATGACCACTGTTGGTTCGGGCTTTCCGGGGAGGGCGGCTTTCGGGTTCCCAAGGAGGCTTCGCCTTTCATCGGCCAAAGGGGTCGGGAGACCATAACCCGGGAAAGCCGCCTGGAGTTCATCCTGCCCCGGGCGCTGGCGCCTCAGGCGGCCGAGGCGCTGAGGGCGGTCCACCCGTATGAGGAGCCGGCTTTCGAGTTTTACCCGGTCCGGGTCTCCGGTCAGGGGCAGGGCCTGGGCCTGGTCGGCCACTGGAACCCGCCCCGGAACCTTCTGGCCCTGCTGGAGGGCCTGGGGCTGGCCTTCAAATGGTCCGGCCCCCGGCCCGAACGGGTTGGCCGGGTGGCGCTCCTGCCCGGCTCCGGCGGCTCCTGTCTGCCGGCGGCCAAAGCCGCCGGGGCGGAAGTGCTGATCACGGGCGACGCGGCCTATCATCAGGCTCTGGAGGCCGAAAGCCTGGGGCTGACCCTGGTGGACCTCGGTCACCACGAAACCGAGTGGCCGGGCGTACTGCGGCTGGCCCGCCTTCTGAAAGCCGAGTTTCTTCGCCGCCGTCTGGATCTGGAATGCCTGACGCTGAAACAGAACTGCCCCTGGACCTACCATCGGGGCCCGGCGGAGGTGAGGAGTGAATAAGGTGCTGGCCGACCTGAAGCGGCTCCAGGACTTGGACGACCTGGAGCGCGGCGACCGCCGGGCTTTGGAAGAAGACCAGGTCCGCTTACGGGAGGCCGGGGCCCGCCTGGAATCTTTCGAGACCCGCTTTGAAGAGATCCGCCAGGAGCTGGAAGAGATGAAAAACCGCCACCTGCGCCTGGAAGGTGAGGCGGCCGGCCTGTCGGCCAAGAAAGACAACAACGAAAAACGGCAGATGTCGGTCAAGAACAATAACGAATACGCCGCCCTGCAGAAAGAGGCTGAATTCCTCAGAACCCGCCTCGGGGAAGTGGAAGATGAAATTCTGGAACTCCTTGAGAAAATCGACCGGAACGATCTGCAGTCGGCCGACCTGAGCCTCCTGTTGGCGGAAGAGCGTCTGGCGCATGAGAAGGCCGTAACGGAAATCGGGAAGGCGGCCGCCGGGGCCCGGGAACGTCTCGGCCTTTCGGCCGAAAGGCGTCAAAGCCTGGCCGCCTCCCTGCCGCCGGCTCAACTGAAGCAATATGAGGAAATCGCCAAAGTCCGGGGCGGCCGGGCGGTCAGCGCCGCGGCCGACGGCCTCTGCCTGGCCTGCCGCCTGGCTTTTCCCCCGCAGATCTATAATGAACTTCAGCGCAACGAAAAGATTCTCAACTGCCCCAACTGCGGCCGGATAATTTACTGGCGCGGGCATCCCGACTTCAAAGAGGAAGAAAGCCCGTCATGAGGCCCTTTAAGACGCCCTTTCCGGTTCTGGCGGCGGCCGTTTTGACCCTGGCCGCCTTCATCTGGCCCACCCTCGCCCCCAGCCAACCCCCGCCCCCCTCCATGACCGGGGCCCTGAATCAATTTCTGACCATCCCCTTCCGGGCCGACGGGGCTCTGGACAGTCAGGGCCGCTGGGTGACCTTCAACCAGCCCGGCCGGGCGCTGGACAGCCCGGGCTTCAATTGCAGCGGTTTCACCGTGGCCGCCGCCCGGCTGCTTCTGGACCGCAACTTCGAACTGGGCGAAGCCAGCCGCGACCGCCGGGGCGATTCCGGCCCCGGCGCCCCCCTGGGGCAGGATTGGGATTTCGGTCTGGATCTCATCCTCAATCTGGCCGGGGACTACCCCCATCGCTTCCTGCCCGAACCAGCCGACCCGGAGGCCGCCCCGCTCATTCCCCTCAGGCCCGGCCGGGCCCTGGGCTGGGGAGTCAGTCTCCACGGCCCGGAATTCGAAGAGCTGCTGGCCCGGATCCGGCCCGGCCATTTCTGCCTCTTCAGCCTTTCCCGCCCTGACGGCCGCTTCAAAGCCGGCGTCTCCTATTATCACGTCGGGGTCATCGTGGCCGAAGAGGGCGCCCTGTGGCTCTACCACAGCACCCTGGGGGCCAAGACCAACCGCGTCAACCTGGCCGACCCCGAGGGGCTGGCCCGCTTCCGCCGTCATTTCAAGCCCCTCGCCAACGGCCAGCGCCGCATTTTCATGATTGAACTTTCGCCGTCACTCCCGACGTCTGGCTGAAAGTTCCTCGGCCAGACGTCTGGCCAGGGGCTCATATTCCAGATTATCCGCCTGTTCACGCAGCCAGGCCAGCAGCTCGGCCTCGCCCGGCGACGAGTAGCTCAGGCCTTCCAACTGAGACAGCAGTTCTTCCATCTCGTCAATGGCGAATTGCCCGGCGGCGGCCTTAAGGCGGCTTAAGAGCTCCGGGTCCAGCTTTTCCGCCGCCGGCTTGGCCGCTTCTTCCCGGCCCCGCAGATCATCGACCAGCCCGGCCAGGGCCTCGACCAGCTTATGGGCCTCGGTGAGCAGTTCGGCGTTCTTGTCGTCTATCGTCTGGTAATCGTTGTTTTTGGCGGCCATTTCCAGTTGCTCGGCCAAGGCGCCCACCGCCAGGCCCCCAATGCCGCGGGCGCTGGCCTTAAGGCCGTGCACGGCAATGCGGTAATCGGTCAGGGAGCCGGAGGAGGGGTTTTGCAGTCGGCTGAGGATCAGGGGCGTATGTTTGATGAAAGATTCAACGACCTTGAGATAGTTTTGATCGCCGCCGAAACGCCGGGCCATGGCCCCGCAGTCGATCCCCGCCGCCACGACGTTTTCCAGCGTTCCCGGGTCGGCCGGCCTCTGAATGACGGCCAGGGCGCCGGCTTCGTCCGGCCGGCGGCTGACCCATTGCCGCAAGACCCCGTCAAGCTGCGTGATATCAATGGGCTTGGAAACAAAGGCCGAAAATCCCTGGCTGAGGAACATCTTGTCGTTGCCGACCAGGGCGTTGGCCGTCAGGGCGATGATCGGCACACTGCGCGCGTAATCCGTCCCTATTTCCTGGCGTATGATGCGGGTGGCTTCCAGGCCGTCCATCTCCGGCATCATGTGGTCCATAAATATGGCGTCATAGCGCGGTTCGCCGGCTCTGACGGCCTGAACGGCCGCCAGGCCGCTTCGGGCGCAGTCCACTTTCAGGCCGTAGGGCTGCAAAAGACGGCGGGCGACCTCAAGATTGGTTTCAATGTCGTCCACCACCAGAACCCGGGCCTCGGTCATTGGTTCCCGCAGCAGAGTGAGGCAGTTGTAATTGTTGTCTTCAGCGTGCTTCAAAGAGGCCAGCCGGGCGGCCGCCTTTTCGCCGATAGGCGTCGGGTCGACTATCTTCTGGCGCAGACGCACGGTAAAGACGCTGCCCCGGCCGTACTCGCTCTGCACTTCAACCGAGCCCCCCATACGTTCGGCCAGTTGTTTGACGATCAGCAGGCCCAGGCCGGTGCTGTCGCCCTGACGGTTGGCCTTGTTGCGGGCCTGGCCGTAGGGGGTGAAGAGCTTGCCGAGGTCTTCCGCCTTGATGCCCAGGCCGGTGTCGGCCACGGAAAATATAATCAGGCCCCGGCCCTCGGCCTGTTCCCAGGAACAGCGTAAAGTGACCTGGCCGCGCAGGGAATATTTAAAGGCATTGGAGAGCAGGTTGTTCAAGATCTGCTTGACCCGCAGTTCGTCGCCCCAGAGGACCGAGGGCAGGGTCGCTTCTATATCCAGCCGGAAGGTGATGGGTTTGTCGCCGATCAGGACGATATTCATCTGCACGCTGTCGTTTATGAGACTGGGCAGATTGTAGTTGTCCTCGATCAGGTCGAACCTTTCCGAGCGTATTTTGGACATATCCAGAATGTCGTTGATGATGCCCAGCAGGGTAGTGCCCGCCCGGTGAATGGCGTGCAGATCGTTCAGCAGGACTTCAGGGATATCCCGGCGCAGATGCAGGCCCGACAGGCCGATGATGGCCGTCAGCGGGGTGCGTATTTCGTGGCTCATCATGGCCAGGAAGGCGGATTTGGCCTGACTTTCCGCATCGGCCAGCATTTTGACCGCGTTGAGGCGCAGCAGCAGATAAACAGGCGCCGCGGCCAGCATGACGGCGAGAGTAAACAGGATGGCGGCCATGCGAGACACGGCCGCGTAATACTGGCTGGCCGGCAGAATGACGCCGATGAACCAGCCGTTGTAGAGCTTTCGAAAAAAGGCGATGCTGCGGACGCCGTTGACATCTTTGACGCTGACGGCGTTAACGGCCTGGCCCCGGCGCAGAAGATCGCTGATGACCTCAAAATCGGGGCCCATGCGACTAAGCGGCAGATCGGCGGACAGCACATAGGGGTGGGAGACCACATACAGATATTCATTGACGATCATGCCGTAGCCGCCGTTCATGATCTGCAGGGATTTGGCATAGTCCATCAGCCAGAGCAGGTCGAGGTCCATGGACAGCACGCCGTAGAAATCACCTTTTTTCCCATACAGCTTCTGGGTATAGGAAATGATGGGGTGTTCGGCGAGCGCGTTCAGGTAGGGGGAGGTATAGGAGCCCTGGGATCTGAGTATGGTCTGCCGATACCAGGGGCGCTGTTGGGGGTCATAATTCTGGTCGGGGTTCAGGCCTATGCTGTCCACAAACTGGCCGTTAATGAAACCGTAGATGCCCAGGAAACCCTGGACCCCGTCTTCCGGCCGCCGCATGCTGCTGCTGACCGAGCTGAGATACTCCAGAACGGCTTCCGGCGATTCGTCGTTGTCCAGCTTGTCCTGGAGACTGATATAAACATTATTGAAGGCGATGACGGGATTTCGCAGATAGGCCATGATGGTTTCTTCAGACTTGTTGATCTCCTCACTCAGGGAGTTGAGAACATTGTCCTGGACGACGCTGCTCAGGGCCAGGCAGGCGACGGAGGCCATCAGCAAAAAACTGGCGAAGACCAGGAGGGCCTGTTTGCGTATCTCCAGGAGAGACCGGATCCAGTTCATGACCGCAGCTCCGGCCTGAAGGTCCCGGGACCGAAGTTTTCGGGGCCGGCGCCCGGCGGCCTCGAAAGGGCAGCGGGATCGGATCTTTCACAGAAAAGTTTAAGCGCCATATTTTGGAACAAATGGTGATTCTCGATAAAGACCCCGGCAATGAGCGGATCGGTCTCTGTTCCGACCCCCTGGGAAATGATGTCCAGGGCCTGGTCGTGGCTGAACGGGGGCCGGTAGGCCGTCGGGCTGACCAGCTTGTCATACGTGTTGGCCACATACAGCATGCGGCAGGACAGGGGGATTTCCGCCCCGCGCAATCCGTCGGGATAACCGGAGCCGTCATAGCGCTCATGATGGTGCCGGGCCATGACGATGGCCTCGGGGAAAAACGATATGCTGGTGCGGGCTTCAATGGCTTCCAGGGTTTTGGCGCCGATGGCGATATGCTGCTTGGCAATCTCGTATTCTTCCGGGCTCAGAGCCCCCGGCTTGAAGAGGATAAGATCGCTGATGCCGATTTTGCCTATGTCGTGCAGGGCTGTGCCCTGGACCATCGTCTCCAGGGAAACCTGGTCCAGTTCACCGGGCAAGAGGTTTTTTTCCAGCAGAAGCTGCCCCAGAAGGCGCATATATTCGCGGGTTCTCAGCACATGGCCGCCGCTGTTGCTGTCGCGGCATTCAATAAGCTCGGCGAAAGTGACGACGATGCTGTTTTCCAGCTCCCGCGCGGCGGCTTCAAGCTCCCTCTGATGCCGGGCCAGTTTCAGGTGCAGATCAAGGCGGTGCAGCAGTTGCTCACGTTCCGCGGGCTTGGTGAGGTAGTCGACTCCGCCGGCGGACAGCGCCTTGACCTGGGTTTCCGTGTCGCGGCTGGCGGTGAGGAAAATGATCGGGATAGGGGCCAGCCGCGAGTTTTTCTTAAACTCCCTGATGGTCTCCAGGCCATCCATAACGGGCATGGCGACGTCCAGCAGCACCAGGTCCGGCGCCCTTTCCAGCGCGATATCGAGGCCCTGGCGGCCCGATTTGGCCATCATGACCCGATAATGCCCGGAGAGCAGCGTGGAAATCTGTTTCATCATGGTCAGGTCGTCGTCGATAATCAAAACAGTTTTCATTGCCAGCCTTCACCTGCGGTCGCCGTCGACGCCGCGCCGTTCTCCGTCAACTGGTTCAGGGTAGCCTGAAAATCGTCGTACCGGCAGAACAGATCATTTATTTCACAAAAAACATCCACCAGGCCCGGATCAAAGCTGCTCTCCCGGCCTTTTTTGATGATGTCGCAGGCCTCTTCGTGGCTCATGGCTTTGCGGTAGATCCGGTCGGAGACCAGGGCGTCGTAGACGTCGACCACGGACATTATCCGGCCGCAGAGGGGTATCTCCCGGCCTTTGAGCCCATGCGGATATCCCTGTCCGTCGTACCGTTCATGGTGGTTTTCGGCTATCATCTGGGCGTAGATCAGATATTGCTGGGTGGGCACGCGCCGGAGCATGGATTCGATTATGCGCGCGCCGGCCCCGGGGTGTTTTTTTATTTCGTCGAATTCCCGGTCCGTGAGCCGGCCGGGCTTCAACAGCACCGTGTCGCTGACGCTTATTTTGCCCAGATCGTGAAGCGGCGCGGCGCGGACCATCAAATCTATGTCCTCGCCGGCCAGTTCGTCGGCAAAGAGCCGGTTGTTGGCCAGGGTCATGGCCAGAAGGGAAAAATACTGCCCGCTGCGCTGAACATGGCCGCCGGTATTTTTGTCGCGGCATTCTATGAGCGCGGCGAAGTGGATGCCTATATTGGCCTCCAGCTTGCTGACCCGCTGCTGAAGATAACGCTGGTAGCGGGCCAGACGCAGATGGTTGGCCACCCTGTGCAAGAGGATGTTTTTTTCAAACGGCGAGGTGATGATATCTCTGGCCCCGGCCTCTAAACAGCGCACTTCGGTCGCCACGTCGTCGTTGTCGGTGAGGAACAAGATGGGAATGGCGCTCAGGCGGGTCTGACTCTGGAGACGCCTGGACAGTTCAAAATTATGCATCTCCGGCATGGCCAGATCGATCAGAATAAGGTCGGGCTTCAATAGCAGGGCAATCTGCACGGCCTGATCGCTCGATCGGGCGGTCATGACGCTGTGGTTTTCCTGCAGGGTGAAACTGACCCGCTGAATGGTATGAAATTTGGCCCCGACGATCAGTATTACGCCCTTCCGCCAGAGGCCGCCGTCGTTTTCCTCTTTATATGCCCCATGCATAACATCGCCTTCCAGACCGCATATCCCGCCAGGGGATAATATAGGTTTGACTATGATTGTCACTGGTTTCTTTACTATAACAGATTTGGAGAGCATTTACTTAAAAATAGATAAACTAAGTCATGGTTTGTTCCGAGCCAAAATGTTTCTTCGCTATCCAATACTTCCTCTCTCGCGAAAAAAACCGCACAGGGCGTCATAGTCATTTCTGCCGCCGCCGTAGTCGTTCAGGTCTCCGAGGATAATCGGCTCCTCCGGCCGTAATTGTACGGTGATGGCCTGTTCATCTACATTCAGCACCGAATGGATTGACTTTTGGAGGGTCATCACGATCTTCCGCATGTCGGCCATGTTTTCTATTTTAGCGCCAATCTGTCCAGCCAGGCGCGTCAGCATCTCATCCATATTCGCGGGACAGCGTTGCCCCTTACAGCGTTTAATTTCATTCAGCGACAGGCCCAGCTCCAACTGGATGCGGATAACATTGGCAATGGCCAGTTGCTCGCTGGAATAATAGCGGTAGTTGTTTTCCCAGCGTGACATAGGTGAAAGCAAGGCAATTCTATCATAATGATGTAATATGTCACGGGTTGTCCGCGATAGTTTCGCGAATTGGCTCACCGAAAACAATCCGTGGCCGGCCATAATATTTCCCTTTCGAACGCCCATACTTTGTCGTCCGCATCGCCTCCACGTCATTTCCGTTCTGAGATTCAAGTGACGAGATGCGTGGGGGGCTCCAGCATAACGATTTAATAATCTCAAATAGTTCTTAGCAATTTTGTAGTATAATACTATAGTATAATACTATAGTCAACGATTATCTGAGTCGACGCTTTTCCCCATTGATTACGGATATTTTAAGGAAGTTACGCGCGATGTAGTTCAAGGTCGCAGGATGTTGCGGTAGGTTGTCTGATGTGGCAAAATAGCTCTCAGCGCCTCCTGGCAATTTCACATAAAAAAGACTCGGCAGAGCCCGGACAAGGAACTGAAGGCGGCCCGCGACCGGAAGAGGTATAATTTTGTGTATAGTGATATAGTTTGTCAGATAGACTGGGGATATCGCATCACCGCTACGGGTTTGAAGCAATGATCAACTTGGATCTAAGCAAAATTGTATTTATTGATGCTGAAATTGAATCAGGCGGCCAAAAAATCTTGGATATCGGGGCCGTCAAAGGTAACGGATGGACGTTTCATTCCAATTCCCCGGAGGCGTTCTCGGACTTTTTGCGCGGCAGCGAAGCTGTCGGCGGCCACAACATCCTAAACCATGATCTGAAGTATCTTGAGAAAGAAACCGAGTTTAAGCTGCGCCTTCGGTGCCTGATCGGGAACGCCGCAAATTTTATACAGATTACGACCTTCCATTCCTATTGCTTCGACCTCCTTGGGAAGGTCGGAAACCTGGAAAAGTCTGATCAAATCATATGGCAGACCATTGACCGGATCAAGGCCGGTGAAGTTGACCTGATGCGCCTGACCAAGACCGTTTTAGTCATTGACGAGGCCCAGGACATGAGCCAGGCGGAATACGCCCTGGTCAGGACGCTGATGGAGCAAAACAATGATCTGCGTGTTATCGCGGTTGGCGACGACGACCAGAATATCTATGAATTCAGAGGTTCAAGTTCAAAATACTTCGAATTGCTGGCTGGCGAAGCAAAGGCGGCCAAATACGAGTTGGTCGACAATTATCGCAGCCAGGCCAATCTGGTGGACTTTGCCAACAGATTTGCGGGAATGATTTCACTTCCATAGCCTGCTGTAGCTGCCAAGCCAGCACTCTTTTGGCGGCGGTGGCCGTCACTTCGTTTAGCAGCCCTTCCTCATGATAAAAAAGAATCCAAGGAGGAACCAAAATGTTTGTTCTCAGCCATTGTCCACCTTCCTTTTCCGGTCGCGGGCCAATTTCAGTTCCTTGTCCGGGGTTTGCTGAGTCTTTTTTATAAATCCGTGCAGAAGCACCATAAGAAAATCCCGCGAATTGCGCAGACGGCATCTGCGTAATTGCGGTGGCACAACTGAGGCCAATTGGTCAGGCACGGTCTGACCAATTGTCGGAGCCACCATTTCACCATAGCCGTACCCTATAGCTATAATTACGGGATTTGAGGGTGCTGAAAAGTCTCCCAAAACCCGTGGCGCCGGCCATGTCGCTTGAGGACACCCCTGGCCTGGAGCCGATCAGTATGGTAACGCACCCCAGACTTGGAGAACCCCAACCTTGAGGCTATTTCCGTCAGGGAGACGGTGGGTTCCGCCTTTATTAAAGACATTATCTTGGCTTCCGCAGACATAGCGGCCCTGGTTAAATCGCCGGCAGGCTCTTTTGTGCCAGTGTTAGTGCCAGTTATTGTGCCAGTGGCACTTTCCCCGGAATCGCCGTGGGCGCCAGATGACTTTCGCCCGAAGGACGTGATGAATATTTGGGCGATTTCCGTGAATTTTACCTCTGGCTCGCTCTCGAGGATGAGCGGGATGCCGCGTCCCCAGCCTTCGACCAGATGAATGCGGCGCAACAAATCGGCCACCAACGGATTGCGGCGCTTGGAAATATTGCCGGTGCGCAATTCAGTGATGGTGAGGCCACCGAACAAGCCACCGGGGTTGCGGATTTCCACCCGATCTTTGAAGATGGCCACCCGCACTTCTTCCGGGTCGCTATAATTACGGTGACAAAAGGCATTGATGACCGCCTCGCGCAGGGCGGCGGCGGATATTTCCGGCACGTCAACCCGATAGAGCCCGTCAAGCCGCATACCAATGTGAATGTTTTTGAGTATATATTTCTGGGCTTCTTCGATCAGTGCCAGAATGTCGCCGTCATAATCATGCTGATCAATGACGGTGGCCGTGCTGGTCGAAGCGAACACGGCGCAGCGTAATTTGGCCGCCGCCTTTTTGCCGAAAAAAAGCCGGGCCGCGTTCAGCAGCCGTCCGTCACGCGTGAGGTCGAGTTTTTCCAGGGCGTTAGGCATATCGTCCCAGGTCAGCCCGGCTTTCTCCACAAAGCTTTTGACCTTTTCCACATCGAGGTCGGCCAGGATCGCCCGGTCAGGCTTGTTGTCCCAGCGCAAGGCTTCATGATTCTTATTGAGAATGAGGTTTTCAAGTTCTTTGGCGCTGAGTTGCCGGTCTTCGTCCGCCACCCGGATATAGGCCCTGCCGTAGGCGAAATACGGGGGCTCCGAACCGGAAAAAGACACTTTAACGCATCGCTTGCCCTTAACCATCGCCACCATCACCGCAGGGAAAATCTTGGGTTCTATATGCGCGGCAACGGCTTGGGAAATATCCCGCGTCGTTTTGTCCCCGGCGTCCAGACCTACAGGCGTACCATCGTCGCGGAGGCCGAACCACAGTTCCCCGCCGCCATGTTTATTCAATATGGCCGCAAGGGAGATGAGCCCCTCCTTGAGCTGGGTCAGGCTTCTTTTAAACTCTATTGTTTCGCTTTCTCGCGCTGGTTTTCTCATTTAGGCGCCTTTCAGTCTCAATATATCATAAAGCGTTACGGGGAAATACAACAAAACAAGGCAAAATACGGATAGTAACTGTACCCTTCTTTTGACAATCGTGAATCCTAAATTCCGTCCAAGATTTTAACTACAGGGGGACATTGATGCCAAAGGCCTCAAAAGTCTGACGCTGTGTCTTTGTAGCAGGGAATACAATCCGCTGATCTCCTATCTCCTGCACCCTGAGCCTTCCGAGGTCAAGATCGCATTTCAAACGCAAGAGCTTCTTCTCTACGACATCCTTGGCCCGATAGATGCGAAGCGGCTCTTTCGCGTCGTTAATGTCGTTGCTTATTATCACGGGCCAGCCAACCGTTTGCAAGGCCGCGTCCAGTACTCCCTCCTTCACGGTTGCCGTACAAGCGCCCGGCTTGCGGGCGCAAAAGAAGCTGGTAAAAATATGGTAGAAAAATGATCAGGGCTGGAACAGCGGCGGAAGGCGTTCGCGTGGCCTCCATTTGACCCATTTGCTACCCAAATTGTGACCCTGCCATGGGTACATTTTTGGCGCTGCGGCCGCCGCTTTGCGCTTTGAAGGTTTGTAGGGGTTGCTGTAGGTTGATCGGCTGAAAAGAGGGGTTGTTGTAGGTTGCGGTAGGCGTATCTGCCGTTTGGGTAGCAACAGGGTATCAAAAACCGGCCAAGGCCTTCAGGAAAATTCCTGAAGGCCTTGGATATCATTAGCTTTTTGGCCTAATAAGCTGGAGCGGGAAACGGGATTTGAACCCGCGACTTCAACCTTGGCAAGGTTGCACTCTACCACTGAGTTATTCCCGCGTCAAAAGCAACTCTGACTTTATACACCAGCCAACCGCCTCTGTCAACCCTCTTTTTGGCGTGAACGCCGTTGGGACAATTCAGGGCGGGCGGGCCTTTACGGCAACCGAATCCGGTCCGTTTCCCAGATCATGTAGTTGCGGCGGGATCGCAGAAAGGGATTCAGTTCCACCAGTTCTTCCACAGTGGTATTGTTGCGGGCGGCAATGGCCGAGAGCACATCACCCGGCCGGGGCTGGTAAACGCGCCCGGAGGAGACCGGGGGGGGGACGGCGGCCGGGATCTCCGGGCTGGAAGCCGGGTCGGGCAGGGCATCGGCGGGGATGGACCATTCCCAGCCGCCCCAGGATACCGTGGGCGAAGGTTCGCTGCCCGGCGGCGGCAGCGGGGCGCCGGCCCCGCCGGAGGCGCCGGTGAGCCGGCCGCGGCTGGTGTTCAGGAGAATCTGCAGAGCCTCCTGTTCCCCTTTTATGTTATCAAGAGCCCGGGTCAAAATTTCGTTTTCCCGGTTGGCGGCTTCCAATTCCGCGGCCAGGCCGTTCTTTTCCTCCACCAGTTGTTCGTAATCCTTTTCGGAATTGAAACAGCCGGCGGCGGGCAGCAGCATAATTACAGCCAGACAGGCGAAGAGTCGGGGCATGACGATTCTCCAGGTCACTGGGGGGTGACAATGTACTTCCGGCGCATGTGGTCCGGCTTGAGCGACTCTTTGGAATGGCGCAGACCCGGCAGGCCCAGGTCCTGTTCCCGGTTGACATAGACTATTTCCGGCGAAAGCGTGCGGCAGAAATGGCTGGAGAGGGCCACAAAAAGGCCCCGGATTTCGTAATCGGCCTTTTCCAGATGCACCAGCACCGTATCCGGGCTCATGATTTCACCCATGGTGAAACCCGCAATGCGCCCGCCAATGCGGATGGCCAGACCCAGTTGATTCAGTTCCTCCCGGCGCCGCACCAGTTCGTGAACCGATTCCACTTCGTGGCTGAGCTGATTGGAGGGGATGTTCTGCGCCTCTTTGGTGGCCAGCCAGCTTTCCTGCACGGCCAGCAGTTCCGGGGTCAAATCCGGGGTCAGGGGCAGGACTTCAAACTGGTTGTGGGCCACAAAGTAGTTGTAATGGTTCTTTTTCTGGTGCATGCGCCGCCCGCTGAGGGTGCGGAGCTGCTCGGCCCGGTAGACGTAATCGTCATTGTCCCGGTCAGGCGCCCATTCATAAGGCCGCCCGGCGGCTTCAATCTTTTCCACCAGGGCTTCGGGCACCCGCTTGAAAACCGGTTTCCGGGCCCGGCCCTTCAAGGCCTCCAAGGTGAAATCCAGAGCGGCCAACTGGTCGCCGGCCCCGACCGGGGGCAGGCCGAAGGGCTCCTCGCCTTCCGGGCCGGCCAACAGACAAAGACAGCCGTGCGCCTCCGCCCAGGAGGCCTGATAATATGACCGCCAGATGAAAAGATTGGTGAAGATCGTATCGGCGATCACCTGAGGCGCCGATTTTTCGGCGGCTCGGAACATGGCCTGGTCTTCCAGGCTTAAGGGCTTGAAAGTCATACTTAAAGTGTGGAAAAATCGAAATCAAGGGCGGCCAGGGCCCGGGCCTTCTCCGGACTGACCATCTTGCCGGCCAGGAGGGCCGCGTTCAATTCCCGGTTGCCCCTGGTCGTGCCGATGTTGGTGAAGCCCGCCAGACGCCCTTCCCCGTCCAGGACCACTTTCCGATAGGTCTGGTCATCTGAGGCTTCAATGCCCTGCAGCTTGTTGTCCGGATCAAGGTTGCCGGCACTGACCAGATCTATGCCGGCCACTTTCAGCGTGTTGGAGGGCGGCTCGGGCCCATATTTTTGCATTTCGGCCGGGTCGCCGGCCGCCAGATTGACCCCGGCCACCAGCCCCTGGGCCCGGGAGGTGGTCCACAGGCCGCCGACGGCCCCCGGAAACTGGGCGCAGTCGCCGGCGGCGAAAATGTCGGCCTGGCTCGTGCGCAGGTATTCGTCGACCACAATGGCCTTGTCGGTTTTAAGGCCCAGGCTGAGAGCCAGGTTGATATTGGGCGTCACCCCGGCCGAGATCAGGACTATATCGGCCGGCAGATCCTGCCCGCTCTTCAGGGTCACGTTTTCAACCTTGCGCGAGCCCTCGAAACGGTCGGCTTCCGAATTGAGGCTGAATTCCAGCCCCAGAGCTCCCAGTTGCCGCCGCAAAAGCTCGGCCCCGGCCGGGGTGGTCTGGCGGGGCAGAACCCGGCTGCCGCGCTCCAGCACGGTCACCTTGAGGCCCAGTCTGGTCAGGGCATAGCCCATTTCCAGGCCCAGAAGGCCGCCGCCGATGAGCACCGCCCGGCTTTTGCCTCTGGCGGAGAGGAACAGGCTCCAGGCGTCGTTCAGGCTGCGCACGGCACAGACGCCGTCGAGCTTGTCACCCGGGTAGGGCGGCCGGTTGGACTCGCCGCCGGTGGCCAGCAGCAGCCGGTCGTAAGTCTGCCGGCTGCCCGTGGAGCCGCGAATGATTTTCTCCTGGGTGTTGACTTCGGCCAGGGCTTCCCCGAGCCGCAGATCAATGGCGCGTTCCTCATACCAGCTTTTGGGGTGGGCGATTATCTTATCCGCGGCCACCTCCCCGGACACCACCTCCGGCAGGCGCAGCCGATAGTAAAACAAGTCTTTTTCTTTGCTGAACAGGGTAATGTTGGCCTTGGGATTCCGCTTGCGGGCTGTTTCCGCGGCCGTGGTCCCGGCCACTCCGAAGCCGGCGATAACTATCTGCATCAGACACCTCGAATCAACGATGTTTAAAAGCGGCGACCACCGCCAACGCATTTATCAGACGCCTTATCATACACCATTTCCGGCCGGGAAGCTCCATTTTTATTTTATGGCCACAATAAGGTATTCCTGAACGCCCTTGGGGGTCTTGACCCGCACTTCGTCGCCCTCTTCCCGGCCCAGAAGGGCCTGGCCGATGGGCGTGGCAATGGAAATGCGGTTTCTTTCCGGGGCCGACTCATAGGGGCCCACCAGGGTGTAGGTCTTCTCCTCGCCGGTGTCGGAGTTTTCCATGGTCACCGTGGCGCCGAAGACACAGCGGTCATAAGGGCCTTTTATCTCCTCCACCTGGGAAGAGGCCACCTGGTTTTGCAGTTCCTGGATGCGGCCTTCGATGAAGCCCTGCCGCTCTTTGGCCGCGGCGTATTCGGCGTTTTCCGACAGATCGCCGTGGGCCCGGGCTTCCTCAATGGCTTTAATGATCCGGGGGCGTTCTTCTTTCAATAATTTGTCCAGTTCTTTTTTTAAGGCGTCCAGACCTTCCTGGGTTATGGGCACGGCGTTCATTTTTCATTCTCCTGGGTAAAAATCCACAAAAAAAACATCGGCCCGCCTTGGAAGCAAGGCTGGCCGCTGAAATAACTTCGCCAATTTCAATGTCTTGAAAAAAGTCACGGCTTGACGAAAAGGAAAAGCCGCCCGGATGAAGCACCCGATTACTTAAATTATACCTTCATCTCCCATTTTTGTAAAGCTTTTTTCAATTCCGGGGACAGTTTCTCAGCCGACAAGCGCAGCCCTGGGCGCAGCTAAAATTGGCTTTGCACTTGGGACCGAATATGCTATAGTATCTAGTTCGAGGCGGTCTTGAGTCCCGGGCCGGCTGACGGCCAGGGGGCCGGCCGAGGCCCTTTAAATCGCCAAACGCTCTGGCAGGTGAGATAAATCATGGATATTATTATCGTGTCGATTCACGTTGGGGCCGCCGTCATCCTGGTGCTGACGGTTCTCCTGCAGGCCGGCAAGGGCGCGGGCATGGGCGCAGCCTTTGGCGGGTCCTCCGGGACGGTTTTCGGCGCCCGCGGTCCGGCGACCCTGATCAGTAAAATCACCTGCGGGGCCGCGGTGGTCTTCATGTGCACCTCCCTGAACCTGGCCATCTCCCAGGGCGGCCTGAGCAAAAAGGGCTCGGTCATGGACGAGTGGACCGAGCCGGCGCCCCTGGCCAGTCCGGTCGCGCCGGCCCCGCCCGAGGCCATGGCCACCCCGGCTCCGGTTCCGAGTTCCGGCGACTCCCGGGCCGCCGCGCCCGTGCCTGAGCCTTCGGCCGCCGGGAGCGCGGCTTCGCCAGCCGGGCCCGATTCCGCCGCCGCCGCTGCGGAAGAGACCGAAACCCAATAGCCGGGGATGAAAGGAACCGTTTGTCACCTGGAAAGCTTAAGGCCGGCAAATTGATCTTGACTCCGGCGCGCATTTGTTTAAAATAGCTTTTTCGCCGGCATCTTCCATCCGCTTTGGGCGGCGCACGGAGCCCACCGTTGAAAATACCGGAACTGGTCATAGCTTTGGAGGACATTCCCGCTGAAGGGCTGGATCTGGTTCTGAACCTTGCGCCCGAGCGCCTGACGTCTCTGGTCGCGGTCGACGGCCAGGCGGCCCCTGTTTTCCGGTCGTCCCTGACCGGCGTCCTCCATCTGAGCAAAATCGGGCCCCGGTTGCGTTTAAAAGGCCGGATCAAGGTGAGCGTGGTCCTGGCCTGTGACCGCTGTCTGGCTGAAACAGAAAACAGCTTGGAGGGCCAGGTGGATGAAACGCTTGATATCTTTGCTTCCGGCCAGGGTTTTGGCGACCCGGGCGAAAACCGCGACGGCGGGCTGACCGCCATCGACGGCCGGGTGGACCTGTCCAGTCTCCTGGCCGAACTTTTCTGGCTGGCCTGGCCTTTTCGCTTTATCTGCCGGCCCGATTGCGCCGGCCTTTGCCCGCACTGCGGGGCCGACCTCAATAACGGCCCCTGTGCTTGCCAAACCGGGAATTGGAACTGACGGAGCTTCCTCGTAATATCCAAGCCCGCTCCATTCCGCGCTTCCGAGGCGCAAGAAATAAAGGTGTGAAATGGCAGTACCCAAAAGAAGAACATCTAAAATGAGAGGCCGTTCCCGGCGGACCCACTATACCGCCCTGGCCCCCACGGTGGTCAAGTGCGCCCAATGCGGCGGGGCCAAACGCCCTCACCACGTCTGCCCTCACTGCGGCGTCTATCGGGGCCGTCAGTTTCTGGAGATTAAGAACTGAACCCGGCCGGCCCGGCCCGGGCCGCGATCGTCGGCGGGAACTGTCTCAAATGTGGCCTGTGCCTGGATAAATGCCCGGCCCGGGCCATAGTTGTGGTGGACGGAGTCTTTCGGGTCGGCCTCGATTGTACGGGTTGCGCGCTCTGTCTGGAGCTGTGCCCGGCGGAGGCGGTGATCCTGAACGACAGGCCGCGGCCTTGGGAATAAGGGGTTATATGAACATCAAAAAAGTGGCTCTGGTTACCGGCGGCGTCCGGGGCATCGGACGGGCCGTGGCCTTGCGCCTGGCCGCTCCGGATACGGCCGTGATCGCCACCCACGTCAATCCCGCCTCTTCGGGCGCCGAAGAAACCCTGAAGCTGCTGAAAGAGAAAGCCGGGGCGGCCGAAGTCCAGTGCTGGGCCGCCGAGGATTCCCGGGCCGCACGCGGGCAGATCGAGGATATCGCCGCCCGTTACGGCCGCCTGGATATTCTGGTCAACAACGCCGGCCTGACCCGCGACGGTCTGAGCGTCAGATTGTCCGACGAGGACTGGCATAAAGTCCTGGAAGCCGATCTCTTCAGCGCTTTCGCCTGCTCCCGGGCGGCCGCCAGGATCATGATGAAGCAGCGCGGCGGCCGGATCATCAATTTAAGCTCGGTGGTGGCCTTTACCGGCAATGTCGGCCAGGTCAACTACAGCGCGGCCAAAGCCGGCCTGCTGGGCCTGACCCGCAGCCTGGCCCTGGAACTGGCCGGACGGGGCGTCACGGTCAATGCCGTGGCGCCCGGCTTCATTGAAACCGATATGACCGCCGGCCTCGACGGGAAGGTCCGCGCTCAGTTCATGGAACGCATTCCGGCCGGGCGCCTCGGCCGCCCCGAGGAAGTGGCCGAAGCGGCGGCCTTTCTGGCCGGCGACGGCGCGGCCTATATCACCGGCCAGACCATCCACGTCAACGGCGGGCTCTACCTTTGAGGCCCGCAAAAGCGGCTTGAGTATTTTCCGCTTTTCTATTAAGATATCAAAATCGGCGGTTACGATTTAATTGGTCCGGCCGGCTGATGGCGGACGGGGCAGGGTGACGCCTGATCATAGCCTGACAAAAGCGACTGAAAATAAGGAGATTTAGCATGAGTGAAGAAATTACCGCCAGGGTTATCCAGGTCGTTGCGGATCAGCTTTCCGTGGACGCCGCTGAAATCCGTCCCGAATCCTCGTTTCAGGACGATCTGGGGGCTGATTCACTGGATCTGGTGGAACTGATCATGGCCATGGAAGAAGAATTCGACGTCAAGATCGACGACGACGCGGCCCAGAAGATTAAAACCGTCCAGAACGCGGTGGACTTCATTGACAGCCTGTCAAAATAAAGCCAAATTCTGATCAAAATGGCCTTAATTCAAGGGACCTCTAAAAATGGAATTTCCCGAGCCCCGGTGAGCTGAAACGCCCTTTCACTAAAATTTTACCATTTAAATTTAAGGCCATGTAAAATTTAGCTTTCTGGCTTTCTTCCACCTTAGGGCCCGGTCAGGAAAATCTGATTTTTAGAGGTTCCCTCCTGTCTGCGGGCTTTCCGTCGGCCCGGCCGGATATGGGTATATTCCGGGAAACGCGGCCCGGCCGCGGTGGCGCGTTTTTACTCAGCTTCGATATTCAAGAAGGGGGCTCTAATGGCCCGGACTCAATCTCCACGCCGGGTGGCCATCACCGGAGCCGCCCTCCTGACCCCGGTGGGCAACAACCTGGAAGATTCCTGGCAGGCTCTTCTGGCCGGCCGAAGCGGCGTCGGCCCGATCACCAAATTTGACGCCACCGGCTTCAAAACCGCCATTGCCGCCGAAGTCCGCGGCTTTACCCCTGAAAAATACCTGGACAAAAAAGCGGTCAAACGCTTTGATCCCTTCATCCAATATGCCGTGGCCGTGGGCAAGATGGCCCTTGCGGACAGCGGGCTGACGATCGATGACGACCTGGCTTTGAAGACCGGTTGCGCCATGGGCTGCGGCCTGGGCGGCCTGGCCAGCATCGAAGCCAACCACGAAATTTTGCTCCACCGGGGGCCGGACCGGGTCAGCCCCTTTTTCGTGCCCATGATGATTGGCAATATGGCTCCGGGTCAGGTGGCCATTGAATTGGGCCTTAAGGGCCCCAATCTCATGGTGGCCACCGCCTGCGCCGCCGGCACCCACGCCATCGGCTGGGCCTTTCAGCAGATTCGCGACAATGGTTACACCGTCATGCTGGCCGGCGGGGCCGAATCGGTCATCACCCCGCTGGCGGTTTCCGGCTTCAACGCCATGAAGGCTCTTTCCACCCGCAATGACCAGCCGGCCCGGGCCAGCCGGCCTTTCGACCGGGACCGCGACGGCTTCGTCATCGGCGAAGGGGCCGGCCTGATGGTTCTGGAGGAATGGGAACACGCCGTGTCCCGGGGCGCGAAAATTTACGCCGAGGTGGCCGGTTTCGGCGCTTCGGGCGATGCCTACCACATGACCGCGCCCCCGGAAGACGGGCGCGGGGCGCTGGAGGCCATGAGGGCCGCCCTGGCCGATGCCGCGCTTTTGGACGTGGGCCCGGAGGATGTGGGCTACATCAATGCCCACGGCACTTCCACCGGCCTTAACGACGCCATTGAGACCCTGGCCATCAAAAGCGCCTTTGGCGGGCACGCCTACCGATTGGCCGTCAGTTCCACCAAGTCCATGACCGGCCACCTTTTGGGGGCCGCCGGCGGGGTGGAAGGGGTCATCACCGCCCTGGCCCTCAGGGACGGGCATCTGCCGCCGACCATCAATCTCGAGAACCCCGATCCGGTCTGCGATCTGGACTACGTGCCCAATGTCAGCCGCAAGGCGACCCTCAAGGCCGCCCTCAGCAATTCCTTCGGTTTCGGCGGCGCCAACGGCTGCCTGATCTTCAAGGCGGTTTAAACCGCCGCAACGCCAACGCTGTTTTGAATGAAAATCGAGCGGGGGAGGGGGGCGCCAGTGAAGCTGATTGTGGCCAGCGATCATGCCGGACGCCGTTTGAAGCGGGCGGTGCTTGTTCACCTGGCGGCCAAAGGGTTTGAAGTCAGGGATCTGGGCGTCGATGATTCGACTGAGAGGGCCGATTATCCGGATTATGCCCGGCCCCTGGCTGAAGAGGTGGCCGCCGGAAAATACGATCTGGGCATTCTGGTCTGCGGCACGGGCACCGGCATGGCCATGGCCGCCAA
Source organism: Candidatus Adiutrix sp. (assembly GCA_031263565.1). Lineage (GTDB taxonomy): Bacteria > Desulfobacterota > Desulfarculia > Adiutricales > Adiutricaceae > Adiutrix. The sequence goes on along the minus strand of JAISFR010000132.1, from coordinate 31,843 downwards.
TAAGATCCCCGGGGCCCGGGCGGCCAACTGCACCTGCGAGTTTCTGGCCCGCATGGCCCGGGCCCACAACAACGCCAACATCCTGGCCCTGGGCGAAAGAGTGCTGGGGGAGGCTTTGGCTCTGGACATAGTCGAGGCTTTCATCGCCGCTTCTTTTGAAGGGGGCCGCCATCAGGCCCGCCTGGACAAGATCGGGGGGTAGGGAAAATGAAGACCATTCTGGAGCGCCAAGACCCCCAGGTCAGCGCCGTCATTCACAGCGAACTTTCGCGCCAGCGCAACAGCATCGAACTGATCGCTTCCGAGAACCTGGCCTCCCCGGCCGTTCTGGCCGCCGGGGCTTCGGTCTTCAGCAACAAATACGCCGAGGGCTATCCCGACCATCGCTATTACGGCGGCTGCGAATATGCCGATCAACTTGAGAATCTGGCCATCAGCCGGGCCCGGAAACTCTTTCGGGCCGAGCATGTCAATGTCCAGCCCCACAGCGGCTCCCAGGCCAACATGGCCGCCTATTTCGCGCTTCTTTCGCCAGGGGATTCGCTTCTGGGCATGAACCTGGCCCACGGGGGCCATCTGACCCACGGTTCGCCGGTCAGCTTTTCCGGGCGCCTTTACGAGGTCCATTCCTACGGGGTGCGCGAGGATACCGAACTGATCGACTACGACGATCTTCTGGAAAAGGCGGCCGCCCTGAAACCCAAGGTCATCGTGGCCGGGGGGTCGGCTTATCCCCGGGTCGTGGATTTCGCCAAGTTCAGGGCGGCCGCCGATCTGGCCGGGGCCGCCCTGATAGCGGATATGGCCCATTTTGCCGGCCTGGTGGCCGCCGGTCTTTATCCCAGCCCGGTGGAGGCGGCCGACATCGTCACCAGCACCACCCACAAAACCTTGCGCGGGCCGCGCGGCGGCCTGATCCTCTGCAAGGGGCAACTGGCCACCCGCGTGGATGCCCAGGTCTTTCCCGGCCTTCAGGGCGGCCCCCTGATGCATATGATAGCCGCCAAGGCCGTGGCCTTCGGGGAGGCCCTGACCGCCGACTTTATGGATTACCAGCAGCAGGTCCTCCTCAACGCCAGGCGTCTGGCTTCGGCCCTGGCCGACGCCGGCCTGCGGGTGGTTTCCGGGGGCACCAGCACCCACCTGCTGCTGGTCGATCTGCGCGGCCGGAACCTGACCGGGGCCAAAGCCGAAAACGCCCTGGACCGGGCCGGCATCACCACCAATAAAAACGTCATTCCCTTTGATCCCCAACCGCCTTCCATCACTTCCGGCCTGCGCCTGGGCACCCCGGCGGTGACCACCCGGGGTTTTAAGGAAAGCGATATGGATCAGGTGGCCGAATTCCTGGTCGAAGCCCTGGACGCGGCTGACGACGACGGCCAATTGAAAAAAATTCGCCGCAAAATCGAATCATTCCTGCAGAAATTTCCACTTTACCCGGAACTTTGACCGTATCCCTGAGCCGTTGGGAAGAGCCCGGCCTTTTCCCCGGCCGGAGGCTGCCATGAGCGAAGCATCCAAGCCGGCTGTCAAATCTCCAACCGCCGCCGGGGCGGCTTCCGGACCCGAAAAGCTCCGGCGGCGGCCTGACTGGGACGAATATTTTTTGAGCCTGGCCGAACTGGCCGCGACCCGTTCAACCTGCCTGCGGCGGCAGATCGGGGCCGTGCTGGTGGCCGACCGGCGGGTCCTGGCCACCGGCTACAACGGGGCGCCCCGGGGGCTGCCCCACTGCCTGGAGACGGGTTGCCTGAAGGACCAACTGCAAATCCCCTCCGGCCAGCGCCAGGAAATCTGCCGGGCCATACATGCCGAGCAGAACGCCATTCTTCAGGCCGCGCACTATGGCGTGGCCATTAAAGAGGCCACTTTCTACTGCAGCCACCAACCCTGCGCCATCTGCACCAGACTGATCCTGAACCTGGACATCAGGCGGCTGGTCCTGCGTTCCGAATACCCTGACGAGCTGGCCCGGCGTCTTTTGGGCGAAGCCGGCTTCCGGCGTTCGGAAGTCGACGGACGCCTCGTCTGGGCCCGAGCCTGACGGTCGGCGGCCGCGGGCCGGCGATTTCAAAATAATGTGTCCCGCGCCGCTGAATTATGCTATGATATATTTGCTAGTTAAATGACGTCACAGGTTCCGGCCCGGTCCGGGACCGGCCGGAGATTTCTTTTGAAATTTCTTACCCTGGCCAATATCGCCTTCAGAAGTTTTTTCCTGGAAGCTTCCTGGAACAACCAGGGGCAGCAGAACCTGGGGCTGGCCGCCGCGATTGACCCGGCCTTGAAGCGGCTTTACCATTCGGCGGAGGGCTTGCGGGCGGCCCGCGAGAGAGCCCTGGAGTACTTCAATACCAACCCCGTGGCCAGCGGCGTGGCCATCGGGGTTATCCTCAAGCTGGAGGGCGACGTGGCCGCCGGGCGGCTGAACCCCGAAGACCGTCTGCGGGTGGCTTCCAGCTTGAGCCGGACCCTGGCGGCCATGGGCGATTCTTTTTTTTGGCAGTCCTGGCTGCCGCTCTGCTGCCTGACGGCGGTCTGGGCGGATTTGTCCCTGTCGAGCTGCTGGACTCCGTTGCTGCTGCCGCTCCTTTTCTGTCTGCCGGCCCTGCCGGTGCGTCTGGCCGGGCTCTATCTGGGTTATCGCCGGGGCGAGGACATCATCGACCTTCTGTTCCGGCTGAAGATCCAGCGGCGGGCCCAGGGCGTCCGCCGGGCCCTGGCCCTGGTGGTGGGGGCCTCCACGGTCATTCTTTTGGGAACCAAGACCGCCCTGGCCGACTCTCTGGGGCGGCTGTGGCTGACGGTCGGGGCGGTGTTGTTCAGCGTGATCTGTCTGCGTTTTTTGTCCAGAAGAGCCGGTCGGCTCAATTATTGGTATCCTTTGATCATGGTGGGGCTGGCCGCTGTTTTGCTTTTTTTTCTGAAACGGGGCTGAATCCGGGGGACTTTGAAAACCCCGGGCTGGCCTGATATATTTTTGAGGAGAAAACGCCTATGTGTGTCTGTGAAAGCAGTTCGGCCGAACTGACCATAAAGAATCGCCTGGGCCTCCACGCCCGGGCGGCGGCTAAACTGGTTCAAGCCGCCGAAGAATATCAGTCGGAGATCAAACTGCTTAAAAACGGCGAAGCGGCCGATGTTCGGAGCCTCCTGAGCCTGATCAGCCTGGGCTGCGACTATGACAGCAAGGTGGTTTTGCAAGCCGAGGGGGTTGACGCCAACCGGGCGGTTTCGGCCTTAAGCGGCATTATCGAAGGGCGTTTTGGTGAAGAATGAATCTGCCCCCGCCTTTCGTGCCGGGCGATTCGGTGCTGACCGGGGTGCGGGCCTCCAGCGGCATCGCCATTGGTCCGGCCCGGGTATTCAATCATAAAAACCTGCTCCTGCCCGATTACCGGCTCAGGTCGGAAAGCCTTCTGGAGTCAGAAATAGATAGGCTCCAGCAGGCCAAATCCGTGGTGCGCCAGCGCCTGAACGCTTCCCGGGAGGCCCTGCCGCCCGAACTTAAGAGCCAGGCGGGCATCATTGACGCCCTGCTGCTCCTGCTGGACGATCCGGTTCTGAGCAAAAAGACCTGTTCCCTGATCCGCGAAGAACGCCGCAACGCCGAACAGGCCGTCATCCTGACCCTCAAGAGCATCTCGGCCATTATGGAAAACGTGGCCGACGACTATATCAGTTCCCGTCTGTCGGATGTGGAAATGGTGGGCTATTCCATTATTTCCGCCCTGGTCGGCCACGGCGGCGGCGAGATGCCCGAAATGCCGGAAGGCTCCATCCTGGTGGTCCAGGACATCAGCCCGGCCGAAGTGGCCAAGCTGGCCTCGGCCGGCCTGGCCGGCCTGGCCACCGAGAGCGGCGGGCACACTTCCCACACGGCCATCGTGGCCCAGGCCCTGGAACTGCCGGCGGTGATGGGGGTCAAGAACCTGGTGGCCGGGGTGGCCAACGGCGATACCGTCATTCTCGACGGCCGCACCGGCCATGTCATCATCCGGCCCGACGAAGACACTCTCAATTTCTACCGCACCCGGCAGAAAATGGAGTGGTCCTTCAACGCCGAAATCGTCCGCAGCGCCCATCTGCCGGCCGTCACCCTGGACGACCGGCACATCGAGGTCATGGGCAACCTCGAACTGGTGGAGGAACTGCCGGCCATCATGTCCTACGGCAGCGAGGGCATCGGCCTGTACCGCACCGAATTTATGTATATGAACCGCAAATTCCTGCCCGGCGAGGACGAGCTGTTTGCGGTTTACCGGCGGGTGGTGGAGAGCACCGCCCCCAATCCGGTCATCATCCGCACTTTGGATCTGGGTTGCGACAAACTGCTGGAAGAGAGCGCCCACTCTCCGGACCCCAATCTGGCCCTGGGCCTGCGCGGCATCCGGTTCTGCCTGCGCAACCGGCCCATTTTTAAAACCCAGATCCGGGCCATCCTGCGGGCCGCCCATTACGGCGAGGTCAAGATTCTCCTGCCCATGGTTTCCGGGATCGAGGAACTGCGGGCGACCCGGCTTCTTGTCGGGGAAATGGAACGCTCCCTGGAACTGGAGAAAATTCCCTATGCCCCCGGCCTGCCCCTGGGGGTAATGATCGAAGTGCCGGCCACCGTTTTTCTGGCCCGCGAACTGGCCGAGGAGACGGCTTTTTTTTCCATCGGCACCAATGATCTCATCCAGTACACCCTGGCCGTGGACCGGGGCAACCCGGAAGTCGCCGAAATGTATCAGCCGCTCCACCCGGCCATTCTCCGCATGATCAAGCTGGTCCTGGACATCGGCCGCGAAACCGGAACCTATGTCTCCATCTGCGGCGACATGGCCGCCAGCGAACTGACCGCCCCGATTCTCATCGGGCTGGGCGCCGAGAGCCTGTCCATGCCGCCGGCGGCCATACCTAAAATCAAGCGCCTCATCCGCATGTCCAGCCACAGTGAACTGCGCGCCTGGGCCGGGGAGGCCCTGCTGGCCAAAACCACCGAAGAGGCCAGCGGCCAGTCCAACCGCAATTTAAAACGCAAATTCCCGGAACTGTTCAGATAAATTCCATTGGCCGCCGCCTGGGCCGATGGCCGAAAAGCCGCCTCGTCTCGCCGAAGCGGCTTTTCGGCGTTGCCTTTCGGGTCCCTGAATAACAGCGCTGAGGGCAATCGGAGAAATCATTTCAGATTTAGCTGAAAAAAGGCTTAAGTTTTAAATGAAGCGGCCCGATAAGCATATTAAAACCGGAAAGGCAGGAACCTATGAAAATCTTTCAATTCGCCCCCAATCCGCTTTTAAAAACGCGCCCGGCGGCCGGTTCGGAAGCCGCCGCTCCGGATTTCGCTTCCGTCTTGAAGCAGGCGGCCGATAAGGCCCAGGCGCCCTCCGCCGGCCCGGGCCGCGCCGTTTTTCAGGAAAATGTGCGGGCCCTGCAATTGCCGTCTCCGAGCGAACTGAGGCTGGCCGGGCGCCTGATTAATCAGAGGATACTATGAGCATCAACAGCAATTCGCCGGACCTGGTTACCCAGCAGGCCATATCCGACAGTAAAATCGCCTCGGCCACCGACCGCCATCAGGGGCAGCTTCGTCACGAGGTCGTTCGGCAGTCGGACAATACGGTCCGGAACGCCTGGGAGCAAAATCTGCGCGAGGGGGCCAACATGGAAATCGGCCGGGCCCGCAACATCACCAGGGTAGTTTAATTAATTTGTGCCAAGCCGCCTGGAATGTGCTATATTAATCAAATGGACTTTTCTACGGGCGGGCCGGATATCAATGGAAGCAATTGAGAGCGCCGGTCGGGCGTCCGCGGATCTTGGGCTTCCGCGCCGACGGAAAAGCCAGGGTGTCGATCCGGAACTTCAGGCCCTGATCGATCTTTGCCTGAACAACCTCGACGGCTACAGCGCGCTTCTTTTTGTGGCCGACCGGGCCGGGGGGCCGTTGCGGCTGAGGGTTTATCGCAGCCTGTCGATGAATCTCAACACCGAAATCCAGGTCTTTCCGGGTCAGGGGCTGGTGGGCTGGGCCTATAAAACCGGCCGGGCGGTCAATGTCGACCAGGTCAGTTTCGCTTCCGACCGCCTTTTGTTTTATGATTGTGACGAAAACATCAAATCGTTTATGGCCGTGCCTCTGCCGGACATCTGCGGAGTGCTGGCGGTCGATTCCAAACAACGTTACATTTTTACGGATAAGAGCGCGAAGTTAATGGCTCAATTTGGTCAAAGCACAGCCCGGGTCTGGCGGCGCCTCTTCGGGAAACCGGCGATCACCAAAACCAGCGGCGAAGGTCAGGCCGGCCCTGATCCCGGGGAAGCTCCGGAAAATGAAATTTGCGCCCTGTGGCAGGGGCTGGAATTTTGCCTGTCCCGTTCCGACCATGAAGGCGGGGGACTGGGCGCCGCCCTGGAACTCATCGGCCGTTTTTCCGGTTTGAGCTGGGCCTTTCTGACGGCCGTCAAAAACAGCGATGAGAAATATTATCATCTGGTGGCCGCCAGAGGGAATGTGCCGGAGAATCTGCCGTCCAAATTTCCGATGGCTTCGGGTCTGGCCGGCTGGCTGCATACCAAGCTCAAACCTCTGAGCATCGACCGGCTGAAGGCCGACAGCCGCAATTCCTTTATTTTCCAAAAAACTGAAGCCATCAAAGGGTTCCGTTCCTTTTACGGCTGGCCTGTTTTATACAATGACCAGCCCCGGGGGTCCCTGATCCTGGCCGGGGCCGAGGGCGAGACCCTGGACCCGGCTCTGGCCGAAGTGCTGGAATGCGTGGTGGCCCGTCTGGCCGCCCAGTTCCATCTGGACCGCCTGATCAACAAGGTCATGGAAATGGACGAGATCGACTCCCAGACCGGCCTGGCTCATCGGGGCCACTTTGTCGATGAGGTTCGGCACATGATGGAGGTGGCTGATTTCAAAGGTGAAGGGGTGGATCTTTTCGTCCTGGCCACCTCGGGCCTGGGCGCCTTTGCCGCTGAAAACGGGCAGGAGGCGGCCGGCGAGCTGATCAAGTCCATTGCCAGGCAGTTGAAAGACAGCCTCCGGCCCACCTGGCGGCTGGGGCATGTCTCCTATGGGCTTTTCACCCTGGCTTCGCCTTCGGCCGAGGCGGCCGAGGTTAAATCGGTGATCGCCAAATTCAAGAAAAGCCTGGAAAACTGGCCCCTGCCGGGCTCCAGCGGCCGGGCCGACCTGGGGCTTTTCCCGGCTCTGGCGGCCTATCCCCAAGACGGCGACAGCCCGGAGCTGTTATTGGAAACAGCCCTGACCGCCCTGGCCGAGGCTGATGACGAAGAGGAATAGATCGGCGCTTTTCAGCGGGGAATTTGGGCGCTTCAGCCGCCTTGGAGGATTATAACAGGGAAAAGAATGTCAGTCTGGTCATTGATCGGCGGTCTGGCCATGGATTTGGGCACCGCCAATACGCTCATATATGAAAAAGGCCGGGGCATAATCCTCAATGAACCGTCGGTGGTGGCGCTGGACAGTGAATCACGCCGGGTGCTGGCCGTGGGGCACGAGGCCAAGAGCTATCTGGGCCGCACCCCGATCGGCATCGAAGTCATCCGGCCTTTGAAAAGCGGGGTCATTCATGATTTCGCCGTCACCCAGCAGATGATCCGGTCTTTTCTGGAGATGGCCGGCGCCCGCCGGAGACTGTTTCGCCCCCGCATCGTCATCGGGGTGCCCGTCGACAGCACCCAGGTGGAGAAGCGGGCCATCATCGAGGCGGCCGAGCAGGCCGGCGGCCGCAGCATTCACCTGGTTGACGAGCCCCTGGCCGCGGCTATCGGCCTGGGCCTGCCGGTGGCCGAACCGGTGGCCCGGCTGGTTCTGGATGTGGGCGGGGGCACCAGCGAAGGCGTCCTGATTTCCCTGGGCGCGATTTCCGCCTCAGAGTCCCGCCGGGTGGCCGGCGACGAGGCCACCGAGGCCATCGCCCGTTTTCTGAGGCGCAAGCACCGCCTGGCCGTGGGCGAGAACATGGCCGAGAGCATCAAGATGACCATCGGCTCGGCCATGCCCCTGCAAGAGATCTTTACCTTCAACTGCCGGGGCAAGGAACTCGACCGGGGCATTCCCAAAATGGTGGAGCTCAACAGTGACGAGATCCGCGAAGCCCTGGCCGAAATCAACGACGAATTCGTCAACATGGTCAAGCGGCTGGTGACTCAGGCGCCGCCCGAGCAGTCGGCCGATCTGGCCCGCCACGGTCTTTACATCACCGGCGGCGGAAGCCTCCTGAAGGGTTTGGCCGCCAGGCTGGAACTGGAGACCGGCCTTAAGGTCAACACTCCGGAAAATCCGCTCATCTCCATGGCCCTGGGACTGGGCGCGGTTATGGAAAACATGAATTACTATAAAAATGTTTTCGTCAACTGACCGCCAAAATGCTCATCTGGCCAGATCATCCCGCCTTCAGTTCTCCCCTGTCTCAGCTTAAAGGCGTCGGCCCCAAAATTCTGGCCCGCTTGAATGAGGCGGGTTTTTTTCTCAGCGGAGATCTTCTGGGCCTGTCGCCGCGTTTTTATCAGGATCGCCGTCAGGCGCTGCCGGTCAGCCGGTTGCGGCCGGAGGCCGAAGCCCTGGTGGAGGCGGTGGTCGTGGCGGCCGCCCGGGCCCGCTGGTCTCCCCGAAGCCGCCGGCGTTACGCCGAATGCCAGGTGGAGGATGAGGAGGGCGGCCGCCTTTTCCTCTGCTGGTTCAATTTCCCGGGCCATCTTCTGAAAAGCCTGTCCCGGGGGCGGCAATTGCGCCTCTTTGGCCGCGTGCGCCTGAGCGCCCGGGGCTGGGAGATGGCCCACCCCGATCTGGAATTCCTGCCGGAGGACGGCGGGCCCGAGGCGGCCCGGCCGGCCGGCGGCCGGAGCGCGGGGCTTCGCCCGGTCTATCCGCCGCTGGGCAGGCTGTCTTCCGGTCAGGTCAAGAAGTTTCTGGATCAGATTCTGCCGCTCCTGGCTGATTGCCCCGCTCTTTGCCCCGCCGACTGGCTGGCCCGCAACGGCTTGAATGACCCGGTCAAGTCCCTGGGCACGCTCCATTCCCCGCCGGGCGATTTTTCCGGGCCGCCGCCCCGGCCGGCCCAAAGCCGGGCCTACCGCCAACTGGCGCTGTTTGAACTCGTCTTCTGGCGTTTGATGATGCTGCGCGGCCGGGCCGGGCCGGCGGCCGGCGGCCGGCGGCCGGACCTGGAAAAAGGGCGGCGGGCCATGCGGGATTTCTGGCGGCTGATGCCCTTTGAAGCCAGCGCCGAACAACGGCGGGTCAGCCGGGAACTGGCCGCCGATCTGAGCGCCGAACGCCCCATGTCGCGCCTTTTGCAGGGCGAGGTGGGCGGCGGAAAAACCGCGGTGGCCGCCTCGGCCCTCTTTTTCGCCCTGGGCCGGGGCGGGCAGGGGGCCCTGATGGCCCCCACCGAGGTGCTGGCCCGCCAGCACTATGATTTTTTGAAAGGGCCGGCCGAAAAGCTGGGTTTTGAAACCGTTCTGCTGACCGGCGCCCTGAGCGCCGGGGAGAAACAGGCGGCGCGGGAGGCCCTGGCCGAGGGCCGGGCCAGTCTGGCGGTGGGTTCCCAGGCCATCCTGTCCCCGGCCACCGTGTTCAAGAATCTGTCCCTGGCGGTCATTGACGAGCAGCACCGTTTCGGGGTCAAACAGCGCCTGACCCTGCGCCGCAAAAACAGGAGGGTCGATCTTCTGGCCATGAGCGCCACCCCCATTCCCCGCAGCCTGACCTTGATGCTCTACGGCGACCTGGAGGCCAGCGTCTTAAACGGCCTCCTGCCGGGCCGCCGTCCGGCGGAGACGACTCTCTTCGAACCCGACCAGCGCCTGGCCGCCTACCGCCGTTTTCTGGATCTGGTCGGCCCGGGCGGCCAGGGTTTTCTGGTTACGCCCCGCATCGAAGCCCGGCCCGAGGACCGGGACGAGGACCGGGACGAGCCTTCTTCGCCCTCCCTGGCCGGCATTTACCGGGATTTGAAAAAAATAGCCGGCCCCGGTTTCAGCCTGGCCGCCCTGCACGGGCGAATGTCCCCCGGGGAACAGGAAGCGGCCCTGGAGGACTTTCGGCTGGGCCGGCTCAATATCCTGGTGGCCACCAGCATCATTGAAGTCGGGGTGGACGTGCCGGCCGCCCGGGTCATCCTCATCGAAGGGGCCGAGCGTTTCGGGCTGGCCCAGCTGCATCAACTGCGGGGCCGGGTGGGCCGGGGAGGGCAGGACGGCCACTGCCTCCTGTTGCCGTCGAAAATTACTCCGGCCGGGGGCCTGAGGCTCCGGACCCTGGTCAGGGAGCATAACGGCCAGGCCCTGGCCGAGATGGATCTCAGCCTGCGCGGGCCCGGCGAACAGTTGGGCCTGAGGCAGTCCGGCTGGCCGAGCCTGGCTTACGCCAGCCTGCCGCGGGACTTGCCGCTGCTGCCCAGAGCCCATCGATTGGCGGAGGAAATTTGGGCCGCCCGGGGCGCCGATGACCGGTGGCAGAATTTATGGGGCCGACTGGATTTCGAGGCCTTAAGCGAAGTTCCCATTCCGGACGGCGGCCTGGATTAGGGCCGGGCCAGCCGCCGGTGATCAGCGGCTGACGCGCCCGGCCAACAGGGCCTCGGCCGTCCGCCGGGGATCTTCGGCCCCGGCCAGGGCGGAAATGACGGCCAGGCCGCTGAAGCCCATGGCCCAGACCTCGGCGGCATTGGCCGGGCTCACCCCGCCGATGGCCACGGTCGGCGCCCCCAGGGCCAGGATCCGGTCGATTTCCCCGCGGGCGACCGGTTCGGCGTCGTGCTTGCTGCCGGTGGGGAAGACGGCCCCCACGCCCAGGTAGTCGGCCCCGGCGGCCAGCGCGGCCCGGGCCTCTTTCAGATCACCGGCGGAAACTCCCAGCAATTTGTTTTTGGGCAGAAGCCGGGCGGCGGCCGCCGCCGGCAGGTCGCCCTGGCCCAGGTGGACGCCGTCGGCCCTGACGGCCAGGGCCAGATCAACCCGGTCATTGATGATCAGGAGTTTTTTTCGGGCCCGGCACAAGTCGGCCAGGCCGCGGGCCTCTTCATAAAAATCCCGGTCGGGAATATTTTTTTCCCGCAATTGAAGCGCGCCGGCCCCGCCGTCAAAAGCCTGGGCGGCCAGCTCCAGCAGGGAACGGGGAGCGGCTTCCCGGGCGCTGATGACCAGGGTCAGGGCTAAAAGATCCCCAAACTGTTCCCGGTTCTTCATATTTGACGTACCCCCTGGAAAACTTCCAGGTCCCGGCCTGAAATCAGCCCCAAATAATCAAAAAGCCTGACCCGGTAGGTCCCCAGAAGCCCGGGCCGCTCCAGGCTTTCAGCGGCCCGGGCCCCGGCCAGGGCCAGGTGGCTGAGGGCGGCCGCCGTGCCCAGGAAAGGCGGCCCGGCATTGGCCCCGACATAGGCTCCGACCATGGCCGTCAAGAGGCAGCCGGTGCCGGTCAATCTGGTCATCAGGGGATGCCCGCCCTCGATCAGCAGACAGTTTTGCCCGTCGGAAAGCGCGTCCACCGCTCCGGTGACGGCCACCACCGCGCCCAGGGCGGCGGCCAGGTTCCGGGCCACGGCCGCGGCCGACTCGGCGTCGCCGGTCTCGGCCGAATCGACCCCCTTCTGTTCAAAGGCCAGGCCGGCCAAAGCCCTGATCTCGGCCAGATTGCCCCGGATGATGTCCGGCTTTATTTCCTCGATGATTCGCCCGGCCGCCCGGCGGCGGACTTCGGTGGCCCCCGCGCCCACCGGGTCCAGGACCACCGGCCGCCCGGCCCTCCTGGCGCCCCGGCCGGCGCTCAGCATGACCTCCAGCCGCTCCCGGCTGGTGGTGCCGATATTGATGACCGTGGCCGCCGCCAGAGCGCCCAGGGCTTCGGCGTCGGCCGGATCGTCGCTCATGACCGGCGACGCCCCGATGGCCAGAAGGGCGTTGGCGCATTCATTGATGGTCACCTGATTGGTGATCGAAAGGGTCAGGGGGGCCCGGGCCCGGACCTGTTCCAGGTATTTGCCCAATTCTTTCATGAGGCTCAACTTTCCAAAAGGTAATACTGGTGAAAATGATTCAGGGGGCCTGGCCCTCGGCCGGGCTTCAGGCTGTGCCGCAAGCCCAGGGTGACGTAATCCTTGGCCAGCGAGGCGGCTTCCGGAAGAGAGCGCCCTTTGGCCAGATAAGCGGCCAGGGCCGAAGAGAGGGTGCAGCCGGTGCCGTGGGTATTGGGGGTGTAGATTCGGGGTCCCCTGATCCAGAGAGGTCCGTCCGGCCCCCAAAGGAGATCGTCGGCCGCCTCCCCGCGCCCGTGGCCGCCTTTGATCAGAACGCTTCCGGCGCCCAGGGCCAGGAGCTTTTCAGCGGCCTTCAGGCGCTCTTCATCGCTCTTGATTTCCAGGCCGGACAGGACCCCGGCTTCCGGGAGATTGGGGGTGACGACCGTGGCCAGCTTCATCAGCTCTTTCAGGGCCTCGACCGCCTCCGGGGGCAGGAAGCGGTGGCCGCTGGCCGAGACCATGACCGGGTCCAGCACCACCGGCCCCCGCTCATATTTTTCCCTCAGGAAGTCAGCCACAATCCGGGTATTGGCCGCGTTTCCCAGAAGGCCGATTTTGATGGCCCCGATCGGGAAATCATCGTCGAGGGCCAGAAGCTGGGCGCGGACCATGGCCGGGGAGAGGCACTCCAGGGCGGTGACGGCCAGGCTGTTTTGGGCGGTGACCGCGCTGACGGCGCTCAGGCCGTAAACTTTCAGGGCCGCAAAAGTTTTCAGGTCGGCCTGGAGGCCGGCCCCGGCCCCGGAGTCGGAAGTGGCAATGGTCAGGACGCAGCGGAGAGGTTCAGGCGCTGAAGGGGACTGCGGGCCGGCCGGCCGGCCGGCGGAGGGTTCAGGGATCACTAATCGGCTCCTTAAGCGAAAGATTACAGGAGCCATATTCCCCGGCAAGGGGCGCTGGTCAGCGCCGGAGGGCGGAAGAGGTCGGCTCCCTACGCCGGTATTACCCGGATCAGGTTCAGAAGGTCGCGCACTTGGATTCAAAACTTAAAAGCGGGTGCGCCTCGCAGCCGGCCTCATTCCGGCTCCCTTGCCTGTTTGGGACTATAATAGAAGATAAGGGGCCGGGCTGTCAAGGCGCGCGGCCCCGATTTTTTTCAGGCGGCGCCTCTTTCGGGGCCTGGCGGAGCCGAAAAAAGGCTCTCAGGCGGCGGCGATTTTTTCAAGATGTTGTGCCGCGGTTCAAATTTGACCCCATATGCAGCATAAGTTATTAAAATTTATGCATAATTAGCATAAATAGCTTGACAATATCGCTTTAAAATGGTGAAATGTTTCAACGTGGCAGTAAGTTAAAAGAGCTTGCGGCCGCCATTGGAGTTTTAGTATCCGCCTTGACTGTCCCCTGGTCGAGGCTGAGGGAATTTCAAAGATTCCCTTCAGAGGCAAAGCGCCGTCGTCCCTCCGCCCCCACCCGGTTCTGAAGGCCGGTTCCGGAGCGGACGGTGAGCGGAGAGAGATTTTGGGTTGGTCGGCCGCCGCGAGAGATCAGGCGCGGAAGCAGGCCCGGTTGAACGTTTCCCATCAGGCACACGGGGTCAAAACCAAGGCGACACAGTATTGATCACGTCATCTAAAAGCCCTTTTAAGGAGATCGATACGCGTTCCCCTTGTTTAACAACGAGGTAATGAAATTGGCACGCAACTCTCTGAAGGTTATCAGGGAACAGCTTTTGATGAGCAAGGCGGAACTGGCCCGCAAGGCGGGCGTTTCACCCCTGACCATTGACCGTATTGAGAACGGCAAAAGCTGTCGCATGGAAACCATGCGCAAGATTATCCTGGCCCTGGGTTACAACCTGGAAGACAAGGACAAGATTTTTTCCGGCAATTTATGATCCCGGCCTGAAGGCCGGCTCTGGAGGCCTTTTGGGGCCGGCCTGAAATAGCGAGCGGCCGCTGGCGACGCGCCGCTCTCCGGCCGGGGGGGTTCCCGGGCGCCGGCCGGGGCGGGGAGGCGGGCGCCGCGTCCCGCCGCGGAAGACAAACGGGCGCTAACGTACTTATCGGCCCTGGCGGTCAGGAAATTAAACGGCGAGGACTCCAGATAATGGCGATAAATGTTTTGGGCATTGACATAGGCTCTTATGCGGCCAAAGTGATCACGCTGGACCATATCAAGAGCGGCCGGGCCAACCTGGCGGGCCTGGGCATGGCCCAGTTGCCGATGGCCCTGATTCTGAACTGGGAGGAAGAACCGGCCCCGGCCAAGACCGCCATCAGCCAGGCCATGAAAAACCTGGTGGCCCGCCTCAGGCTGAACGGCAAATACGTCTCCACCTCGGTCAGCGGCGACTCCATCGTGGTCAAGAAGATCAACATGCCGCTGATGAACCCGGCGGAACTCAAGGGCGCCATTATCGGCGAGGCCGAACAGTACATCCCCTTTTCCATCAACGAGGTCAACCTTTCCTACCACGTTCTCGGCCAGAATCAGATGGAAAACCAGATGACGGTCCTCCTGGTGGCGGCCCGCAAGCAGGTGGTCCAGAACTACATGGAAACCATGGCCGTGGCCAAGCTGAAACCGGCGGTCATTGACGTCGACGGGCTGGCCCTCTGCAACGCCTATGAATTCGTCTACCCCGACAGCCAGGAAGACGTCATTCTGGTGGATATCGGGGCCAACATGATCAACATCATCGTCCTGGACCAGGGCAGCCCCGTGGTCATCAAGGACGAACCCGGCGGCGGCCAGTACCTGACCGATGAACTGGGGAACCTTTTTGACCTGGGCCAGGACGAGGCCGAGGCCATCAAGTTCGGCAGCGAGGCCGCCCCCAACCCCGGCGAAGCGGCCGAAGTGGTGGACCGGGCGGTGGCCAGTTGGATAGCGGCCGTGGAAAGGGTCATGGACGCCGCCAGAGCGGAAATCGCCGCCTATAAAGCCAAGAAGATTTTCCTGTCCGGCGGCAGCAGCCTGATCACCGGCCTGCCGGCGGAGTTCGAGAAATATTTCAACCTGGAAACCCGGCTTTTCAATCCCCTGTTGAGCGTCAATTTCAACCCTAAAAAATACGACCAGGAATATATCAATTATATCGGGCCCCAGATGGCGGTCAGCTTCGGCCTGGCGCTGAGAAGGGTGGAAGTCCAATGATCACCGTCAATCTTCTGCCCATCGGGGCTTTCAAGGAAAAATACAAAGGCCGGCTTTTTGTGGTGGCTTATGGCCTTTTCATGCTGATGGCGGCGGCCGGCCTGTTTTCGTATAAAACGTTCATGCTGGACAATCATCTGTTCAATCTCCGGAACGAACAGCAGTCCCAGGAAAATTCGCTCAACGCCCTGAAAAGGCAGGTGGCGGAGGCCGGCGGTCTGACGAACGAAACTTTCAGGAAATGGCGGCAGTTATCGGTCATTGTCGAACTTGAGGAAAGGCGGCGTGACCAGACCCGGCTGCTGGTGGAAATCGATCAACTGCTGCCCAACACCAACGCCTGGCTGCTGAGCCTGAAGCACAACCAGGGAGATTTGACCCTGGAAGGGCTGTCCACCGACAAGGACACGGTCAGCACCTTTCATACCAGGCTCGAAAACGCCGCCTATATTGACCGGGAAAGCGTCGCGCTGATCGAAATCACCCAGGATATGGCCATCAGAAATTATAAACTGACCAAATTCCTGATCAGGGCCAAAACCTCTTTCCCCCAGCCCACCATTATTGAAGAGGGCTTGCCGGCGGCGGGCCTGCCTTCCAGAGGGGACTTTTTCAAAGCGGTGGAGGCGGCGGCCCCCGATCTGGTGAGGAACATTCAGAGCAATGCCGGCCGAAGCGGCCGGGGCATTTGACGGCCAAAACTGGAATTGGCGTAAGGAGGAGTGAAGGTGGCCAAGGCGGCGGCGAAAAAAAAGACGGGCAAACCGGGTTTGATCGATGCGGCGGCCAAGCTATCCAAAGTGGCCAAAATCGTCATCTTCGCGGCCAGCGTCCTGGTCCTGGGGCTGGCCTTTTACGCCCTGGTCTATCTCCCCTACAGCGAGCAGGCGGCCGGGCTGGAAAGCAGAATCAACACGGCCAGAAACGACATTGTCAAAGAAAACGACTCTCTGAAAAAGCACAAGACCGTCGGCCAGATGGCCGAAGACATAGACGCGGCCTATCAGTATATGGAGAAATATCTGCCCAAGGAAAACGAAATGTCGCAGTTGGTGCAGATGGTTTCAGAGATAGCCTCCCGGGCCGGCCTGACCGACGGGGTCACCCAGTTCAAGCCCGCGCTGCCGGCGGCGGTCAAGGAAAACTACGCGGAAATACCTTTCACCATGACCCTGGAGGGCGAGTTTGCCAAGGTCTCGGCTTTTCTTTACGACTTCAGCCGAATCAACCGGATTGTCAACATAACCCAGGTGGATATAGGTTCCCCGAAAATGGTCGATCCGCAGCGGGAAATTTTTCATATTACGGTCAAATGCAGCGGCAGCACTTATCGGGCCCTGACCGAGACCGAGATTGAGGACCAGAGCAAAGCTTCCAAAGGCAAGAGATGAGGCCGGCCTCAAGCGATTGAAACTCGAGAGCGTCAGGCGCGCTGTCGCGGCGCGGACATTTGAAAGCGGGATTTTGATGCGTATGGGCTTACATATCTGTTCCAGGGTAAACGACGGCCGGCTGATTCCGGCTCTGGTCTTGGCCATGCTTCTGATTTCGTCTTCGGGGCTGTCGGCTCAGGAGGCCGCCGCCCCCGGCCAGGCCTCTCCGGAGATTAAATTTGAAGTGCTGGAGGTGACCACCGGCTCGGGTTCCAAAAGCCAGCCGGCCCAAAACTCGGAGATAAAAATAGAAGTCCTGGACGAGCAGAGCGCCGCCCAGGAGCCAGGCGCCGCGCCCGGCCAGGCCGCTGGGGGGCCCCAGGCCGGAAGCCCCGCCTCGCCGGGCCCGAACGGGAAAGAAGAGCCCGCCGGGAGCCAGCCGGAAGAGAAAAAATCCATTATAGAGAGCCTCGACCAGTGGCGATATGAGACTTTGGCTTCGTACAACTATAATGTGCTCGCTCTGCCCGATCCCTTTCTGCCGATCAAAGAAGTGCGGGGCACCCCGGATATGGAGGACCGGGGCCTCAGCCTGGACCCTGACGAGGAAGCCAAGCTGCCGCCCCTGCTGCGCCTGGAGCTGAATCAGTTGAAACTGGTGGCCATCACCGTTTTGTCCGGCGGGCGCGGCGCCGCCCTGGCCTCTTTTGAGGATGGGGCCGGCAACAGCTATATCATGAGGGGCGGAGAGCGCATCGGGCGGCGCCAGGGGCGCATCACCAAAATCACCGCCGATACGGTTACGGTGGCGGAGCCTTCCGGCATCGCCGGCAACCCGCCGCGAATGACCGACATCCGGCTGAATGTGGGCAGCAGCGAAGGCCTGACGCGAAGCGGCGGGCCGGCCGAAGACCAGGCCGGGGCGCCCTGAACCGGTTCGGCGCCCCGGGCCGATGATTTTTTAAATGGGCGCCGCGGTTGAAAATTCATTTACACAGGCGCTTCATAAGCCTTAAGGTTCGACCGCCGGCGGCCGATAAAAAATAAAGGGCCGGGCCCTTTAAGCTCTGTCAGGAGCCCCTAAATAGCAACCCCGGAATTGCCGGAAGCGGCCTTTTGGCTTCCGGCGCCAAGGGCCAGAGCGGAAGATGGATTAGGCGACTGTCTTCCGCCGGACAAGGAGAATGATTATGATCAGCGAATTGAGGATATCCCTGTTGGCGGCGGCCTTTGGGCTGGCCGTCTCTCTGGCCGGGCCGCCGTCGGCCGCCGCCCAGGGCAGTTTCGCCCCGGCGGCCCAAAACGCCCCGGCGGCGGTGAGCCCCGCCAGTTCCAACGCGGCCCTGCCCGATCTGGATCTGGAGAGCGATCTTAACCGGTCCGTTTATTACCAGGCGCCCAAGCTTTACACGGGCGAACATATTTCACTGGATTTCCAGAACGCCGACATCCACAACATCATCCGGATCATCGGCGAGGTTTCGGGCAAAAATATCGTGGTCTCCGACCAGGTCACCGGCAAGGTCACTTTAAAGCTGCGGGACGTGCCCTGGGACCAGGCCCTGGACATTGTCCTGGCTTCCCGCAACCTGGGGGTCGAAGAATCAGGCAATGTCCTGACCATTTACAACCTGCAGACCCTGCAGAGTATTCAGCAGGGGCGTAACCAAGCGGCCGCCGAGCGGGCGGCCCGGGCGGCCCAGGCGCCGCTGACCAAAAAAGTCTTTACCCCCAAATACGCCCCCATCGGCACGGTCACGACTGAACTGGGCAAGCTCAAAAGTGACCGGGGGAAGATAGTATCCATCGGCAACGACATTTATGTGGAGGACGACCCCGGCAGCATCGCCACCATGAGCCAGGTCTTTCTGCGCATCGACCGGGCGGTCCGGCAGATTCTCATCGAAGCCCGCATTATCGAGGCCACGGCCTCTTTCGTCAACAGCCTGGGCATCAACTGGGGCCTTGGCTACAATTCAGACCTCACGGGCAGCGGCGTCGGCTGCTCGCCCAAGGAAGCCGGCAGCGGCTGCGGCATACTGGACATCAGCAACGCCGGGGCCGCGCTGGGCCTGGGCTTTCTGAACAAGGCCAACAGCCTGCTGCTGAACGCCCGGATCACCGCCTCGGAGACCTCCAGCGACGCCCGCACCATTTCCGCGCCGCGCATCATGGCCGCCAACGATCAGGAAGTCTCCATCAAGCAGGGTAAGCAAATTCCGTATCAGAGCGGCTCTTCGGCCAACACCGCGGCCAATACCCAGTTCAAGGACGTGGTCATGGAGCTCAAGGTCACCCCGCACATAGAGGAAAACGGCCAGATCGTCACCCTGGACATCAACCTGACCAACGACACGCCGGACCAGTCCGCCGGCGCCGGGTCGGAACCGGCCATCAACACCCGGGAAGCCCAGACCATGCTCATGGTCAAGGACGGTGAGACCGTGGTCATCGGCGGCATCATTACCGACACCCAGACCGAGGGGGTCAGCCGGGTGCCGGGGCTGCACCGGGTGCCCCTTTTGGGCTGGCTCTTCCAGCAGCGCAGCGTGCAGAACGACAAGTCGGAAATGCTCATCTTCATCACCGCCAACATCATTCCCATCAACATCTGAGCGGCGGCCGACCGCCGGCGCAGCGAAAGAAGCGGGGGGCCTGAAGGCTCCCCGCTTCTTTCTTTCTTCAGCTTCAGCGCTGACCGGCGACCCGCCGGACCAGCCCGTCGGCGCCGAGTCGGAACCCGGCCGCCGCCGCAAAAAGCCGGGCTTGTCCCCGGCTTTTTGCTTGAATAATTAGCGTAAATGGCTTAATTTAAGTCACCCGGCAATGAAGCCTGGAGGCCGCCTGAAAGGAGATGAAAAATGGGAATCTTAGAGCCGGTTTTAACCAGGGTCTCTGATGAAGAGTATAATGAAATCCTACGCAAAATTACCGAAGCCCAAAGGCGCGGCGATGAAGCCGCCTACCTGGAGCATCTCATAAAACTGCCTATTTCACCCGGACAAGCGGCAGAATTGAAACGCTCTATCGGTGTAAAAGGGATGATTGAAGATGGCTTAAATCTCAGTCGGGCGGTGGAGGCTTATGGTAAAGAGTGGCTCAGCGATTAAACCGGAGATCCAGATAGGGTTACAACTGGACGTAACCGCCGTTTTGAAGAAAAAACGCGATTTGTCTACTTCAAATCTGGATTACCAGGCCGGTTTAAAGAAGGCCAATGAAACGCTCTCCAAGGCCTTAAAAATCGCTGAACAAGACCCGGAAGGCGGTTTGGCTATTTTAAAGCATAGCCAGAGGCCTGACTCAAGGAGACAATACTTGACATCAGGCTCGGACCGGGGCATCATATGTGTATATGGAGGTGTATGGCCATGCGTACAAATATCATGATTGACGATGAGATTATGCGGGCCGCAATGGAAGTTTCAGGTATACGCACGAAAAAAGGTGTTGTGGAACAGGCGATGCGGGAATTTGTGACCCGACACGCCAGAAAGGATTTGAGTGAGCTTCGCGGCCAGGTCCGTTTTGCCGATGACTATGACTATACCGCCCACCGTAAAGATCAGCGATGATTTTAGTGGACACCTCAGTTTTGATTGAATTTTTCAAAGGCCGGCGCAACCTGAAAACCGACCTCTTTGATGAAGTTATCGCCCGGGACATTCCGTTTGGCATCTCGGCTTTTTCGTATCAGGAACTGTTGCAGGGCGCGCGGGACGAGCGGGAATACAAACGCCTGCGGGAATATCTGAGCACCCAGGTTATTTACTATCCGCCCGAAGGCCCGGATATTTATGAAAAGGCCGCCAGGCTGTTTTTTGATCTGCGCCGCCGGGGAGTTACGGTCAGAGGATCAATTGACCTGCTTATTGCCCTTACGGCCATGGAAAACAAGCTCATTCTGCTGCACAATGACCGCGACTTCGACGCCGTCGCGGCCAAAACGCCCGACCTTAAAATTCTACTGGCGCTATCTTGAGACGTCCGGCCAAAGCCCTTTCGCCTTCACAGCCACGGATCTTCACCAGCCGCCGCTCCGGCCGGTCGTCGACTCGCCGACGGCGGCCACGACCCTTTCGATCTGTTCTTCGGTAATCGCCACCCACAGCGGCAGACGGATCAGCCGGGCCGACAGATCTTCGGTCCTGTCCAAGCTGCCGCCGGCCCGTCCAAAGCGAAGGCCGGCCGGAGAAGAGTGCAGGGGCACATAATGAAACACGGCGCCGATTCCTTTTTCGCGCAGCTTCCGCAGGACCAGGTCCCGGTCTGTTTCCGGCGCTAAAAGTATGTAGTAAATATGGGCATTGTGCCGGCAATGGTCCGGCACCATGGGGCGGCGGAGAATGCCCAGCCGCTCCAGGGGTTCCAGCAATTGGTGGTAATAATTCCAACTGGCCAGGCGGCGGGAGTTGATGCGGTCGGCTTCTTCCAACTGGGCCCAGAGGAAGGCGGCGATCAGTTCCCCGGGCAGGAAAGACGAGCCGACGCTCTGCCAGGTATATTTGTCCACCTCGCCCCGGAAGAAGCGGCCGCGGTCGGTGCCTTTTTCCCGCACTATTTCCGCTTGGCGGGCAAAGCGGGGGTTGTTGACCAGAAGCGCCCCGCCCTCGCCGGAGATGATGTTTTTGGTTTCGTGAAAACTCAGGGCGGCCAGATCGCCCAAAGAACCCAAAGGGCGGCCCCGATAACTGGCCAACAGGCCCTGGGCCGCGTCTTCCACCACCAACAGCCCGCAACGTCTGGCAATAGACGAAATGGCGTCCATCTCGCAGGCCACCCCGGCGTAATGCATCGGCACAATGGCCCTGGTTTTGGGGGTGACGGCTTCTTCCAGCAATCTCTCATCGAGGTTCAGGGTGTCGGGCCTGATATCCACGAAAACCGGGGTTCCGCCGCGCAGCGCAAAAGCGTTGGCCGTGGAGACAAAAGTGAAGGAGGGCATGATGATTTCGTCGCCGGGCCGGATGTCCATCAGCAGGGCGCTCATATCCAGGGCGGCGGTGCAGGAATGGGTCAGGAGGGCCTGGGGGCTTTTGAGCCGCTCTTGAAGCCAGGCGTGGCATCTTTTGGTGAAGGGGCCGTCGCCGGCCAGCCGGCCGCCGAAATGAGCCTCGGCGATGTAGTAGAGTTCCTTGCCGGTCATGTAAGGCCGGTTAAAGGGCAGTTGGTCTTGAGTCATGTCGTTCACCTCATAAGCTTGCGGCTTGACAGGGCGGGCCAGGGGATATATGATTTAAAAGGCTTTATTCCAAAGGAGATCGCCTTGAATCGCTGGCTTGACCATTTGTTCATTTTCGCCACTATCGCCCTGGCCATCAGCAGCCAGTTGATCATGCGCTGGCAGGTTTCCAGGGCCGGGCCTTTTCCGGACTTATGGCTGGAAAAGGCCGCTTTCATTTTCCGCTTGTTGCTGACCCCCTGGGTCATCACGGCCATGGTCTGCACTTTTTTTTCAGGCATCAGCTGGCTGATCGCCATGACCAAGTTCGAAATCAGTTACGCCTACCCCTGGATGAGCCTCAACTACGTGCTGGTGATGTCCCTGGGCGCCCTTTTGCTGGGCGAAAGCCTGGGGCCCAATAAAATTCTGGGCACCCTGCTGATTATGGGCGGGATAATCGTCCTGACCAGAACTTAGGGCTCGGGCATCCCGGGCCGCCGGGCGGTCGCCCCGGCTTCCGCCAGCCTGGGGGGCAGGTACAAATAGAAATAATCGGCCACCGAATGCAGGACATATTTCTGATCCCTCAAAAAGATGTTCAACAGCCTCTCCTTGTAGAGGTCCCGCCCGCGCAGGCGCCAGATGTCGCTGGAGCTGTTCCGCTGGCTTATCAGGACGATCGGCAGTTCGCCCCGGGCCGCGGCCTCATTTAAATCGGCTATGAATTCGTCGCCGGTGACCACAAAAAGATCGACCCACAGGTTTTTGAAAAACGGTTCCGAATCAGTGAGCACCAGGCAGATCGGGCAATTGCCGAAGGCCAGGATTTTCGTGTCGTTAAAGGGCTTGAGGTTTTCCGCCAGGCGGCTTAAGGCCCTGGCCCGGGCCGGGTTGGTCCGCATGCCGGCCAGGGCGCCGACGCCCTCGACCGCTGTGGTGGTCAGCCGGTAGGGGGCGTCCAGGAAGGCTGACCGGAAGTCATAGGCCTTCACCAGGTGCAAAGCCAGGCCCAGCATGGCCCACCATATCAGATTGGCCCCGGCGGCGGCTTTCAGCCAGCGGGCGGGCTCCGGCGCCGGCCAGCGTTTTTGAAGCCGGCCGGCGCCTTCCCGCCAGAACCGGTAGACCAGCCCCAGGCAGAGGCCCAGGCTCAGATGGCTGTAATAGGCGTAATGCTCGACCCCGGAATCGCTGCCCACCGGCATGGCCAGCAGAACGACGGCCCCCATGCCGCACAAGGTGCTCAACAAAGGGTTTCTCTGATGATAATGCCATAGCCCGGCCAGGCTTATCAGCGGCCCGGCCAGGCTGTAGAAAGAAAAAACAGCCGTAAAAAGTATGGGGGTTCCGGGCCGCTGCTGCCCGAAATAAATCAGAAAACCGGCCAGAAGGCCGATGACCGGACCGGCCAGGCCCAAAGCGCCGACCACGGCCGGGTGACGCCGGCCGACAATCATCAGCGCCAAAATAAGGGCCGAGCCGCCGAGCAACTGGGGGGCATAGACCGTCGCCATGTAATAGCCGGCCGTCAGGTTGTCGGTCAGCCGGTCCAGAATGGTCAGGGCGCCGTGCCCGGTCTGTCTGGTCCCCCGGATAAGTTCGAAAAGCCGGTCAATCTGCCCGTCAAAGCCGCCCTGGCCCAAAGAAAGCAGGCCGACGGCGGCCAGAAATAAAAAAGCGGCCCCAAGCGACAGCATAAAATACAGGCCCAGGGTCAGGCCCCTGGCCCGCCGGCCCAGGCAGACCCAGTAATACCAAAAGGGGGCTATGGCCAGGGGCCACTGCAGAATATTGGGCAGCCTGACGAAGACATTAAAGCCCAGGAGGGCCGCCCCCATGAGCAAAAAGGCCTTTCGGTCTTTTTGCAGGCCCCGGTAGATCAAAAAAATGGCGGCGGATAAAAACAGATAGCTGAAAGTATTGTAGTTGGCGGAATAATAAAAAGCATTGGCGTACAGCGAGGAAAGGGCCAGAGAGGTCAGCACCAGCCAGTCGGGGAAATGCTCGCGCAAGATGACGAAGCTGAAATAGGCGATGGCCGCGTAAAAGCCGGCGGCGGCGATCTTGAGGGCCAGCAGTTGGCCGCCGGGGGCCAGGGCATAAATGAGGCCGCCCAGCCAGCTGCTCAGAATGTTGAGTAAAGAGAGGTATTCCGGATCGCTGAAAGCATAGCGGTACTGGGCCAGGTAATAGCCGGTGTCGCCGAGGTCAAAACCCCGGTTGACGATCAAGAGCGGCCAGAGGGCTATTAAAGCCAGGGCCAGCCAGGGCCAGGTTTTCGTCAGACTGGGCTTAAGCATTTTTCCGCCAGCCCGGGGGGCAGGTACAAATAGAAATAATCGGCCACCGAATGCAGAACATATTTCTGGTCCCTCAAAAAGATCTTGAGCAGCCTCTCTTTGTGCAGGTCCCGCCAGCGCAGGCGCCAGATGTCGCTGGAGCTGTTCTTGCTTATCAGGACGACCGGCAGTTCGCCCCGGGCCGCGGCCTCACTTAAATCGGCTATGAATTCGTCGCCGGTGACCGCGAAAAGATCGACCCACAGGGCTTTGAAAAACGGTTCCGCATCAGTGAGCATCAGGCACATCGGGCATTGGCCGAAGGCCACGATTTTCGTGTTTTCAAAGGGCCTGAGGTTTTCCGCCAGGCGGCTTAAGGCCCTGGCCCGGGCCGGGTTGGTCCTCATGCCGGCCAGGACGCCGACGCCCTCGACCTCTTTGGTGGTCAGCCAATAGGGGGCGTCCCAGAAGGCTGACTTGAAGTAATTGGCGTTGGCCAGGTGAAGACCCAGGCCCAGCATGGCCCACCATATCAGGTTGGCCCCGGCGGCGGCTTTCAGCCAGCGGGCGGGGTCGGGCGCCGGCCAGCGTTTTTGAAGCCGGCCGGCGATTTCCCGCCAGAACCGGTAGACCAGCCCCAGGCAGAGGCCCAGGCTCAGATGGCTGTAATAGGCATAATGCTCGACGCCGAAATCGCTGCCCACCGGCATGGCCAGCAGAACTACGGCCCCCATGCCGCACAGGGTGCTCAGTAAAGGGCTTCTCTGATGATAATGCCAGAGCCCGGCCAGGCTTATCAGCGGCCCGGCCAGGCTGTAGAAAGAAAAAACAGCCGCCAGCAGGCTGGGGGTTTCGGGCCGCTGCTGCCCGAAATAAATCAGGAAACCGGCCAGAAGGCCGATGACCGGGCCGGCCAGGGCCAAAGCGCCGACCACGGCCGGGTGACGCCGGCCGATAGTCATCAGCGCCAGAATAAGGGCCGAGCCGCCGAGCAGGTGGGGGGCATAGAGCGTTGCCATGTAATAGCCGGCCGTCAGGTCGTCGGTCAGCCGGTCCAGAATGGACAGGGTGCTGTGCCCGGTCTTTCTGGTCCCCCGGATAAGTTCGAAAAGCAGGTCAATCTGCCCGTCAAAGCCGCCCTGGCCCAAAAAAAGCAGGCCGCCGGCGGCCAGGAATAAAAAAGCGGCCAAAAGCGACAGAATAAAATACCAGCCCAGGGTCAGGCCCCTGGCCCGCCGGCCCAGGCAGACCCAGTAATACCAAAGGGGGGCCAGGGCCAGGGCCCACTGAAGAATATTGGGCAGCCTGACGAAGACGTTAAAGCCCAGAAGGGCCGCCCCCATCAGCAAAAAGGCCTTTCGGTCCTTTTGCAGGCCGCGGTAGATCAAAAAAATGGCGGCGGATAAAAACAGATAGCTGAAAGTGTTATAGTTGGCGGAATAAAAAAAAGAATTGGCGTAGAGCGAGGAAAGGGCCAGAGAGGTCAGGACCAGCCAGTCGGGGAAATGCTCGCGCAAAATAACGAAGCTGAAGTAGGCGACAGCCGCGTAAAGGCCGGCGGCGGCGATTTTGACGGCCAGCAACTGGCCGCCGGGGGCCAGGGCATAGATGAGGCCGCCCAGCCAGGCGCTCAGAATGGTGAATAGCGAGAGGGATTCCGGCTCGCTGAAAGCCTGGCGGTACTGGGCCAGGTAATAGCCGGTGTCGGTGAGGTCAAAACCCCGGTTGACGATCAAAAGCGGCCAGAGGGCTATTAAAGCCAGGCCCAGCCAGGGCCAGGTTTTCGTCAGACCGCGCTTCAGCATTTTATTTGGTCACTTCAGTGACCAGCCCGGCGCCGGGGTCGATTTCCAGGGTCGCCGCCAGGTTGATATCCGAGCCGTCCCATCGGTAGGCGTGGATGGTGCCGGGCAGGGCCACGGCATAGGCGCCGGACGGGTCCATCAGCCGCACCCCGTTGAGGGGCACGAAGTTGTAGACGAAAACCCGGGCGCCGAGGCTGATGTGGGCGGCGAAGAGCAGAAAACCCCCCGGCACTTCGCCGTCAAAAGGAACGGCGGTGAAGGCGATCTGCTCGTCGGGGCGGAAGCCGCTTTCACCCAGGGTTTTAAGATTGGCTTTGGTTGCGGCGTCAAAGCCGGTCACCGGCAGGAAGTCGGCCTCGGCCATCGGGTTGGTTTTGAGGGTGAATTCAGCCAGGGCCAGGTTCTGCAGAAGGGTCCGGGCGGCGCTTTCCCGGGCCCGCTCCAGATAGGTCAGATAGCGGGCCGCGGCGATCATGGCTAAAATGGCCATAATAGCCACCACGATCATCAGCTCTATCAATGTAAATCCCCGCTTGGCGGCCATGGCGAATTCCATTCAGGATTTTTTCGTGAGATCCCCGCTATTTTAGCAGATCTGGACATATTTTTGAATCATTAAATTTCCGGCAAGAAAAAGCCGGGCCCCTCGGGGGAGACCCGGCTTCAATTCGGCTTAAGCCGGCCGACTCGGGCTTGAACAAGGCTTATTTAGCTAGCCAGCAACTTGCTGACGCTGCCGGAGACGACTGGGGCCACGGTAATATCGTCCTTCGGACTAGTGGGGGCGCCGTCACCGGAAGCCGCAACGCCGGAACCATTAATGTGGAACAGGGGAATGGGGCTGACGCAAGTCGTAGCGGTGGTCACGCCGTTTTCAGTGGCGGTCATGGTGCCCATGGGCTGAACGCCGGAAGCATTGATGTTGTCATAAACGAAAACCTGGGAGCCGGCGGCCTTGTGGACCGCGTACAAGACAAAGCCTGAGCCGACTTGGGTATACTGAAGGCCGACATTGGAATCAGGGCGGAAACCGTAGGACATCAAAGTCTGGACTCCGGTGACGCCAAGAGTGGTGAGGTAATTGCCGTTGTCAACGCTATAGGCCACCAGGGCGATGGAAGCCTGCTGCAAAACAGCCTGCGAGGCGCTGTTGCGGGCCCGCTCAATGTAGCGCTGGTACATGGGGACGGCGATCATGGCCAGGATGGCGATGATGGCGACGACGATCATCAGCTCGATCAGGGTGAAGCCTTTTTTGTTCTTCATGGGGTGCTCCTTCATTTTTTTCGGCCCTCAGGGCCGGGTAGTTTGAATCGCCCCGCCGGGGGGCGAGGAAAGTCAGGGTCTTTATGGACGCCAGACCATAAAGCAAAACCCGGGCCAAAATGGGCTTATTTTTCAAAAAATAAATTTTCGTTAAAATTCACTATCTTAAGGCAAGTTAAAATTCGCTCAAGCCGAAGAGAAACAAAAAGCTAAAAAATCGTACGGCAGTTTTAGTGCACTGAAAATTAAAAAAGCCAATTTTGGAGCGACCATGGGCTTTGGTCATTGCACTAAAAAGCCGGGCCCCTCGCTGGAGACCCGGCTTCACAATTCGGCTTAAGCCGGCCTGCTCAGGGCTTATTGAGCCAGTAGCTTGCTGGGGGTGCCGCTTGCGGTCACGGTAATATCGGCCTTCGGAGTAGGGCTGGCGCCGTCACCGGTAGCCGCATGGCCGGAACCATCAATGTGGAACAGCAGAATGGGGGTGTCGCACTTCACAGCGGTGGTCACGCCGTTTTCAGTGGTGGTATCGGTGCCCATGGGCTGAACGCCGGAAGCATTGATGTTGTCATAAACGAAAACCTGGGAGCCGCTGGACTTGTGGACCGCGTACAGGACATAGCCCCCGCCGGCCGTGGCATACTGAAGGCCGACATTGGAATCAGGGCGGAAACCGTAGGTCATCAACTCTTCGACTACGCCGACGCTGATAGGCGCGACGGGGTAATTGCCTTTATCAACGCTGTAGGCCACCAGGGCGATGGAAGCCTGCTGCAAGATAGCCTGCGAGGCGCTGTTGCGGGCCCGCTCAATGTAGCGCTGGTACATGGGGACGGCGATCATGGCCAGGATGGCGATGATGGCGACGACGATCATCAGTTCGATCAGGGTGAAACCTTTTTTATTCGACATGGGATTCTCCTTACCTTTTTTGGCCCTCAGGGCCGGGTGCTTTAAATTGCCCCGCCGGGGGGCGGGGGAAGTCGGGGTCTTCATAGACGCCAGACTATAGAGCAAAGCCCGGGCCAAAACTAAATTATTTGTTAAAAAATAAATTTTCATTAAAATTCAATATCTTAATGCAAGCTGAAAATTGGCCCGACTTTAACGTAACTAAAAAACTAAAAAATTGTGCACAGTTTTAGGGCACAAAAAACTAAAAAATTAGTTTTAGTGCGACCTGGGACTAACGGCCGCTATCCGTCCCGTCTCCTTTTTTAAGTTGACCGCCGGGGCGCTATGGGTTACCTTGAAATCACGGCCGCCGGCTGAAGACCCCCGGCCGGGAAGGCCTATCATAATAATGAACCTTAAAAAGATCTCCCTCGCCTTCGTTTTTTTTATCCTGGCCCTGGCCGGGCCGCTCCCGGGGCCGGCCGCGGCCCTGGCCGGCCATTTCCTCTGGCGGGTCGAGTCGCCGGGGGGCGGGCGGATTTTTGTGGCCGGCTCCATCCATCTGGCCCGGGCCGGCCTTTACCCGCTGCCTCCGGCGATTATGGAGGCTTTCGGGCAGTCGGCCGTGCTGGCCGTGGAGATCAACACCGAAGCCGTGCCGGACCGGGTCATGCGGAATTTCCTGAACCGCCGGGGCCGTTCCAAAGATCCCCGCCCGCTTTTGGAGCGCCTGAGCCCGGCCACCCGCCAGGCCCTGGAACGGAGCGGCTTTTACAGCCCGGACCTGGACCCCCTGGCCCCCTGGCTGGCGGCCCTGGCCATTCAAACGGAGGCCCTGGGCCGGCAGGGCTTTTCGTCCCAATACGGCCTGGATAAATATTTTATAGACCTGGCTTCCCAAAGGGGGCTTGAGATCGTCGAACTGGAGACCCTGGAGGAACAGATGGGGCCTTTGGCCGCCATGAGCCCGGAAGAGGCCGATCTCTTCCTGCGCTCGGCCATTGAGGAAATGGACGACCTCCCCGGGACCGTGAACGCCTTTCTGGACAGTTGGCGGCGGGGGGAGGTCGAGGCTTTCGCCGCCCTTTTCTTCCAGGAATATGACCGCTATCCCGCATTGCGCCCCCTTCTGGACCGGGTCATCTATCAGCGCAACGAGCGCTTGGCCGCCGGCATCCGCGACCTTCTGGAGAGCGGGGCCCGGGCCTTTGTGGTCGTCGGCGCGGGGCACCTGGTGGGGGAGCGGAGCGTTTTGGAGCATCTGGCCCGCCTGGGGCACCGGGTGACGCAATTATAAGGCCATAATGGCTAAGGTGATTGAATGCTGAAAAATAGCCGCAATACTTTTTGGCGCCGCTTTTGGGCGATTCCGGCTCTCGGGCTGCTCCTGCTGGCCTCCGGGCCGCTCGAGGCCCGGCAGTTGAGCCAGGCCCAGATTCTCGACGGCCTGTCCCGGCGTTACCGGGGCCTGGACGATCTTCAGGCCACCTACAGCCGGGTGGCCAGCACGCCTTCCACGGACCAGATTTTCAAGAGCGGCTCCTCCCAGGTGGCCACCGGGGTTCTCTACTGGTCCCGCCCGGCCAAGCTGCTCCTGGACCAGAGCACGCCCGCTCCGGAGACCATGGTCACCGACGGCCGCACGGTCTGGTGGCATCTGCCCGGGGAAAAAATAGTCTACCGTTACCGCAATATCGATGTGGCCGGGCAGTTGAAGCCCCTGCTTTCTTTTCTGGGGGGGCTGGATTCGCTCCAGGCCGACTTCCAGGTCGGCCCGGCCCCTTTTGATCCGGCCCGGCCGGGGCAGCACGGCCTGATCCTCTGGCCCAAAGGCGGGCCGGAAGGCGGGGTGGAGCAGTTGACCGTCTGGTGCGACGACTCTTTCATTCTCACCGGCTTTCGGCTCAATTCCATCACCGGGGAGAGCACTGATTTTTACCTGACCGGTTTTCGGGAGAATCCCGGCCTGGACCAGGGCCGATTCACTTTCCGGGCGCCCCGGGGCACGGAAGTGATAGAGGAGAACGGCGACTGAGCGGCCCGGGGTAAAGCGCCGGGCCGCGGGGAATATTGCCGGCGGGGAATATTTTGTTGGTCCGGGCGGGATTTTTGGTATATAATGAGTGAAATTACCTTTTGATTCCGACAGGGCGATGCGTACTGGTTCTGCTGCAAGATATGTCGAAGACAGCCGGGATTTGGCCGAAGCTGTCGGCCGGCTTCTGATCGTGGGCTTTGAGGGCGCTGATTTCGCTGAAATCGAAGCCTTGCTGACCCGGGTCCGGCCGGCCGGGCTGATTTTTTTCAAACGCAACTATCCCGGCGGGGAAGCCAGGGAGGCGCCCGGTCGCCTGCGGGCCATCATCGGGCGGGCCCAGGGCCTGGCCGACAGCCTCTTGGGCCGCCGCCTGTTGATCGCCATCGACCATGAAGGCGGGCGGGTGCGGCGCCTGCCGGCGCCCTACAGCGCCCTGCCGGCCCCCGGAACCCTGAGCGCGGCCCGGGCCGGGGCCCTGGCCGAGGCCGGGGCCCGGGAACTGGCGGCCACCGGCTTCAACTTCAACCTGGCCCCGGTGCTGGATGTGGCCCCGCCCCGGGGCGGGGCTTATCTGGGGGACCGCGCTTTCAGCGATGATCCGGACCAGGTGGCCGATTGCGGCCGGGCCTCTTTGGCGGCTTTTCACCGGGTGGGGATTTTGGGGGCCGGAAAGCATTTTCCGGGCCTGGGTTCGGCCGTGCTCGACCCCCATCAGGAGCTGCCGACCATCGAGGCCGACCGGGCGCGGCTGGAGGAAGTCGACTGGCGGCCTTACCGCGGCCTGGCCGGCGGCGAGCTGGGGGCCGTCATGAGCACCCATGCCCTCTACCCGGCGCTGGATCCGGAACGGCCGGCCACTTTTTCCGAAGAAATAGTCAGGCTGCTGAAAGAGGGGCTGTCTTTTTCCGGGGCCCTTTTGACTGACGACCTGGAAATGGGGGCGGCGGTCAAATATTATCCCCCGGGCCAAGCGGCGGTCGCCGCGTTGCGGGCCGGCCACGATCTGGCCCTGATCTGCCGCCGGGCGGACTATGTGGAGGCGGGCCGCCAGGCCCTGGGCCTGGCTGTCGGCCGGGGGCTGATTTCCGAAAAGCGCCTGACCGGGGCCCTGGACCGCTCGGCCGGGCTGCTGCGCCGGCTGGAGGCCATCTGGCCGGCTGAAGGCCTCAGGGCCCGCTGGTTTGAGGAACTGGTCGGCCGCCCTGAAGATAAACCCGCCTGATGGGGAAGACGAGATGAGCATTCTTCAGACCCTGCACAGCTATCTGGTCCGGCCCGGTCTCTGGGAGATCAGCGGCCGGCATTATGACCGCCACAATAACGCCTATCCCCAGCGGGGGCGGCTGGTGGTCACCCATGAGCCGGATCTCTGGATCATAGAGACCGAACTGACCATCACCACCGAAGAGACCCAGACCCTGCACAGCCGCTGCGAAGTCCAGCCCCTGGCCCCCGGGGCCACCCATACCGAGTGGAAATCGGAAACCGGCGGGCCGGAGCCGGTTTTCGGCCTTTTCGTGCTGGTGGAAGACAGCCTCATGTCGCCCTGGCAATCCCGCAGCGGGGATTATTGGGGCCAGGAGATGCTCGTTCAGGTGGGGCCGAAGGAATATCGGGGCCGGGGTTTTGCCTTTTTGCGGAACGAAAAGGTCTTTGCCTGGTCCACCAGGCTGGTCAACGACAGTTGAGCCAAACCCGGCCAGGAAGAAGGCCATAAATAAATAGCCTGTCGCCCCGGAGAGGGCGACGGAGCGGAGCGACCGGTCTGGCTGGCCGATGAGGCCGCTACTGAGCCAAAACCATTGGTTTTGGCTCAGGGAGGACCAGCCCCGGCCAGGAAGACGGCCTTAAAAAATTGGCGGGGGGACCGGTGTGGGTGGC
>JAISFR010000077.1 GCA_031263565.1 Candidatus Adiutrix sp. | reverse complement strand
GGACAGAAAACAGCAGGGCTAAACGCAAAAAAGGCCCGGCCTCTTTTGCGGAGACCAAGCCTTTTTTGAAATGAAAAACGTTCGCCGCTTTCGGCGAAAAACGCCTTATAAAGCGGAGTTACGGGTGTGTGTGTGTGTGTGTGTGTGTGTGTGTGTAGCAAAGATCAAGCCAGGGCTGAAGAACTCAACCCGTTCGGCTTGCTTTTCCCAGGAGCGAAAAACTTTCTTTGCTTGGACCTTCATGCCGTTCCACCTGAATACAGATGATTCAAAGTCCTGAAAAAGCGCCCGGCTGCTATGGCCTTAGATCGGTTTAAGTGCTGTGAGACGCTGGATACGGCCTATACCTTAGCAGATCGCGGCGCAAAAGGCAAGGATTTTCCCAGCCTGTCGCCCAGGCCGCCACCTCAATTAAAAATCAATAAAAACATTGACTTATCTTAAGATAGCACCAACACCCGCTATCTCATTTAAATTAATTTAAGCAAATTTATTATTTTTTATGCTAAAAGTCATTTACCTGGCTCTCACCGGCCGCCAGCCGTCAATCACCCTCGACCAGGCCCCAACTGGTGGCCTGGTCGGGCTGCGCCTGGGGCGGGGGCAGCGTGGGGGCCGTGATGGACTCGTCAAAATAGGCCTCCAGCATCTGGCGGGCCACCGGGGCGGCGTAGACGCCCCCGCCGCCGGTATGCTCCAGGAGCACGGTCACCACCACCTCGGGCTTATCCGAAGGGGCATAAGCCGTAAACCAGGCATGGTCGCGCCTGGCGTAAGGGATCTTGCCCTTGGCGTAGCTCTGGTATTGCCTGAGGCTGACCACCTGGGAAGTCCCGGTTTTGCCGGAAATCCGCAGACCAGGCAGGGCCGCCCGCCGCCCTGAACCGCCGGGCTCCCCGACCACCGCCTCCAGGCCGTCTTTGATGGCCTCCAGATAAGCCGAAGGCGCTTCGATTTTAGAGATGAACTCCGGCTCGAAAGATTTGGCGACCGTGCCGTCGACATCCAGGATTTCCTTGACCAGATGAGGCCGGTAAAGAGTGCCGCCGTTGGCTAGAACCGCCGTGAACTGGGCCACCTGCAAAGGCGTGCAGTTGACCTGCCCCTGGCCGATGGCCACCGGCAGGGTTTCGCCGGGCCGCCATTGCTGCTGGCGCTCTCTCAGCTTCCACTCGCTGTCGGGAATATTGCCGGCGCTTTCGGCCAGCAGGTCCACCCCCATACGCCGGCCCAGGCCGAAAAATTCCCGGGCTCTTTTGGCCAG
Organism: Candidatus Adiutrix sp.; assembly: GCA_031263565.1. Taxonomy (GTDB): domain Bacteria; phylum Desulfobacterota; class Desulfarculia; order Adiutricales; family Adiutricaceae; genus Adiutrix. The sequence goes on along the minus strand of JAISFR010000077.1, from coordinate 19,421 downwards.
GCGGTCCACCCCCATACGCCGCCCCACCTCATAATAATAAACATCGCAGGAAACCTTGAGGGATTTCCTCAGGTCCACCGGGCCGTGGCCGAAGCGGTTGTGGCAGTGAAAGGTGTGATTGCCGAGCTTCAAACTGCCGTTGCAGTGGAAAACCGTGTCCGGGGTGATGATGCCCTCGGCCAGGGCGGCCAGGGCCACGACGACCTTGAAAGTCGAACCGGGCGGATATTGGCCGGAAACGGCGCGGTTCAGCATGGGCGTAAATTTGTCTTCAACCAGCGACTTCCAGCGGGCCGAGCTTATGCCGCCCGCAAAATCGCTCAGACTGTAAGTCGGGCTGGAAGCCAGAGCCAGTATTTCAAAATTGTCGGGGTTCAAAACCACGATGGCCCCGGCCCGGTCGCCCAAAAGATGCTGACCCATGGCCTGAAGCCGGCTGTCGATAGTCAGGCGGATATTGTAACCCGACTCGGGCTGGACCACCTTCAGTTCCCTCAAAAGGCGCCCGCGGGAGTCCACTTCCCGGACGGCATAGCCCCGGCGGCCCTGAAGCTGCCGCTCCATGCTCTGCTCCACGCCGCTCTGCCCGATCAGCTCCCCGGCCCGATGCGGCTTGAGCTCGTACTCCAGGCGGGCCAGGGCCTCTTCCCGGGTCTCGCCCTCCAGAACCAGGCGGCGCGCCTCTTCCTCCAGCCGCCGGCGCTCGTTATCCAATTGGGTCTTGCCTATTTCCCCCATATAACCCAAAAGATGGGAAGCCAGAACATCCGACAGGGGCAGCCGCCTGGTGCTGACCTCCACCCGGAGCCCGTCAAGGCGCCAGCGCCGGCTTTCCACGGCCACCAGTTCCTCCCGGCTCAGATTACTGACTATCGGGCAGACCTGCGGCGCCTGGGGGTCGGCCTGGTATCTGGCCAGGAGGGCTTCATAAGAACGCCCGGTCAAAAGGGCCAGTTCGGCCAGCAGAGCCGGGGCGTCGCCCACTTCCTTTTTGGTCAGGCAGACGTTGAAGCCGGCCCAGTTATCGACCAGAACCAGCCCGTTGCGGTCCATAATCTGGCCCCGCACCGGGGGCAGGTCCACCAGGCTGCTGCGGTTGACCTCGCTTTTATTGCGCAGTTCATCACCCTTGATGACCTGAAGATACCAGAGCCGGACGCCCAGGATCATGAAAAAGAAGACCATGCCCCAGAAGAGGAGGTAATATCGGGCGCCGGAGCCGTCGCCCTGGTCGGCGAATGGTTGATGATGCTTGTCCATAGTTTGATACTCAGGAACGCTCCGAGCCGCCTCCGGTCAGCCAGCGGAGGAAGACGAACAGCGGCGGAGAAGTCAGGGCCGTGGCCAGGGAAGAGACGAAAAAGCCCGGCAGCGGGTTGAAGCCGCCCTCCGGCCAGCCCAGAATGGCCATAATCGGGGTCATGATAAACAGATATCCCCCCAGGGCCAGTATAAAGACCAGGGGAGTCAAGGTCAAGGGGCTGAAAAAGTTCAGACGGGACCGATAGGGATAAAAAAGCCAGACCAGCATGACCAGGGTCAGGGCCCAGAGGCCCAGGAGGAGCCCGCCGGCGGAGTCGCGGAAAAAGCCCAGGCAAAAAGCGGCCAGGGCGGCGGCCCACAATTCGCTGCGCAGGGCCACATAAAGGGCCAGAGGCAGCATCCATTCCGGGCCGTAACCGGCCAGGCCGGCCAGGGCGCTCAGGGCCGACTGGACGATGACCAGGATCAGGCCGCAGGCCAGGACCTTGACGAATTCCCGCGGGCCGAAAGGCGTCGGCCGCCCGGCATAGAGGGCGTCCATCAGGGGGCTTCCTCCTCCGGGGCCTGACGGCGGAGTTCCTCGGCCTCCTCCTCCAGGATGGGCCTCAAGCCGGGGGCGGTGCTCAGCCAGTCCACCGGCGGACCCTGATTGATGATCACCATGACCTCTTCCAGGCGCTCGAAACTGAACTGGGGATTGACCTCCACCAGGGCAAAAAGATCAGCGCTGTGGCGGTCGACCCGGCTGACGTCCCCCAGGGCCAGGCCCCGGGGGAAGAAGCCGTCCAGCCCGGAAGTGACCACCAGGTCGCCGGGCCGCACATCCTCGTCTTTGCGGACATATTTCAAACTGAGGGGCCCGGCGCCCTGGCCGCTGAGAATGCCCACCGTCCGGGTGCGCTGGACAAAGGCGTCGATGGAACTGTTGTGGTCGGTCGCCAGGAGAACCCGGGCGTAATTGGGGGTCACGTCCACCACCCGGCCCACCACGCCCCGGTCATGAACGACCGCCTGTTCCAGGGCCACGCCGTCACGGGAACCGACGCTGATGATCATCGACCGGAACCAGGGGCCCGGATCCCAGGCCAGGATATGGGCCGGTTTCATAATGAGCTGGGGATAGGCCTGGCGCAGGCCCAGAAGACTGTTGAGCCGCTCGACGGCGGCCTTGTATTCGCCCAGTTGGGTCAACTGCTGTTGCTGCCGGCCGACGACTTCGTGCAGAGCTTCGTTTTCCCGCTGAAGATCGACCAGGGCCAGATAGCGGCGCCAGAACTCTTCCACGGCCCGGGCGCTGTTGCTCAAGAGCCTTTCCACCGGGCCGCCCACTTCCATCATCACCGAGGAAGGCGGATTGCCCCGGACCGGCTGGCGGCTGGAAGCCGACAACATAATCAGGGCCGTCAGCAGAGTCAGAGTCGGCAAAAGCCATTTGAGCCGATCCAGCATCGTCGCCCGGGGCTCAGCTGATGCTGATGAGCTTCAGGACATCGAGGCTTTCAATGGCCCGGCCGCTGCCGACGGCCACGGTGATCAGCGGATCGTCGGCAATGACTATCGGCAGCCCCGTTTCTTCGCGCAAGAGCACGTCCAGGCGGCGCAGCTTGGCCCCGCCGCCGGTGAGCACGATGCCCCGGTCGACGATATCGGCGGCCAGTTCCGGCGGGGTCTGCTCCAGGGCGATGCGCACGGTCTCGACAATGGCGTCCACCTGCTCGATAATGGCCTTGCGGATTTCCTCGGAATCAATGGCCACCACCTTGGGTATGCCGGTCACCGTGTCCCGGCCCTTGACCTCCAGGGTGTCCACCTGGTCGGAGGGGTAGGCCGTGCCGATCTCCTGCTTGATCAGTTCGGCCGTTCTCTCGCCGATCAGCAAATTGTATTTCTTGCGGATATAATAGGAAATGGCCTCATCCATCTTATCGCCGCCCACCCGCATGCTCTTGGAGTAGACGATGCCGGCCAGGGAAATGACCGCCACTTCAGTGGTGCCTCCGCCGATATCGACCACCATGTTGGCGGTGGGTTCGGTCACCGGCAGGCCGGCCCCGATGGCCGCGGCCATGGGTTCCTCAATCAGATAGACCTCACTGGCGCCGGCCTGCTCGGCCGCCTCCCGCACGGCCTTTTTTTCCACCTGGGTGATGCCGGAAGGCACGGCCACAATGATGCGCGGCTTGAGAAAAGCCCGGCGATGGGCTTTGCGGATGAAATGCCGGAGCATGGCCTGGGTGATCTCGAAATCGGCGATGACCCCGTCTTTCATGGGCCGGATGGCCACAATATTGCCCGGCGTCTTGCCCAGCATGTCTTTGGCCTCATGCCCCACGGCCAGAACCCGGCCGGCCTTGCCGTCCTTGCGGACGGCCACCACCGAAGGCTCCGAGAGGACCACGCCCCGCCCCTTAAGATAGATCAGAGTATTGGCCGTCCCCAGGTCGATGGCCAGATCGTTGGAGAACAGGTTGAAACAATTGAATATGGAGGTCAACTTCATAATTATGTGACAATCCGGCGGGCGGGCCGGCCTGAAGGGCAAGGCTTTAGCTTTTCCCGACAACGGCGGCCGGAAACAGAGGCCGCCAAACAATATACTATACCTTTATTCCAATTCTATTACAAGGAACTATTCGGGACAATCGGCCTACAGAATCTGAAGAATTGAAATCGGCCGGGCCGCCTGGCCAACTGAGCCGGAAAAAAACGACGCCGCCGGAACAAATTTTTCGGCGGCGTCTGAATTATTGACGGAAAATCAAAACCATAAGCATTATTCACCCTGTCAGTCTTCCTTTGGGGGCCTTTCGGCGGCTTCGGCTTCCCCGGCGGGCGCCGGCTCAGATTCGACCGGGGCGGCCGCGTTTTCAGCGGCGGCCTCGACCGGGGCGGCCGGAGCCGACTCGGCCGCGGGCGCGGCCGCCAGGGCCTCGACCTTCCCGGCCGACTGGGCCACGCGCCTGGCCCGGTCGCCGCCGGAGCTCCCGGCTTTTCTGGCGGTCGGAGCGCCGCCCACCGAAGCCTTGGCCTGCCCGGCCTTGACCAGTTCCAGGATGACCATGGGCGCCGCGTCGCCCCGGCGCGGGCCGGTCTTGACCATAACCGTGTATCCGCAGGGTCGGTCGCTGAAACGTCCGGCGGCGGTCTGGAAAAGCTTGTCCAGCACCGTCCGCTTGGTAATGACCGCGGCGGCCTGACGGAAAGCGGCCAGATCGGTCTTGCCGCTCTTGGCCAGGCCGATCATCCGGTCGGCCAGGGGCCTTAAGGCCTTGGCCTTGGAAATGGTGGTGGTGATGCGGTCATATTCGAACAAACTGGTGACCATGTTGCGCAGCATGGCGTCGCGATGGCTGGCGGTGCGGCCCAGTTTTACGTTGGCTTTACGGTGCCTCATAACCCTATTCCTTTTTGCCGGTATTGCTGGGGGGAACGAAGCCTTCCACCTTCATGCCCAGGGAAAGCCCCATCTCGGTCAGCACTTCCTTGATCTCGTTTAAAGATTTGCGGCCGAAATTCTTGGTGCGGAGCATTTCGGACTCGGACCGCTGAACCAGTTCTCCGATATAAAAAATATTGGCGTTTTTCAAACAGTTGGCCGAACGGACGGACAGTTCCAACTCATCGACGGTGCGGTAGAAATTGTCGTTCTGGACGGCGCTGGGCTGCTCTTCGGCCGGCGCCATCAAAGACGGGGCATCCTCTTCAAAATTGATGAAGATGGTCAACTGGTCCTTCAGAATCTTGGCCGCGTAGGCCACCGCGTCCTGAGGGGTCAGGCTGCCGTCGGTCCAGACTTCCAGGGTCAGCTTGTCATAGTCGGTCTTCTGGCCCACCCGGGCGTTGGTGACCACGAAATTGACCTTGCGGATGGGCGAAAAAAGGGCGTCGATGGGAATCTCGCCGATGACCTGCTCGTCAGTGGGGCTCTTTTCAGCCGGCACATAGCCTTTGCCCAGGGCCACGGCCATCTCCATTTTCAGAGTCCCGCCCCGGGCCAGGGTGGCGATATGCTTGTCGCGGTTCAAAACCTCCACCTGGGCATCGGTGATGATGTCGGCGGCGGTCACCTTGTAGGGGCCGACGGCGTCGAGGCGCACGGTCCGGGGCTGGGCGCTGTGAAGCTTGAGCCGGACTTCTTTAAGGTTCAATATGACGTCGCTGACGTCCTCCAGGACCCCCGCGATGGTGGTCAACTCGTGGAGCACGCCCTCGATCTTAACCGAAACAATGGAAGCCCCCTGGAGCGAGGACAGCAGAATACGCCTCAGGGCGTTGCCCAGAGTCAGGCCAAAGCCGCGCTCCAGCGGCTCACAGACAAATTTGCCGTAATGGCTGTTACGGTCATAAAATTCAACGTCAACTTTTTTGGGCTTTATCAAGTCTTTCCAGTTTTTATCCATACCCTCTCCCAGGAAGCGCTCCAGGTTGAAAAGGCCCGGCCGATGAAGCCGGCGGCCGTGGGGTTGTCGGAAGCGCGGGAAGTCCAGGGCGGCCGGGGGGCCGCCCGAAGGCTCAGACGCGGCGACGCTTGGGCGGCCGGCAGCCGTTGTGGGGCACCGGGGTCACGTCCCTGATCAGGGTCACGTTGAAACCGGCCGACTGCAGTCCCCGAAGGGCCGATTCCCGGCCGCTGCCGGGGCCCTTGATATAGACCTCCAAGCTGCGCATGCCGTGTTCCATGGCCTTTTTGGCCGCGTCTTCCACGGCGGTCTGGGCCGCGTAAGGGGTGGACTTGCGGGAGCCCTTAAAGCCCTGAACCCCGGCGCTGGACCAGGCGATGGCGTTGCCCCGGGGATCGGTGATGGTCACGATGGTATTGTTGAAAGTGGTCTGAATATGGGCCACCCCGACGGGTATGCTCTTTTTCTCTTTTTTCTTGCGGCTCCGGCGAACAGCTTTATTGGCAGACATGGGCTTACCTTTTCCCGGTTACTGACGGGTCTTAATGGGCTGGACAGTCGAGATTGGAACGCGGACAGGCGACGGGCGACTATTTCTTCTTCTTGCCGACCACGCTGCGGCGCGGGCCTTTGCGGGTGCGGGCGTTGGTGTGGGTCCGCTGGCCCCGGGCCGGCAGGCCCCGGCGATGGCGCAGGCCGCGGTAGCAGCCCAGGTCCATCAGGCGCTTGATGTTCATGGTCACATCCCGCCGCAGGTCGCCCTCGACCTTGAATTCGGTGTCAATGACCCGGCGGATGCGGGACACTTCGTCATCGGTGAGATTGTCGGCCTTGAGGCCGTAATCAACCCCGGCCTTGGTCAGGATGTTGTGAGCGCCGGCCCGGCCTATGCCGTAGATATAGGTCAGGGCTATTTCAATGCGCTTCTGGCGGGGCAAATCAATGCCGGAGATCCTGGGCACCTTTTCTTCCTCCTGCGGGCAATTCCGTCGTAGCTTTTATTGATTGCTTATCAGACTTTAGTTATCGCCGGGGCCGGCCGCTTCCCCGCGGCCGGCCGCAAATTTACCCAAAACGCGTCACCCCTGGCGCTGCTTGTGCTTGGGGTTCCGGCAAATGACCCGAACCTGGCCGAAGCGACGGATGATCTTGCATTTCATGCACATTTTCTTCACTGAAGAACGGACTTTCATGATGGTCACCTGATTTCTGACTCGTAAAACGATCAATATTGGCAGCCCGCCAAGGGCTTGTTTAATAGGATCAGGCCCCGAGAGCGGCCAGAATGCGCGACTGTATCTCCGCTACCGAACCCTGGCCGTCTATGCGCCGCAACAGTCCCCGCCGGCCGTACCAGTCCGCCAGGGGGCTGGTCTGCTCGTGATAGACTTTCAGGCGATTGAGAACCGTGGCCTCCTGGTCGTCGGCCCGCTGATGAATCTGACCGCCGCATTTGGCGCAGCGGCCGTCGGCCGGCGGCGGGGAAAAATCCACATGAAAGCCCGCGCCGCAATCGCGGCACATCCGGCGCCCGGCCAGACGCTTGACCAGTTCCCCATCCGGAACTTCCAGGCAGAGGCAGTGATCCTCCTGGCGCCCTTTCCGGGCCAGATAGCCGGCCAGGGCTTCGGCCTGGGCCACGGTCCGGGGAAAGCCGTCCAGCAGGGCGCCGCCGGCGGCGTCCGGGGCGTCCAGGCGGTCGCCCACCAGACGCACCACCAGGTCGTCAGGCACCAGGGCCCCGGCCTCCATGTACCGCCTGGCTTCCAGGCCCAGGGGACTGCCTTCTTTGAGGTTGGCCCGAAAAATATCTCCGGTGGAGATATGGGGGATGCGGTATTTTTCAGCGATGGCCCCGGCCTGGGTTCCCTTGCCGGCGCCCGGAGGACCCAACAGAATGACAATCATGATGCCGCCTCCCGTCCAGGGCCGCCCGGGACCCCGCTTATGAAATTGTCGAAATGCCGCCGGCCGGCCCGGCCCCGGCCCCGGCCCCGGCCGGGACCATCGGAGCCAACCCTATATTATTATACAATTCAAGTTTGAAAGTCAATCTTTTTAAAGCTCAACGCCGTATCCGTCCGGAGGGCCCGTAGCTGGGATCGGAAATATTGCCGCGCCTGGCCCCCTGTTTCATAAAGGCCTCATAGTGCTGATTCATCAGGTAGCTCTGAATCTGGGCCATGGTGTCGATGGCCACGCCCACCACGATCAGCAGAGCCGTGCCGCCGAAGTAGAAATCAACCCGGAAATACTGGCTGACAAAGGCCGGCAGAAGACAGACCAGCGAAACATAGATGCCGCCCCACATGACGATGCGGGTCAGCACCCGGTCGATATATTCGGCGGTCTTGACGCCCGGCCGGATGCCGGGGATGAAACCGCCCTGCTTTTTCATGTTGTCGGCCACGTCCGTGGGATTAAAGGTGACCCCGGTGTAGAAGTAGCAGAAGAAGATGATCAGAACCACATACAGGAGGTTGTAGGTCAAGCTGCCCGGCTGGAGAAAACTGGCGATCTGGTTAAATAAGTCATTCTGGAGAATCTCGGCCAGGGTGGCCGGGAACATGACCAGGGAACTGGCGAAGATCGGCGGAATGACCCCGGCCGGGTTGAGCTTCAACGGCAGATGGGTCAGGCCGCCCTTCATCAGGCGCCGGCCGACCATGCGCTGGGCATGCTGCACGGTGATGCGCCGCTGGGCCCGCTCGCAGAAGACCACCGCGGCGACGATCAGGATCATGGCCGCCAGAAGCACCACGGCGTTGATGGCGCTCATTTCGCCGTTGCTCACCTGCTGGGTGGTGCGGATGGCGGCGCTGGGCAGGCCCTCGACAATGCCGGCGAAAATGATTAGGGAAATGCCGTTGCCGATGCCCCGTTCGGTGATCTGCTCACCCAGCCACATGATGAAGGCCGTGCCGGCGGTCAGGGTGATCATGGTCATGAGCTCGAAATAGAGGCCGGGCTGCATGACCGCCTGTCCGGTGGGCAGGGTCATGCGCTCCAGACCCACGGAGATGAGATAACCCTGAAAAAGGGACAGGGCCACCGTGCCGTAGCGGGAGTACTGGGTCAGCTTGCGCCGCCCCTCCTGCCCGCCTTCCTTCTTCAGGCGGCCGAGGTAGGGCCAGACCACGGTCAGAAGTTCCACAATGATCGAAGCCGAAATATAGGGCATGATGCCCAGGGCGAAGACCGAGAACTGAGACAGGGCCCGGCCCGAAAACATATCGAAAAGGCCCAGGATGGTCCCCTGCATGCTCTGGAAATATTCGGTCAGAACTCTGGTGTCGACGCCGGGGGTGGGGATATGCACGCCGATACGGTAGACGGCCAGCATGACCAGCACGAAAATCAGGCGTTTTCTGAGCTCCGGGGCCCGGCCGATATTTTCAAGTCCGCCTAATGCCAATGTTTTTCCCCTGCGCGGGCCTGACCCGCCGGATTTTGGAAGAGATTAAGAAGCCCGAAAGGTTTCGGGCGCCGGTCAAAGGGCGTTGATCTCCACCCGGCCGCCGGCCTCCCGGACCAGGGCGGCGGCCTTTTCCGAAGCCGCCTGGACTTTGACGGTCAGGGGCCGGTCGATAACGCCCTTGGCCAGCAGCTTGACCGGCAGGGTTTCTTTGCGGATGAGCCCGGCCGCGGTCAAAGCCCGGGCGTCGATGACGCTGCCGGCCTCAAAAGCCTTCAAAGAGCCCAGATTGACCAGGGCGTAGGTCTTTTTGAAAATATTGGTGAAGCCGCGCTTCGGCAGGCGCCGCTGAAGCGGCATCTGGCCGCCTTCAAAGCCGGGGCCGACCCCGCCGCCGCTGCGGGCCTTCTGGCCCTTGTGGCCGCGGCCGGCGGTTTTTCCCCAGCCGGAACCTTCACCCCGCCCGACGCGTTTAGGCTTTTTCCTGGAACCCGGCAAAGGGCTGAGACTGTTCAGATCCATTTCCAACCTTCTTATTCTTCAACCTTCAAAAGGTAGTTCACGCTGTTGATCATGCCCCTGATGGCCGGGCTGTCCTTCTGGACCACGCGGTGACCGATGCGGCACAGACCCAGGGCCCGCACCGTGCGGCGGTGCCTGGGAAGGCGGCCGATCAGGCTGCGCACCTGGGTGATTTTAATTTCTTTGTCCATTTCGATACCCTAATTATCTCCGGAGTCCCGGAAGGCCGCCGGGGGCCCTGTTCGGCACAGGTTGAAATTTCAGACGCGCAGGCGCTCGGCGGGGATGCCGCGCTCCTGGGCCACGGTCTTGGCCCGGCGCATCCTTTTGAGAGCCTCCATCGTGGCCCGGACCACATTGTGGGGGTTGTTGGAGCCCAGGACTTTAGTGAGGATGTCCTCCACCCCGGCGGCTTCCACCACGGCCCGCACGGCGCCGCCGGCGATGACCCCGGTGCCTTTGGCGGCCGGCTTCAGAAAAACCCGACCGGCCCCGGCATGGCCGGTCGCCTGGTGGGGAACGGTGGTCCCGGCCAGATCTATCCTGGTCATGGCTTTCTTGGCCTGCTCAACACCCTTGCGGATGGCTTCCGGCACTTCGTTGGCCTTGCCCAGGCCGTAGCCGACCCGGCCCTTGCCGTTGCCGACCACCACGATGGCGGAAAAGGAGAAGCGGCGGCCGCCCTTGACCACCTTGGCCACCCGGTTGATGTAGACCACCTTTTCTACTAAGTTTTGTTCTTCCGTATCCGGCCGGTACACGCGAGCCCTCCAAGCCTTGTAGTTAATTTGTGATTTTAACGCAAAAAAAACGATCGATTACGGCCGGCCCCGGGGATCTGAAACGGGGGCTGGCCCGCATTTCAAACCCTGGCCGTCGGCTAGAAATCCAGCCCGCCCTCGCGGGCGCCCTCGCTGAGGGCCTTGATGCGGCCGTGATAGAGGAAGCCGTTGCGGTCGAAAACCACCTGGTTCAGCCCGGCTTTCCTGGCCGCCTCGGCGACGGCCTGGCCGACCCGCCTGGCGGCTTCGGCCTTCGGAAGGCCGGCCAGGGATTCCTTCAGGTCCGGGCTCAGGGTGGAGACCGCGGCCAGGGTGGCGCCCTTTTCGTCGTCAATCACCTGGGCGTAGATGTGGGCCGCCGAACGATAGACGCACAGGCGGGGACGGGCCCCGGTGCCCGAAACTTTTTTGCGGACGCGCGCCTGCCTTCTCTGGCGGGCGGCCAGGCGAATGTTGGCCTTGCTCATAAAGCACCTCAAATATCTTGGCCCGGTGGGGGGCCGGACGCCGCCAAAGCAGCTCGAAAGGCCGGGGCTCGGATCAGCGGGGTTTTCCCCCGCCGCTCCGCGAAAGTCGCCACGGCGACGAATCTTTCCATATTACCTGAAACAAACGGGCCTGGCAATTAAAAAATGCCGCGCCGGCGCCGCTCACTTGCCGCCGGCCTTGCCCACTTTGCGGATGATCCGTTCGCCTTCATAGCGGATGCCTTTGCCTTTGTAAGGCTCGGGCTTGCGCAGGGCCCGGATCTTGGCCGCCGTCTCGCCCAGCGCCTCCTTGTCGGCGCCGGCCAGGGTGATCTTGTTGGTCTTGGGATCCACCTGGGCGCTGAGGCCCTGGGGCAGAGGGAAGTTGACCGGGTGGGAAAAACCCAAAGAGAGCTTCAGGGTCTGCCCTTCGGCCTCGGCCCGCCAACCCACGCCGGTCATCTCCAGAATCTTGGTGAAGCCGCTGGAGACGCCCACGACCATGTTGTTGACCAGGGTGCGCGACAGGCCCCAGAGGGCCCGGCCTTCGGGGGAATCATCGGCCGGGCGGACCTCAAGGCTGTCGCCGGAGATGTTCAGTTCTATCTTGGAATGCAGTTCCCGGCTCAGGGTGGCCTTGCCGCCGGTGACCCTGATCAGCGGGGCCTGCCAGTCCACCTTGACGCCCTTGGGGATGGCGATGGGCATTTTCCCAATTCTGGACATAATATACCTTCTGTCGTAATTACCAGATCTGGCAGATCATTTCGCCGCCGAGGTTCTGGCGGCGGGCTTCCTTGTCGGTCATGACGCCGGCCGAGGTGGAGACGATGGCCACGCCCAGGCCCGAAAGAACGGGCAGAATGTCGGCCGACTTCTGATAGACGCGGCGGCCGGGGGTGGAAACCCTTTCCAGGCCGTTGATGACCGGGGTGTTGCGGTCCGAATACTTCAGAAAGACGCGGATCATGCCCTGCTTGTTGTCCTTGGAGACTTTAAAATTCTTGATGAAGCCCTCGTCCTTGAGAATGCGGACAATGGCCACCTTGATCCTGGAAGCCGGCACATCCACCCGGTCGTGCCGGGCGATAAGGGCGTTCCTGATTCTGGTCAAGAGATCGGCAATGGGATCAGTCATGCTCATGGTTATATTCCCCCGCCTTCTACCAGCTGGCCTTGATCACGCCGGGAACTTCCCCGGCCAGGGCCATGTTGCGGAAACAGATGCGGCACAGGTTGAATTTGCGCAGATAAGCCCGGGGACGACCGCAGATGGGGCAACGGTTATATTCCCTGACACCGAACTTGGGCGGGCGGGCGGCTTTGATCATCATGGATTTTTTGGCCATGTTTTATCGGCTCCTTAGTGCTGTTGCCCGCTCTTGCGGAAAGGCATGCCCAGTTCGGCCAGAAGAAAGCGGGCTTCGTCATCCGTTTTGGCGGTGGTCACGATGCTGATATTCAGACCCTTGATCTTGTCGAGCTTGTCGTAGTCGATCTCGGGAAAGATGATATGCTCTTTAATGCCCAGGGTGTAGTTGCCCCGGCCGTCGAAGGCCTTGACCGAAACCCCCCGGAAGTCGCGAACCCGGGGCAGGACGATGTTGATGAGCTTGTCGAGAAAATAGTACATCTTGTCGCGGCGGAGAGTCACGGTCACGCCGATGGGCATGCCTTCCCGCAGCTTGAAGGCGGCGATGGACCGGCGGGCCTTGGTGATGACCGCCTTCTGGCCGCTGATGGCCGCCAGTTCCGCCGAGGCGCTGTCCAGAATCTTGGCGTTCTGGATGGCCTCGCCCAGGCCCATGTTCAAGCTGACCTTGACGATCCTGGGCACCTGGTTGGGGTTCTGGTAGTTAAATTCCTTGGCGAGCTTGGGAGCCACGGTCCGCTCGAAAAACTCTTTCATCCGGGGCGCGTTTGACATTTCTGCTCCTGTAGTCGGCCACCTTGAACGGCGCTCCGTCGGGTCGTCCGATGAGCTTTAAGGCCGGGTTTCAGTATCGGAGGCGAGGACTGGCGGTCCGATGGCCTGAATAACGGATCTTATTTTTCGTCAATCTGTTCGCTGCACTTCTTGCAGACCCGCACTTTGCGGGGCTTGCCGGAACCCACCACCGGAACGAAGGTGTGGGCCACCCGGGTGCGCTCGTGGCACTTGGGGCAGAGAAGAGCGACGTTGGAGATGTCCAGGGGCGCCTCTTTTTCCAGCTTGCCGCCGGGGCTGTTCGGCCCGGGCTTGGTATGGCGGGTGATCAGGTTGACGTTTTCAACGATGACCCGCAGGCGCTTTTTGTCGGCCACCAGTTTCTTGACCCTGCCGACCTTGCCCCGGTTCTTGCCGCTGATGACTTCCACCCGGTCGTCTTTTTTGATATTCGCTTTGATCGCCATGTTGCTACCTTAATCCCCTTCAGATTAGAGCACTTCAGGGGCCAGGGAAATGATCTTCATGAAGCGCTTGGCCCTCAGTTCGCGGGCCACCGGGCCGAAGATGCGGGTGCCGACGGGTTCCCGGGCGTTGTTGATCAGGACGGCGGAATTGTCGTCGAACTTGATGAAGGAGCCGTCGGGGCGGCCCACTTCCTTGGCGGTGCGCACCACCACGGCCTTCATCACATCGCCCTTTTTGACCTTGGAATTGGGCAGGGCCTCTTTGACCGAGACCACGATGATGTCGCCCACCGAGGCATAACGGCGCCGGCTGCCGCCCAGCACCTTGATGCAATAAAGCTGTTTGGCGCCGGAGTTATCGGCCACGGTCAATCTGGTTTCCGGTTGAATCATGATGCATTCCTCACTGAGCCGGCGCGCTAGGCGCGGCGTTCGACGATGCGGGTCAGGCGCCAGCGTTTGAATTTGGACAGGGGGCGGGACTCGATGATCTCCACGGTGTCCCCCATGCGGGCGCTGTTCTGCTCGTCGTGAGCCATGAACTTGGCCCGGCGGCGGATGTATTTTTTATAAACGGGATGCTTGATGAGCCGGTTGACCAGCACCACCACGGTCTTGTCCATCTTGTCGGAGACGACCACCCCGGTCATGACCTTATGTAAGCGCTTTGCCTGTTCCACGGTTAAGCCTCGTTCGGGGAGGCCTGGGCCTCCTGATTCTTGAGTTCCCTGATGACGGTCTGAATGCGGGCCACGTCCTTTTTCACTATGTTCAGGCGTTTGGGGTTTTCCAACTGGCTGGCGCCGCGCTGCATCTGGAGGTTGAAAAGCTCCTCCCGCAGTTCCAGTTCCCTCTTATTCAGATCCTCAGGCGAAAGCCCTCTGAGTTCCTTGATTTCCTTGCTTTTCACAGTATCTCCCCCCGCAGGATGAACCGGGTCGGGAAAGGCAGCTTGTTGGCCGCCAGGCGCATGGCCTCGCGGGCCGCCTCCTCCTGAACCCCGTCGAGTTCGAAAAGCACCCGGCCGGGCTTGACGACCGCCACCCAGCCTTCGGGCGCGCCTTTGCCCTTGCCCATGCGCGTTTCAGCGGGCTTCTTGCACACGGGCTTGTCCGGGAAAATCCGGATCCAGACCTGACCGCCTCTTTTGATGTAACGGTTGATGGCGATACGGGCGGCTTCGATCTGCTGGTTGGTCATGTAACCGCGATCCAGGGCCTGGAGGCCGAACTGGCCGAAGTCCAGTTTGGCGCCGCCCTTGGCCGGGCCTCCGCGACGGCCCTTCTGCTGCTTGCGGAATTTCATTCTCTTCGGGGCTAACATTATCCGGCTCCTCTGAATATCAACTCTTCAGCCGGGGGGCTGAAGCATTTTAGGCTGGCCGCCGTACAGGGCCCAGGAGGCCTGGCCCAGGCCCACAAGCCCACGGCGTTGTCGAAAAATCTTCCGGCGGCTTGGCTCAGAAAGCTTCCGGGGCGTCGGTATCCAGAACTTCGCCCTTGAAGATCCAGGCCTTGACGCCGATGACGCCGTAGGTGGTCCGGGCTTCGGCAAAGCCGTAATCCACGTCGGCCCGCAAGGTGTGCAGGGGCACGCGGCCCTCACGATACCATTCCCGGCGGGCCATTTCCGCCCCGCCCAGGCGGCCGGCGCAGTGGATCTTGACCCCCAGGGCCCCGAACTTGAAGGCCAGGGAAATGGATTTCTTCATGGCCCGGCGGAAGGCCACCCGGCGCTGAAGCTGCTGGGCCACGGCCTCGGACACCAACTGGGCCGAAATCTCGGGCTTGCGCACCTCCTGGATGTCGATCAGCACCTCCCGGCGCAGGGACTTCTTTTCAGGGCCGTTTTCGCCCTGAACCACCACCTCGCGGCGGATCAGCTTTTCCACTTCCCTGCGGAGCACTTCAATATCCGCGCCCTTCTTGCCGATGACGATGCCCGGCCGGGCGGTGTGGATGCGCAGCTTGACCTTGTTGGCCGCGCGCTCGATCTCGATCTGGGAGACTCCGGCGGCTTCCAGCTTCTTTTTGACGTAATCGCGGATTTTCCTGTCTTCCACCACCTGCTGACCGAAGTCGCGGCCGGCATACCAGCGTGAACTCCACGTCTTGATCACGCCTAAACGGAAACCTGTGGGGTGTGTTTTCTGACCCAAAACCTGTCCTCCCGTGCCCGGTCGCCAAATAAAGACCGAAGCTGATTTGCGGCGAATGCCTGTATCCGTTGCGGCCCCGTCAGGAGCCAGATTCACTAAGCTTCCTTGACCACCACGGTTATGTGGCTGGTGCGCTTCAAAATGGCGAAGGCCCGGCCCTGAGAGCGGGGGTGCCAGCGCTTGAGGCTGGGCCCGCCATCGACATAAACGCGGTAGACCACCAGTTTGTCCACATCGCGGATCAGGCTGCGGCTTGAGGAATTGGCGTTGGCCACGGCCGAATTCAAGACCTTCAGAAGCACCCGGGCCGACTTGTTGGGGCTGAAGGTCAGGGTGTTGATAGCCTTTTCAATGGGCTGGCCGAGGATATTGCGGGCCATGATGCGCACCTTGGCCGGCTGGACCCGGATATATTTGGCCACGGCCAGGGCCTCGTCTCCGGGCCGGAGCCGCTTTTTGCATTTGGCCAGGCCGCCGCCTTTGTTCATCTGATGTTTGGCCATTTCCTTACCCTACTCACTTCTTGCCCTTTTTGGCCTTCTTGTCGGCCGCGTGGCTGTAAAAGGTGCGGGTGGGGGAGAACTCGCCCAGCTTGTGCCCGACCATGTTTTCAGTGACGAAGACCGGCACGAACTTCTTGCCGTTGTGGACGGCGAAAGTCAGGCCGACCATGTCGGGAATGATGGTGGAACGGCGGCTCCAGGTTTTGATGACCCGGCGGTCATTGGCGAAGGCCGCGGCCGCGACCTTGCTCATGACGTGATCATCAACGAAGGGTCCTTTTTTTACGCTGCGGGGCATGGGCGCCTCTCCTTAAGCAGTTCGGTTTCGCGGCCATTTAAGCCGGAGGGGCGGCCGCGAAATCCGGATTTGCAACTTTACTTCTTATTGCGGTGTTTGACGATAAACTTGTTGGAAGGCTTGCTCTTCTTACGGGTCTTGAAACCTTTGGCCGGCAGGCCCCAGGGGGAGACCGGGTGGCGCCCGCCGGAGCTGCGGCCCTCGCCGCCGCCCAAGGGGTGGTCGACCGGGTTCATGGCCACGCCGCGCACGTGGGGCCGGCGGCCCAGCCAGCGCTTCCGGCCGGCCTTGCCCAGCGAAAGGCTGTTGTGGTCGGAATTGGAGAGCTGGCCGATGGTGGCCTTGCAGGTCGACAGCAGCAGACGCATTTCGCCGCTGGGCAATTTCAGAAGGGTGTAGCGGCCCTCCTTGGCCATGACCTGGGCGTAGTTGCCGGCCCCGCGGGCTAACTGGCCGCCCTTGCCCGGCTTCATTTCCACGTTGTGCACCAGGCTGCCCAGGGGCACCACCTTCAGGCTCATGGCGTTGCCGGGCTTGATGTCGGCGCTCTCGCTGGAAACGACGGTGTCGCCGACTTTCATATTCTGGGGGGCCAGGATATAGCGCTTCTCGCCGTCCACATAGTGCAGAAGGGCAATGCGGGCGCCCCGGTTGGGGTCGTATTCAATGGAGAAGACCTTGGCCGGGATATCCATCTTATTGCGCCTGAAATCAATCAGCCGATATTGCCGCTTGTGGCCGCCGCCGCGAAAACGAGTGGTGATGCGGCCCTGATTGTTGCGGCCGCCGGTCTTCGGCAGAGGGGCGAGCAGGCTCTTTTCCGGGGTGGCCCTGGTGATCTCCTCAAAAAGAGAGTAGGTCTGGGTGCGACGCCCGGGCGAGGTTGGTTTCACTTCTTTGATGGCCATAGCCTTCCGTACCTTTCAATCATTTCAGGCGTGAGCCGCCGGGGCCGCTTTCGCGTCCGCCCGCTTACGCGCCTTCAAAATATTTGATGCTGTCCCCCCGGGCCAGGCGGACAATGGCTTTCTTCCAGTCGGCCCGCTTGCCCACAATGCGGCCCCGGCGTTTTTTCTTGCCCAGGACGTTGACCGTGCGGACTTCCAGCACCTTGACCGAGAAGGCCTTTTCCACGGCGTTGGCAATGTCGAGCTTGCTGGCCCCGGGGGCCACCTTGAAGAAGAACTGGTTGTGTTTTTCCCGGGCCTGCACGCTCTTCTCGGTGACCAGGGGCCGCAGCAGAATCTGATGGGCGTACTTCATTTCATCAACCTCGCTTCGATGCCCGGCAGGGAATCCTTCAGGATCACCAGATGGGTGTGCTTCAGAAGGTCGTAGCAGTTCAGGCCGTCCACCCGCAGAACCTTGAGGTCCGGAAGGTTGCGGGCCGAGCGTTCCAGGGTCTCATCGACCCCGGGGGTGACCACGACGGCCCTGTCCAGGCCCAGCCCTTTCACGGCCAGGGCGAAAGCCCTGGTCTTGGCCTCGGCCAGTTCGAAGGACTCCAGGATCATCAGCCGCTTTTCCTGAAGCTTGGCCGTCAGGACGACCTTCAGGGCGCCGCGCCGGACCCGGGCCGGCGGCCGCCAGGAAAAATCCCGGGGCTGGGGGCCGAAAATGGTGCCGCCGTGACGCCGCAGGGGGGAGCGGCCGGTGCCGGCCCGGGCCCGGCCGGTGCCTTTCTGGCGGTAGGGCTTGCGGTTGGAGAAGCTGACCTCGGCCCGGGTCTTGGTCTTGGCGGTGCCGGCCCGGCGGGAATGGAGCTGGGCGGTGACCACCTCGTGGACCAGGTGGGGACGCATTTCCACGTTATATATCAGATCCGGCAGATCCACCTGACCCACCGTCTCCTTATTCAAATTCAGCACGTCTACGATCATTTTATTTCACCCGCCTGGTGCACGGTCAAGGTTTAAACCGTGAGTTGCAACGCCGGTTGCCGGGCAATCAAGCCCGGCGCGGACCTCAAGGATTTAAAACCGCGGCCGGGCCGCATTTCAAACCCCGGCCGTCGGCTATTTTTTCGTGAGCAGGAGCAGGCCGCCGTTGGGACCGGGAACCGCGCCGCGCACGAGAATCACGCCGTATTCCGGGCGAACGTCGACCACGGTCAGGTTTTTCACCGTGCTGCGGGCCGCGCCGGCGTGGCCGGCCATGCGGCGGCCGGGGAAGACCCGGCTGGGGTCGGCGGCGCAGCCGATGGAACCGGGGCCGCGGGGAGTCAGGCAGCCATGGGTGGCCCGGCCGCCGTGGAAGCCGTGACGCTTCATGACGCCGGCAAACCCCTTGCCCTTGCTGGTGCCGGTGACCGATATCTTCTCGCCGGGAGCGAACATGTCCACGGTGAGCTGGGCGCCGACTTCCAGGCGCCCGTCGCCGGCCAGGGCGAATTCGCGCAAAATCTTAAAACCCGGCGCCCCGGCCCTGGCCGCGTGCCCCTGTTCGGGTTTGGAGGAATGCTTCTCATCCTTGGGGCCGAAACCCAGCTGAACGGCCTCGTAGCCGTCTTTCTCCCTGGTCTTTAACTGAACCACGCTGGCCGGGCCGGCCTCAATGACCGTCACCGGCACCGAAACGCCCTCGCGGACAAAGAGACGGGTCATGCCCAGTTTTTTGCCGATCATGCCTTTGCTCATAACTTGATCTCCACATCCACCCCGGCGGAAAGATCCAGCTTCATCAGGGCATCGACGGTCTGCTGGGTGGGGTCGAGAATATCCAACAGGCGCTTGTGAGTGCGCACTTCAAAATGTTCCCGGGATTTTTTGTCCACGTGGGGCGAGCGAAGAACGCAGGTGCGGCTGATGGTGGTCGGGAGCGGCACCGGACCGGCCACGCGGGCCCCGGTCCTCTTGGCGGTGTCGACTATCTCCTGGGCCGAACGGTCCAGAAGCTTGTGGTCGTAGGCCCTGAGCCGTATCCGTATCTTTTGGTTGTTAAGCATAAATAACCCTTTTCGGCGGGGAGCCCCCCGCGGGCATCGCCGACAGTCTTTCCCCCGAAGATGCTGATGGTCCGGGAACTGTCATATTTCAACTCAGCCGGTGGGCGGTCGCCTATTATTCCGGGGCGGCCGGGGCCGCCCCGGATCTGCTCTGTCTACTCGATGATTTCGGAGATGACGCCGGCGCCCACGGTGCGGCCGCCTTCGCGGATGGCGAAACGCAGTTCCTTTTCCATGGCGATCGGCATGATCATGGTCACCACGAAGCGCACGTT
>JAISFR010000074.1 GCA_031263565.1 Candidatus Adiutrix sp. | reverse complement strand
TCATCCTCATAGAAAAAAGGTTTTTGATCTGTGGAAATAATTCCAAAGGTGATATGGCCACGTTCCAGAATCCCCCTTATTTCTTCTGGATAGAGCTGAAGATGATGGGTCGTGGACGAAAGAACAATCCGCTCATTTTCTTTCGCCAGCCGTTCAACGGTTTCACGCGGAGTCGGCACGATAGCTGCCTCGCTGTTTAGCCCTTCCGTTCTCTGTTCGCAGGAAAGGAGAATAGCCGTCAGCACCAACAGATACCAGGAAGGCACAGGCGCGCGCCGCGTGCGCCGATGATCGTCGCACCGCCGGCCGAACCGGAAAGCCGCCACAAAATACGAAAAAGCCCTCTTCCCCAAAGAGAAGAGGGTCGAAGCAAACGACGCGCCGCTTGGGACCAGCCGCGCTATTGGATGGCGGGGAAGGTGGGAGAGGAGGTAAGGAATTGTAATTGTGTATGTGCGGTGGGGAATCCGCACCTCTCCCACACCGCGAGCGCGCTTGCGGAATTGAGTGCAGGAAAACGATTTCATCGAGACCCCGTCGTTTTGCATGGCTTGCATTGTATGTAGCAATTACCACCTCCGGTCGTTCGTCGGGTTCTGAATACAATCATATGAAACGAGTCAATTTGAAAAAGATCTCAGACCGGGCCGACGGCCGGAATCAGAAATCTCATCAGGCCCTTTTGAGCGTGAAGGCGATTTTCAGCCTCGTCAAAAATCGCCGAAGCCGGGCTTTCCAGCACGGCTTCAGTCACTTCCTCGCCGATGTGGGCCGGCAGGCAGTGCATGAAGATGGCCCGGGGATCGGCCAGGGCCATCAGGGCACTGTCAACGACATAGACCCCTTTGAAGGCTTTTTCCCTTGCCTGCTGCTCGCTTTCCTGGCCCATGCTGGCCCAGACGTCGGTGTTGACGGCCCAGGCCCCCCGGGCGGCTTCCCCGGGGTCGCGGACCAGCTTGATCAGGGGGTTGGCCGCCCGGGCTTCGGCCAGGATCTTCTGATTCGGCTCATAGCCTTCAGGGCAGGCCAGGGTCAGGGGAAAGCCCAGCGCCCCGGCCGCTTCGACCCAGGAATTGGCCATGTTGTTGCCGTCGCCGATCCAGGCCATTTTGATTTTTTCCAAAGGCTCTCCGGGAAATTTCTCCACGGCCGTGAAAATATCGGTGAAGACCTGGCAGGGATGCCCCTCGTCGGTCAGGGCGTTGATGATGGGCAGGGACCCGTATTTGGCCAGATCGTCCAACTGCGACTGGGCGTAGGTGCGGATGACCAGGGCGGCCAGATAGCGCGACAGCACCCGGGCCGAATGGGAAATGGGTTCCCCCCGGGAGAACTGGGTCTGGCTCTCGCTCAGCACCACGGCGTGCCCGCCCAGCTCGGTGATGCCGCACTCGAAGCTGACCCGGGTGCGGGTGGAATTTTTGTTGAAAATCATGCCCACCCCGCGGCCGCGCAGGTGTTCATGAAGGTAACGCCCCGCCCGCCTTTCCCTCTTCATGGCCGCCGCGATTTCTATGACGTGGAGGTATTCCTCCCGGCTGAGATCTTTGAAGGTGATGAAATGCCTGGTCATAATATTCTCCATTACGCCGGATAAACGGTCTTGACGGCTTCTTTGAGAACCGGGATCATCCGGTCGATATCGGCCTTGGCGACTATCAGGGGCGGGGCGAAACGCAGCACGGCGCCCGCCGTGGCGTTGACGATGAAGCCCCGTTTGATCATCTCCGCCACCACCGGGCCGGCCGGCCGGGTCAGTTCCAGGGCCAGCAGTAGGCCCTGGCCCCGGGCTTCCCTGGCCAGGTCCGGCCCCAGTTCCCGGGCCGTCTCCTTCAGGCGATCCAGGAAATAGGCGCCGGTCTCCTGAACCTGGGCCAGAAAACCGCCTTCCAGAATGGTCTCGGCCATGACCAGGCCCACCGCCATGGCCAGGGGCGCGCCGCCCACCGTGGTCGAGTGGCTGCCCGGGCTGAGGTGCCCGGCCACTTCGTCAACGGCCAGCATGGCCCCGGTGGCCACCCCGCCGCCCAGGGCCTTGGCCAGGGTGATGATGTGGGGTTTGAGGCCTTCATAATGCATGAAGCCGTAAGGCCGGCCGGTGCGGCCCAGCCCGGTCTGAACTTCATCCAGAATCAGCAGCAGCCTGTTTTCGGCGCAGAGCTCGGCCACCCGGGGCAGATAGTCGGGCGGGGGCACGATCACGCCGCTTTCGCCCTGCACCGGCTCCAGCATGACGGCGCAGGTTTCGGGGCCCACGGCCGCCCGCAGGGCCTCCACATCGCCGAAGGGCACATGGGTGAAGCCGGGCAGGAGCGGCTCAAAGCCCTCCTTGACCTTGGCCTGGCCGGTGGCGCTGATGGTCCCCAGGGTCCGGCCGTGGAAGGAGCCCCGGGCGGTGATGAGGCCGTGGCGGCCCGGGCCGTAAAGGTCGCGGGAGTATTTGCGGGCCAGTTTGATGGCCGCCTCATTGGCCTCGGCCCCGGAATTGCCGAAAAAGACCTTGCCCAGCCCGGAACTGCCGGTCAAAAGGGCGGCCAGCCTGACCAGGGGCTCGGTATAGAAATAATTGGAGACATGAATGAGCTTGGCGGCCTGCCCGGCCAGGGCCCGGACCACGATTTCCGGGGCGTAGCCCAGGGCGCAGGTGGCGATGCCGGCCAGAAAGTCGGTGTATTGCCGGCCCTCGGCGTCCCATAACTGCATACCCCGCCCCCTGACCAGGGCCAGGGGGTAGCGGCTGACGTTGCCCATCAGGTGTTTTTCGGCGATTTCAATGATTTCTTCAGTCGACAGAGACATTCCCATAACCTCGTCAGTTGCGGCCGGCGTTTCTCAAGCGGGCTCAGGGCAGGACTTCCGTGCCGCAGCCCTGATCGGTGAAGAGTTCCAGAAGCAGGGCGTGCCGTCGTCGTCCGTCAAGGATATAGGCCCCGGCGCAGCCCTCCAGGACCGCCTTCCGGCAGCAGTCCAGCTTGGGGATCATGCCGCCGGAGACGGCGCCGTCTCGTTTCAGGGCTTCGAGGTCGGCGATTTTCATCTGGGGGATCAGTTTTTTGTCTTTGTCCAGCACCCCGTCCACATCGGTCAAAAGGATCAGCTTTTCGGCCCTCAGGGCTCCGGCCACGGCCCCGGCCACGCTGTCGGCGTTGATGTTGAAGGTTTCCCCATGCATCCCGACCCCCACCGGGGCGATGACCGGGATGACGTCGCTGGCGCTCAGATAGCTTAAAAATTCGGTGTTGATGTGGGTGGGCTCGCCCACCAGGCCGATATCCAAAAATTCCGGGGACCGGCCGGCCCGGCTCTGCCGGGTCAGTTTTTTGCGTTTGGCCTTGATGATCTGGGCGTCCTTGCCCGAGAGGCCCACGGCCCGGCCGCCGACGCTGTTGATGAGGCTGACTATTTCCTGGCCGACCTTGCCGGACAGGACCATCTCCACCACATCCATGGTGGCCTGGTCGGTGAAGCGCTGGCCTTCCACAAAATGGGACTTGATGTCCAGGCGGCCCAGCAGATCGTTGATCTGGGGCCCGCCGCCGTGGACCACCACCGGCTTGAAGCCCACATATTTCAAAAGGGTCACATCTTCGGCGAAGCCCTTTTTCAGGTCCCCGTCGACCATGGCGTGGCCCCCGTATTTGATGACGATGGTCGCGCCCTGATATTTGCGGATATAGGGCAGGGCTTCAATCAGCACCGAGGCGCGGTCGCGGGCTTCGCTCATTCAGGCTCACCTGGCTTCCAATAGAGGTTCCGCTACAATATATAGCGGGTCAAGTCGCTGTTCTCCACCAGGTCGCCCAGACGGGACCGGACATAATCAGGGGTGACCGAGATCTTGGTGGGGCTGATGTCGGGCGCCTCGAAAGAGACTTCGTCCAGCAGCTTTTCCATGATGGTGGACAGGCGCCGGGCGCCGATGTTTTCATTGGTCTCGTTGACCTGGCAGGCCAGGTCGGCCAGGACTTCGACGGCTTCCGGGGTGAATTCCAAGTCCACTTTTTCGGCGCCCAGGAGCAGTTGGTACTGAAGGGTCAGGGCGTTTTCCGGCTCGGTCAGGATGCGCACGAAATCTTTCTTGCTCAAGGGCGCCAGTTCCACCCGGATGGGGAAGCGGCCCTGAAGCTCGGGGATCAGATCGCTGGGCTTGGCCACATGGAAGGCCCCGGCGGCAATAAAGAGGATGTGGTCGGTCTTGACCGGGCCGTATTTGGTGGGTACGGTGGAGCCTTCGACCAGCGGCAGAAGGTCCCGCTGCACGCCTTCCCGGCTGACGTCGGGCCCGGAGCGGCCGCCTTCCCGGCCGGCCACCTTGTCCAGTTCATCGATGAAGACCAGGCCGTGCTGTTCCACCCGGGCCTTGGCCTCGGCCGTGACCTTGTCCATGTCCACCAGGCGGGAGGCCTCCTCGGAAAGCAAAAGGTCCCAGGCTTCCCTGACCTTGACCCTGCGGGGCCTGGTTTTTTTGGGGAAGAGCTGGCTCATGGCGTCGTTGATGTTTTTTTCCATATCTTCCAGGCCGATGCCGGTGAAAATCCTGGCCACGGGCTGGCCGCCGCCCTCTTTGACCTGCACCTCGACTTCCCGGTCGTCCAGAAGGCCGTCGTGGAGCATTTTCCTGAATTTTTCACGGGTGCCGTCCACCCGGGGCCGGGCCTCGGCCGGCTCGAAATCGGGCGGCCCGGCCGGAGAGCCGGAAGCCTGGCGCCCCCCGGGCAGCAGAAGATCCAGCAGCCGCTCTTCGGTCGCCTCCCCGGCCTTCTGGCCCATGGCCTCCTTTTCCTCGGCCTGGACCATATTGACCGCCAGATCCATCAGCTCCCGGATCATGGATTCCACATCGCGGCCCACATAACCCACTTCGGTATACTTGGAGGCTTCCACCTTGATGAAGGGCGAGCGGGTCATCCGGGCCAGCCGGCGGGCGATTTCGGTCTTGCCGACTCCGGTGGGGCCGATCATGATGATGTTTTTGGGAGAAATCTCCTCTCTCATCCCGTCGTCCACCTGAAGACGCCGCCAACGGTTGCGCAGGGCAATGGCCACGGCCCTTTTGGCATCGGCCTGGCCGACAATGTAGCGGTCAAGCTCGGCGACGATGCGCCGGGGAGTCATATCCAGTGTTCGGCTCATTGGTTCAGACATGTATAAACCTGTTTCAAGCGGAGATTACAGCACTTCCAGGGTGAAGTTGTGGTTGGTGTAGATGCAGATGTCGGCGGCGACCGTCATGGCCTCTTCGGCGATGAGCGCCGCCTCCAGATCCGGGGCCCGCCTGATCAGGGCCCGGGCCGCGGCCAGGGCGTAAGGGCCGCCGGAACCGATGGCCAGAAGACCGTCGTCCGGCTCGATGACGTCGCCGGAGCCGGACAAGAGGAGGCTCGACTGTTCGTCCACGGCCAGAAGGAGGGCCTCCAGCCGGCGGAGGCTGCGGTCGGTGCGCCAGTCTTTGGCCAGCTCCACGGCCGAGCGCAGGAGCTGCCCGCTGTATTTGGACAGCTTGTCCTCAAAACGCTCGAAAATGGTGAAGGCGTCGGCCGTGGCCCCGGCAAAGCCGCAGATTATCTTGTCGTGATAAAGCCGGCGGACTTTTTTGGCCGTGCCTTTCATGACCGTGGAAGCCATGGTCACCTGGCCGTCGCCGCAGACGGCCACCCGGCCTCTGTGCCGCACGGAAAGAATGGTGGTGGCTTCAAATGGGGATTGGGCGGTCATAATCTTTTCCGGTCTCATTCTTCGGCCGCATCCTTTTCCCTGGCCCGGGGGTGGGCTTCGCGATAAACCCGCCTCAGGCGGTCCAGATCCAGGTGCGTGTATTTTTCAGTGGTGGCCAGGGAACTGTGCCCCAGCATTTCCTGGATGGCTTTCAAATCGGCGCCGGCCGACAGCAGATGAGTGGCGAAGCTGTGGCGGAGGCTGTGGGGGCTGTAGCGGCCGTCCAGGCCCCGCCGGTCCAGCCGGGCGTCCAGCACCCGCCGCACCTGGCGGTCGTTGAGCCGGCCGCCCCGCCGCCCCAGGAAAAGGGCCGGGCCGCTGCGGGCCGGATCAAACCAGCCGCCCCGGCGCGCCAGCCAGGCCCCCAGAGCTTCGGCCGCCGGCTCCCCGAAAGGCGCCAGGCGGTCTTTGCCGCCCTTGCCCCGCCGCACCCGGATCAGCCGCCCGTTCAGATCCAGATCTTCCAGATCCAGGTTGACCAGTTCCCCGACCCGCAGGCCCGTGGAATAGATCAGTTCAAAAACGGCCTGGTCCCGCAGGCGGGTCGTTTCATCCCCGCCCGGCTCTTCATCCTGATCCAGAAGATTTTCCGTCTCCCTTTCGGTCAGGAAAAGCCCCTGCCTTTTGGGCAGCTTGGGCCCCAGAACCGAAGCAGCCGGGTTGCCCTCGGCTTCGCCCTCCCGGAGAAGCCAGCGGTAAAAGGCCCGGAGGCTGGCCAGAACCCGGGAAATGGAACTGTTTTCCAGGCCGCGCCCTTTCATCTCGAAAAGAAAGGCCCGGATTTCAGTTTTGCCGGCCTGGCGCCAGTCCAGATTCCGGCCGGCCAGAAAACGGCCGAAAGTCCTCAGGGCCCCGCCGTAAGCCCGAACGGTATGGGGAGAACGGCCCAAAGCCGCCTCCAGATATTTTTCAAAGCGGGCCACGGCGACTTCCACAAGAGCGTTCCTTTATTTTTCGGCGGCCGGCTGATCCTGATTTATGACTAGAAAGCGGTGGGAGTAGTGGCGGTCGTCGAGCACCAGTTGCCTGGCTCGTCGGCTGCGGGGATTGACCACCAGCGGCCCCAGGAGGTTGGCGGTCATGTCCTGGGGACTGCCGTGGGGAATGGTGACGATGACGAAGATGGACAGTTCCCCCGGATTTTGAATATCCAGCTCCTGATGGACGCTTAGGGGGATGGGCGGATCATAGTCGCTTTTGAAAAGCAGGGGATTGATCATGACCAGGGCCAGTTCGGGGTCGTCGACGCTCTGCAGCCAGTAGAAGGGGCTGTCGTCCTGATAGCGGATGATGACAAAGTTTTCCGAGCCGGACAGGCCGATCAGCCCGCCCAGGACCCGGACCACCGAGTCTTCGGAAAACTCCATTTCCCCGAAATGTTTGGTGCTTATCTTAATCATAAATAAAGTTCACCCTGATTGGCGGCCGGGAATTTCCAACGCTCTGCCGTGACGGCCGCTCAGCGTTTCAGCTTGCCCCACAGATCGGCCAGGGCCTCCAGGTCTCCGGGGGCCGGATCCACCGATTGCCGGTTCTGTTCCTGAATCCGCTGGAAAACCTCTTCGCGATGCACGGCGCAGACCGGAGGGGCGGTGATGCCCAGACGCACCTGTCGCCCCTTGACCTCCACCACCTGCACCTTGACGTCGTCGCCAATGGCCACGGTTTCGCCGACTTTCCGGGTTAGAATAAGCAATCTTCACCATGCCGCAATAGAACTGGCCGTCGCCGCGACCCAGCCGGGCTGATTTTATGGATCCGCCGACGCTAACCAGGCCATACTACACCGAAACGTCAAGAAAGACAAGGTTTGAGCGACATTTTTAAGGCCCGGGTCCGGTTCCGCTTTCAATAGTCGATCAGGCGCCTGGCCAGGTCCGACTGGTCTCTGGCCAGAAAATCCATTTCCGCTTCCGTCAGGCCATAAGCGGCCGGGTTCTGAACGGCTTCGAAAACCGGCAGAACCCGGTAGGTGGGGCGGCCGTCCACCAGGCGGCGGAGACAGCGGGTCTGGTGGAGGGTTATCGGCCCCAGGGACTTGCGGCCCTGAAAATCCAGATGCAAATTGACGGTGATCATCAGGCCCTGGTCGGTGTGGCGGTCTTTCTGGTTGCTGATGAAATTGCCGAGGCTGAAGACGGCGGCCCGGGCGCCGTCCGGCCCCCGGCTCACCAGCCCGGGCTGGACCACATGCGGGTGATGCCCGATGATCAGGTCGGCCCCGGCCTCAAAGAGGGTCTCCGCCAGGGCCAGTTGCCGTTTGTTGGGAAGCCGCTGGTATTCGTCGCCGAAATGAACGTTGACCACCGAAAAATCGGCCCCGGCGGCCCGCAGGGCCCGGAGATCGGCCCTCATCAGTTCTTCGTTGACGAAATCCAGGCGCCAGGATTCCTGGTCCGGATATTTCCAGGGGCCGTTGACGCCGTAGGTATAGCCCAGAAGCCCCACCCTGACGCCGGCGGCGCTGAATATTCTGGCCCGGCGCCGGTCTTCGGCGCTCAAATAGGCGCCCATATACATGAAACCCCGTTCCGCGCTCAGTTCGGCGGTGCGGCTCAGCCCCTTCCAGCCCTGGTCCAGGGAATGATTGTTGGCCAGGTTCAGGGCCGAAAAGCCGGCCCACTTCAGGGCGTCCAGAAGTTCGTCCGGGCCGTTGAAAGTGGGGTAGCCGCTCGGGCGGCCGCCGGCCAGGGGGGTCTCCAGGTTGCCGATCACCAGATCGGCGTTCCGGAAAAAGGGCCGGACATATTGGAAATGAGGGCGAAAGTCATAGGAGCCGTCCGGCTGAAGAGCCGACTGGCTGACCGGCAGATGCATCATGATGTCGCCGGCGGCCATCAGAATCAGGTGGCGGGCCTCGGAAGGCGGACAGGCCGTCGCCGACGCGCGCCGGGGCGGCCGGGGACGGCCGGATTTCGGCTCCGGCCAGGGGCTGGCCCAGAAGAGCGCGGCGGCGGCCGAAAGTCCGGCCCATTTCAGAAAGTCCCGGCGCTTCATCTGAAGTTTCTTGATTGTCAGTCGGGGGGACGCGGTCCGGTCAGCCTTCCGACAGACCGCTCAAACGCTTTTTGGCCACCTCGGCGGTCCAGTTCGCCGGGAAATCGCGGATCACTTTTTGATAGAGCAGCTTGGCGCCGTCTTTGTCGCCGATGTACTCGAAAGACTGCCCCTGCTTCAGAATCGAAGGGGGCACCTGCCGGCTTTTGGGAAAACCCTGAACCACCTTCTGATATTCCAGGATGGCTTCCTCATACTGCCGTTCGGCAAAAAGGGATTCCCCGATGTAATATTGGGCCGAGTCGGCGTTGCGGCCTTTGGGCTCGTCCGCCAGATAGGATTTGAACTGGGCGATGGCCGCCCGGTAGTCCTTATTGTTGAAAAGCTCTTTCCCGTTTTCATAGGGGTCGGCGGGGGCCGGCGGCAGGGGAGCGGCGGAGCTTGGGGAAACGGGCTCCGGCCGGCCGGCCGGCGGGGCCGTTTCAATTTCGTTAAGGGCCTGATAGCCGGCGGCCTGGCCCGAGCCGGCCTTCAGGCCGACTTGCTGTTCCAGCCGGTCCAGGCGGGAATTGAGGTTGCCGACATTGTCCGACAGGCGCTGAAAATCGCCGCGCAGGCGGTTTATCTCGGCAGAGGAGTCGGACGAGCCGCCGCGCATGTCGGCCAGGCGGTTCGCTTCTCTCATGGCGGCCACGTCGCTTTTCAGGGAGTCCAGTTCCCGCTGCAGGGACGCCGAGGAGCCGCCGCCCGCGGCGGCGGTGCAACCGCCGGCCATCAGCATCAGGGGCGGCAATATCCAGGCCAGTAGGTTTATCTTCATTACTTCACCTTATTAAATCCAGGTTTTATATATAAAGTCGGAACAATTCAGAAGCCGGCCGTTCAATTCCAGGGAACGTAAAATTTACGGCGTAATTTTAGCACAAGCCGCCGCTTATTCCAAGCAATCTTTATTTTATGGTTTTCAACGGGTTGACTTTAGGCCTGGGAATGAGGTATAGTTCTCAGACTCGGATACGGGTTCCGCCCGTTGGGGCAAGGCGGCATAGCCAAGTGGCAAGGCGACGGTCTGCAAAACCGTTATTCGGCGGTTCGAATCCGCCTGCCGCCTCCAGTTTTCGATTGATCCGGCGACCGAGCCGGGTTTCAAGGATTGACCGGCCGGTTTCCCGGCGAAATATTCAGACCGTCGCGGCCCCGGATCGGAAAAGATCCGGGGTTTTTTTCAGCCCGGCCTCCAGGGACAGCCCATGGTCTTCACCAGTTTTGAATTCGCGGTTTTTTTCGAGGTGGCGCTGATCCTCAACTGGCGCCTGAAGGCCAACCCGGATATTTACCCGCCCTTTCTGCTCCTGGCCAATTTTGTTTTTTACGGCCTGGGGGCGCCGCGCTTTCTGCCCCTTCTGGTGATCGTGGCCACCGTCAACTGGTACACCACCGTGCGGCTCTACCGGGAGCAGCGGCCCGGCCGCCGCAAATTCATGATCGCCGCCTGCGTCACTTTCTGCCTGGGCCTCTTGTTTTTTTTCAAATATTTTGAATTCGGGCTGGGCCTGCTGGAAGAGCTGGGGCTGGCCGAGGGCCTTTTATCCACTTTCCGGCTGCCGGAGATCGTCTACCCCATCGGGCTGTCTTTTTTCACATTTCAGGGCCTGTCGATGGCCATCGACCACTATCGGGACCCGGCCCTGGAACCGCCCGATTTTCTCTCGGCCCTCAATTTCGTCTCTTTTTTCCCCACAGTGCTTTCCGGGCCCATCCAGAGGGCCGGGGATCTCATCCCCCAACTGAGCTCCCTGAGATACGATCCGGAAAATTTCAACCTGGCCGTAGTCCTGATCCTTGCGGGGCTTTTCAAGAAAATCGCCCTGTCCGGCTATGTTTCGGAACACATTGTCCGCCAGGTCTTCCAGGTGCCGGAAACCTTCAGCGCCGCGGCCGTCTGGGCCGGCATCTACGGTTACGGGGCCCAGATTTATCTGGATTTTTCGGGCTATTCCGATTTAGCCTTGGGAATTGGTCTGCTTTTGGGGTATAATGTGGGGGTGAATTTCAACGCCCCTTACCTGGCCACCGATATCCGGGACTTCTGGCGCCGCTGGCACATATCCCTGTCCACCTGGCTGAGGGATTATCTCTATATTCCCCTGGGCGGCAACCGGCGAGGCTCAAAATCCCTGAATCTTTTCCTGACCCAGCTTCTGGGCGGGTTGTGGCACGGGGCCCATCTGCGCTATGTCATTTGGGGGGCGGCCCACGGCCTGGCCCTGGTGTTCAGTCATTTTTTCAACGACCGCCGCCGGGCCAGGGACCGGGAACTCGAGGCCCGGGGGCTGAAAGCCTGGCAGCGGGCCCCGGTCCGGTTCGCCCCGTTGCGCGCTTTCATTGGTTTTCTGCTGACTTTTAACTTTGTCAGCCTGGCCTGGATTCTCTTCCGGGCCGAGGACAGCGGCCGGGCCCTGGAAATAGTGCTGGCCGCCGTGGATTTCAAGCGGCCCGGAGCGGGGGCGCCCCTTCTGGTCTGGCTGGTTATCGGGCTGACCCTCCTGATGCAACTGGTCGGCCGGCCCGTGCGGGAATGGTTCATGCGCCAGCAGTCGCGTCTGCCGGGTCCGGTCCTGGCCGTCTGGTGCGCCTTCTGGGTGGTGATTATCCTGAAACTGGGGCCGAACGGGGTTCTGCCCTTCATCTATTTTCAGTATTGATTCCCAAAATTGGATTTTTTGAAAAGTCCCCACTTTCGCTTTTCGAACCGGCCGCCGGCCGGCTGAAAGGTTCCGGAGCATGAACGAATCTTTTAATATTTCCCTTTCCTGGCCCGAAGCCGAGCCCAGGTTTTCCCTTTCGGCCGTCCTCAAACAGTATCTGGGCCTGGCCCTGGCGCTGGCCATGGCTTTTCTGCCGGCGGGCTGTCTGGTGGACAACGAGCAGTTTGACGAAGCCCGGCGTGATCGCGACAAATACCTCAGCGAACTGAAAGCCAGAACCGAGGCCAACAATCAGTTGAACCTGGACCTGACCCGCATCTACAACGACTACTCGGTGCTGTCCACCCAGTTGGCCCTGACCGCCGCCTTGACTATGCATGACCGCTACACCGAAGGCCTTGGCCGGCCCCGGCCGGCCCCGCCGCCGCCCCAGGTCGACCGGCCGGCCAGGCGCCCGGCCGACGGGCCGGCCAGACGCCCGGCCGACGGGCCGGCCA
>JAISFR010000057.1 GCA_031263565.1 Candidatus Adiutrix sp. | reverse complement strand
AGGAAACGGAAGAACGAATTGCCAATTTGCGGAAATATGAGAATTTTACATATATTCCGCCAATCAAGTATGAAGAAATTCCATCGTATGCATACAATTTCTCCGTTGCGGTGATTCCGTTTCAAATAAACAAAATAACGAAAGGGACAAATCCGGTAAAACTGTTTGAATACATGGCCATGGGCCTTCCCATTGTCACAACGCCAATGCCCGAATGCCAATTGTATGAATCCGTTATCACCGCGGACGGCGTGGGTGAATTTTCCTTGGCGATAGCAAACGCGATTCCGTTGAAAGGCGACCGCGAATATCAAAAAACACTGAGGCGCGAGGCGTCGGAAAATACATGGGCCGCCCGCATTGATGATATGTTGAGTATAATAAAGAAATACAATGCCCCTCGGCCCTTGTTGTTGGATGTTTATGATAGAAACCGCGATTGGATTACCCGGAATACCATCCCGGAAGAAGGAGTTATCGTCGTCAAATCAATGACGAATAATGCCTATGAAGGCACGGCATATCCGGAGGTTTCCGGATATTTCATACCTACGTTGTTGAACTGGGGTTATCGCGACTTGGCCGCGCAATATGCCAAATGGCTCCTGACCATCCAGCACGATGACGGCTCATGGTATGATTGTTTCGATACTCTCCCCCATGTTTTCGATACAGGGCAGATATTGAAGGGCTTGATCGCAATCCAGCCCATCATGCCGAATGCCAAGAATGCCATTCTCTCCGGATGTGATTGGATTATCCGGCAAATAGACGACAAGGGTAAGTTGCAATCTCCGCATGGGAACCTGTGGGCCATTCCGACTTGTTCGGATTTGATTCATTTGTATTGCCTGTCGCCCATTCTCAAGGCGGGTGAAATGTTTGACCGGCCCGAATATATTGCCGCCGTGAATAAGGTCGTATCCTATTACAAGGCCAATGATATGGATGGCTTGTTGGATTTTCATACCCTGTCGCATTTCTATGCGTACATTGTCGAGGCACTGGTGGATTTGGGCGAGGCAGACCTTGCAAAAAGAGCCATGGAGAATGTGGCAAAATTGCAGAGGCCGGATGGTTCAGTTCCCGCCTACAAGGATGTGAATTGGCTGTGCTCGACAGGGCTCTTTCAGTTTGCGGTGATCTGGTACAAACTGGGAGAAAAAGACCGGGCGGACCGGGCATTTGACGCGGCCTGCCGATTGCAGGAAAAATCCGGCGGCTGGCGCGGCAGTTACGGCGAAGGCGCGGATTATTCGCGGGATGAGGAAATATCCTGGGCCAACAAATATTTCATGGACGCTATGGCGCTGAAAATATCCGCTCATTTCGCGGCAACCGCATGTGAAGACACCATACTGGGCGACGGCGCATACAAATTAGTTGATGAGATTGGGGATAACGACGGGCGCTTGCGCTTGGTTCTGGATACGATTCAATCAATAGGCGCATACTCTGTGTTGGATGTCGGATGCGGCTTTGGCCGCATATTGAAAAATATCAAAAAAATGAATCGCAACATATATCTTTGCGGTGTGGATATAAGCGAAGCCATTGTTTCCAAACTACCTGCGGGGGAGATTGAGGGAAAAGTCGGATCGCTGTTGCAAATACCTTATGAGGACAATTACTTTGATTTTGTGACGACAACAGAAGCCCTGGAACATGCCGTGGATATTGAGAATGCCGTCAAGGAACTGGTTCGCGTTACCAAGCCCGGCGGGCACATTCAAATCATAGATAAAAACATAAAATGCTGGGGCATGTATAAAACGCCGGACTGGGAGCAATGGTTTGATAAAAATGAATTGGCCGGCTTGTTGAGGAAAAATGGATGCAACGTGTCTGTGACTGAAAATATACCATATGATGATTCCGATGGAAAAAACGGCTTGTTCATAGGTTGGCTTGCTGAGAAGCGTAAGCCGGGCTTTTTGAGAAGTCTGAATCGACATAGGAGATCCTTGCGAAAAAAAAAGCGGGAACAAAAGAAAAAACGGCGGTTGGAGAGTGCCATTGAACAAACGATGGATTTAGTGCAAAGCTCCTCTGTAAGTAAATACTACAAAACTTACAGAAAGCATGAAAAGCATTACTGGGAAAAAGCGGTCGTCTGGCTGTGTGATCACGTTCTCAGTATGCGGGGAGATATTACTGTTCTTGATATTGGGTGTGCGTATGGCACATTGGCGGTGTTCTGTAAGACATATTTGGCTGCGGATGTCTATGCGGTGGATCTTTTTGATCATTATTATCCGAAAAATCTGTTTGATAGGCTCAAAATAAATTTCAAGCGCATGAATGTGGAGTTAGAGCCTTTGAATTTTAAAAATAATTTTGACGTCGTCATACTGACAGAGGTTTTGGAGCATTTCAATTTTCATCCCGTCCCAACGCTGAAAAGAATCCGAGATGTGATGAAAGACAACGCTGTGCTTTATTTGACAACGCCCAATGCGGCAGTCGTCGGGAAAATAACCACCCATTATAATCATTTGAAAGACATTCCCATGCCGAATAACAATACTTGCATCCACGACGAGCACATATGGCAATATAATATTGATGAATTGGTATCGGTCATCAATGCCTCTGGGCTGATGGTGACGAATATTGATACTTCAAATGACGGGCAGCAGTTCAATCTCGCCATCATGAAGAGAGGGTAAATTATGTTATTGAAACCAATAATATCAGCTTTTGCAAAGAACCATCATAAATATCAAGTGGAATTTTATCTGATTGATGCGTTTGAAATTTATCATTATCTTACAATTTACAACGAATTGCTGTCGTCCGGGATAAAAACGCGGACAAATATTATTGCACGTCTTACCAACGATAATTACAAAGAATGCCGGAAATTGATCCGAGAGTATCTGCCAAAGGAAAACTGATGGAATTTTTTAGAAACAAATCTATAAAAAAACACGTCTATATCGGTACAGACCAATGGACGGAAAACGGCAACAACCAGCATGTCGATAGTTATGAAGAGATCGTCAAAATGCCTATTGAGAATATCGAAAAGGAATTTCCAGAATTCCTGAGACGGGCATATCCGACTGCGAATTTTTCAAGCGGCACCGTTTTAGAACTGGGCTGTGGAAACGGCGATGTGACTCGTTTTATCTGCAAAAATCCGAACGTTAAAAAGATATATGCGATGGATCTCTACGATCTGCCTCTGGAATTGCTGGAAGGTCATCATTTTCCAAAGACCGTTCCCGTTAAAGGAGACGTCTCTACGTTCGACTTCGCAACCTTGCCAGGATTCGATGGCATTCTCGATACGGTGACTCTCTGTGAAATTATCGAACATATTTCCTTGAAAAACGAATTGAAAATGTTGGAAAACCTCAGAAATCACATACGCCCGTTCGGAATGAAGAGGTACAAGATTACGGGCGGAACTCGCTTTGTGATTTCTACGCCGATCGGGTTTATGCCAGATCCTAATCATTGCCGTGGGTTTACAAAACATGAATTCATCGCACATATCGAAAAGTATTACGGCATAATCGAGGAAATTCACTATAACCACTGCCAGCAGACGGCGTGCGGATATTTTACCAATACAAAGAGGCCATTGAAATTCGAGTTTGAGATTTTAGGCAACTATGACTATCTGATTTTCTCGAAAATCGGGGAAGAGTTGGCCCGCCGAGGGCATCATGTCAATTACTATCTGACGAGCGAAGAAGAGCTTGGTAAATATTACAATAAAAAGTTCGCCGATAACTTGAAATCGCAAAGCCTCCCGAATTTAACGTTTGAGCGTGACCTTGATGTCGACTGTTATGCCAGTTTACAACCCCCGATTACCAACGCATACAAACGGAAGGTGATGCTGCTGTACGGGTCGAGTTTGATTTCAGTGCAGCCGGGATTTGGGTTGCACCCAAGCTCTTTGAAAGCATTGGACGGACTTGTTGTGCATGGCCCTTATACCGCGGCGTTGGCGGCGAAGGTTTTCGATTCGAAACGCACGAAATCCATGAGCGGAGCTATCTTGTACGACGATATGTTCGTTCGCCCGCCGGTTAAATCGGAGATATTGAAAAGATTGAGCATTCCGGAAGACAGGAAGATCATTGTCTATCTGCCAACTTGGGATGAGCATTGCGGTGTCGAACTGTTTTATGATGCCCTAAAGAAACTGGCTGAGAAATATACGCTTGTCGTCCGCGCCCACGAATCAATATTCGTTCTCGCTGCTACATTGGAGGATGGCTGGTTCGTCCGGAAGAATGGCGACACGGGAAAAGAATACCGCTTCAATCTGTCGGAGCGCATCCGAAAACTGACACAGCTTACGCCGCATAACCTGACAATGAGCAACTCCTCGCTACCGGACGTCATGGCAATTGCGGATATGGTTCTTTCCGACGCCAAAAGCGCCGTCACCAGCGATTGCCTATTATGCCGGGACGACGTGCCGATTATCGGACTATCCCCCTTATCCGCTGCCGAAATAAAAGAGCGGTTTATGCCGGAGGCGTTCGCCATCATGCCGTTGCTGAATCTTCCTGACGATTTGCTTAAAATGGTGGAAACTCTGTTTGAAAAGGATCTTTTTTCGGAACAGCGTTCTCATATGCGTCATTATTTCTTTGGAGACAGCCTGGGAAAAGCGGTGCCAAATACGGCGGATGCCTTGACTCAATTTGCGGATATCCCATGCGGAAAGCATCTGTTCAAGAAAGAAAAATTGGGGAATTGGCGAATCATTCACTTCCTTGGCTTCAAAATAAAATATCAAAAAAACAGGAAATATAGAGATAAATAAGGCAATATTTGTAATTTGCTTGTGATAATTGCGTGCTCGGAGTGCGGTGTGTGGAGAAATTGAATGTCATATAAAATCATCGGCATCGCGACCGGCGCGTTCGACATGTTCCATATAGGCCATCTGAATCTTTTTCAGAACGCGAAGAAGCATTGCGATCTCTTGTACGCGGGCGTCCATAGTGACGCAAGCATCAGGAAAAACAAAAATAAAGAGCCTGTCATTCCCGAAGCCGACCGCCTCGAAATCGTCCGGGGCTGCAAATATGTGGATGAGGCCTGGATTTTCGAGGGATATGCCGTGGATGAATCCCTAATCGAATTTTCAATCAAAAACGCCGGGCGCATATGCGATTTAGTTTTCGTGGGCAGCGATTGGCAAAATACCGCGCAGGGGGAAATTTGGGAATCAGTGATGAATAAATACAACGTGAAAATAATCTGGCTGCCATATACGCGGAACGTCTCCAGCACGCAGATTAAAAGCGACGTCAAACAAGGAAAATAAGGGGAAAAATGAAATATCTCGTGGGAATTGACGAAGGAACGACCGGATGCAAGGTCGCGGTTTATGACCACGACGGGAATTTGGCGTCCATCAGCGCCCGCGAATATCCCAGCTATTATCCCAGGGAGGGCTGGGTCGAGCAGAATATTTTTGAAATTCAAAAAAATGTTTTCGACGCCTGCCGGGAAGCCATTGAGAAATCCAAAGTAAACTCGAATGACATTGTTGCATGCAGCCATTCCAATCAGGGAATAACCCTGGTGCTGTTGGATGAACATGGCGCTGTTGTTCGGGACAGAACAATCGGATGGCAGGATGTACGGCACACGGAAATGCTGCCGTCCATTTTGGAAAAAATATCTGATTCCGACCATTACAAAATCGCCGGCATGGGGGTGGCTGCCTATAACACGGCTATCTTGAATTGGTTGCAAAAATATGAACCGGAAACTTGGGCGAAGGTTGCGCGCTGTTGTTCGCATCAGGATTATTTTCTGCATCAATACGGAGCCGACGGATATTTTACAGACGAAGGATGCGCGAATTTCTTGAGTATGTGCGACGTTGAAACCGCCGAGTGGGACGACAGGCTGATGGCCCTGTATGGAATGGATCGAAGCCGTCTGCCGATTATATCGCACAAACCCGGCCAAGTGGTCGGAACTGTCTCTAAAAAAGTCTCTGAGTTGACGGGATTGCCGTCGGGATGCAAAATTTGCGTCGGCGGACTCGATACAAATTGCTCCGCGCTGGGCGCCGGCGTGGTCAATGACGGGGATAATCTTTTGATTGTCGGCACAGCGGGCGTTTCTATTTTAGTATCCGATAAGTTCGTTTCAGACCCGGACGGCCGCGTGACCGTGCGCGGCAATCCGGGGCTGAACAATTGGCAGTTATACATAATGACAAACACGGCGGCGTCCGCGTTCAGATGGTTTAGAGACGCGCTTTGTTCGCTTGAGGTTTCGGTCAGTCATCTTATGGGGGAAGATCCGTATAATATAATGACCCAAATTGCCGTGAATTCCAAACCGGGGGCGAACGGGGTCACGGCCCTTGCCTGTCTTCAGGGTTCGCATGGCCGCCGGAAAAATGAAAAAGCGCGTGGAACAATTTTGGGAATATCCCTTGGAACAAGCAAGGCGGACATAGCCCAGGCAATACTGGAAGGCATAACATTTGAAATTCGCGACCTGCTTGACATGCAGTCAAAAATGGCGGAAATAAAAAAAATCAGGCTGTGCGGCGGAGCGGCGAAAAGTTCCGCCTGGTGTCAGATGTTTGCCGATATTTTACATACAAAAGTTGAAACAACGGTAAACCCTGAATTGGGCGGTCTTGGCGCCGCAATGTGCGCCGGCATAGGGGCCGGAGTCTTCAGGGATATAAACGACGCTATCGGCAAATGTGTGAAAATCGATAAATCGTACCTGCCGGATGAAAAAAATATCGAGGCGTACGATAACGCATACAGCCGCTGGAACAACGCGTATGAAACGCTGAATAAATTTTATTGAGATTACAAAGATTCGAGCCGATTTAAGCGTCAGGTCCGCCTTGACATTTGAAATGGAGCTTGTTATTCTTTCCTGGTCAGCCTACCGACCGACCGGTCGGTCGGCTGACCAGGAAAGAATAAGCCATGGAAAGCTTGAGCACTCTTCAACTGGCCGCGCTCAACAGCTTCGCCGCCGGCGGGTTCGAGGGGGCTTCAATGTCGCTCATCGCGGGCGCGGCCGGCATTCGCAAGCCTACGATCTACGCTCACTTTATCAGCAAGGAGGACTTGTTTCTGAGCCTGCTGCCGCCGGTGATGGAACTGGAGCAACGCTATCTGGAAGACCTTCTGAGCCGCAATCAGGAAGAAGCGGACAGCCTGCTCCGTTATTTGGAGAGTTTCGCGCCCCGGATGAATGAATCGCCGCCCCATTTGCGCTTTCTGCTGCGCAGCATTTACTTGCCGCCGGAATCGGCGAAAGAGCGGGTGTCGCGCCTGGGGCGCGGGCATTATGAAAAACTATGGGGCCTGATCAACCGCAAATTGGCCGCGCTCCAGGCGCCGGCCGGGAAAATACCGGACTTGAGCGCGGCCTATCTCGGCCTTATGGACAGCGTGCAGACTTGTTTGCTTTACGCCCCCGCCTTCGCCGATGAAAGGTTGCGGAGCCTGTGGAAACTGTTCAAGCCGGCTTTGCCCGAAAGGTCGTTGCCGTAACGAAAGGAAACCCGGATGTCGTCGCGTTTAGCTGAAGCCCTTTCACTGCGCTATGAGCCCCTGGCGCTGTATTATGCCCGACAGGAGCCGGCCGAAGCCAGGAGCTTCAGGAAGAAAAGCGGCGTCAAAGGCGGCTGGGGCTGCGCCATGTTCCTGCTTGGCCAGGCCCTGGGCGGCCAGACCGTCTCGTTCAGCCAGGACACTTGCCGTTGTCCCGGCGCGGCGGCCGGCCTGGGCTTGACCGAGGCCAATTACGACAATTTCCCGGGCGGGGTCGAAGCTTTCTGCTATTTCCTGTCTTCCGGCAATGAGAACCGGGAGGAAGGCCTGGCGGTCGCCCGCAAGTTGAAGGAAGGCGGCGCCGGCCAGGAAATGCTGGAGGATTACCTCAAGGGCGAAGGCTTCAAAAAAAACCCGGATCTGGCCATGGACTATATGGGGCATATCCCGCAATTGCCGCCGCCCAAGGGGCCGTATGTGATTTTGGAGCCGCTGTCCAGGGCCTGGGCGCAAAGTCCGGAAGTGGTCATCATGCTGGGTGACGCCGTTCAGATATCCGCCCTGACTTATCAGGCCAATTTCGCCCGGAAAGGGCTGGACAATGTGCTGATCCCCTTTTGCTCCGGCTGTCAGAGCATCGGCGTCCTGCCCCTGTTCGAGCAGACGCGGGAAAGTCCCAAAGCGGTGCTGGGCCTGGTGGACATCTCGTCCCGGCTTTATCTGCGAAAAATTCTCGGCCGGGACCTGTTGTCTTTTGCCATGCCCCGGACCTTGTTTCAGGAAATGGAAGCCAATGCCGGGGAAAGCTTTCTGGCCCGCGGCGCCTGGCGCCGGCTGAACGGGTAAAGGACAAGCGATATGAGCGGCGAAGACGGAAAGGGAAACGGGGACTTACGGGCGGGGACCGGCGGCGGCCGGGGCCGCAAAATGTTCCAGCTGGCCGCCGGCTTCGCCGGGCTGGGCCTCTTATGGGCCGGCTACTGGTTTTTTTTCCAAAAAGGCCTGGAAAGCACCGACAACGCCTACCTGGCCGGGAACCAGATCCGGGTGACGCCGCTGGTGGCCGGCACGGTGCGGGAGATACTGACCGACAGCACCGAAATGGTCCGGGCCGGCCAGGTGCTGGTCAGGCTGGACCCGACCGATGCTTTTCTGGGCCTCGAGAAGGCCAGGTCCAACCTGGCCTCGGCGGTGCGGGAACAGGCCGGCCTGGCGGCCGGGCGCGACCGCCTGAAGGCGCTGATTGAAATGCGGGAGAAGGAACTCAACCTCAACCGCGCTGATTATGAGCGCCGCCTGAAATTGAGGGCCGGGGTTTCCGTCACCGAGGAAGAGGTCAACACCTACCGCCAGCAAGCGGCCATTGCCGAGGCGGCCCTGCGGGCGGCCCGCCACGAATTGGAGGCCACCGAACGGCTGCTGTCCGACACGCCTTTGGCCGATCAGCCGGCGGTGCGGCAAAGCGCCGATCAACTGCGGGAGGCCTGGCTGGCCTGGCGGCGCTGCGAAATAAAAAGCCCGGCCGGCGGGCGGGTGGCCCGGCGCACGGTTCAGGTCGGCTCCCGGGTGGAGCCGGGCGGCGCCCTGATGGCCGTGGTGCCGGAAGACGAGATCTGGGTCGAGGCCAATTTCAAGGAGGTTCAGCTCCGGCGGATGAAAGTCGGGCAGCCGGCCAGGCTGACGGTCGACCTTCTCGGGCGGGGGCTGGTCTACCAGGGCCGGGTGACCGGTTTCAGCCCGGGCACCGGCAGCGCCTTTTCCCTCCTGCCCCCGGAAAACGCCACCGGCAACTGGATCAAGGTGGTTCAGAGGGTGCCGGTTAAAATCGACTTCACCGGGCCCTCCCGGCCCGCGGGCCCTTTGCTGCTGGGGCTGTCCTGCCGGGTGGAAGTCGAGGTGGACCAGGAGGGCCGGCCCCTCCCGGACCCCGGGGCCCCGGAAGCCCGTTACCTGGCCCGCGGCCTGGATGAGGATTTGGCCCCCGTCGACCTGGAGATCGCCGGCATAATCGCCGCCAATTCCGGTCCGGAGGCCCCGGCCGCCCGGGAGGGGCGCCCGCGATGAGGCCCGGCGCCGCCCTGGAGCGGCCGCCCCTGAGCGGCCCCCGCCTGGCGCTGCTGACCGTGGCCCTGCCGCTGGCCACTTTCATGCAGGTGGTGGATGCCACCATCGCCAACGTGGCCGTGCCCACTATTGCCGGCAATCTCGGGGCCTCCGCCTCCCAGGGCACCTGGGTCATCACCTCCTACGCGGTGGCCAACGCCATAGTCCTGCCGCTGACCGGCAGCCTGGCCCGCCGTTTCGGCGAGGTGCGCCTCTTTTTATGGTCGTCGGCCCTGTTCACCCTGAGCTCCTTTTTATGCGGCCTGGCCGGCGACCTGAGGCTGCTGGTGCTTTTCCGGATTTTGCAGGGGGCTTTGGGCGGGCCGATGATGCCCCTGGCCCAGAGCCTGCTTCTGAACAACTACCCCCCCGAAAGGCGGGTCATGGCCATTGCCCTGTGGTCCATGACCGTTTCGGTGGCCCCGGTTTTCGGCCCCATCCTGGGCGGCCTGATTTCCGACAATTGCCATTGGGGCTGGATTTTCCTGATCAATGTGCCGGTGGGCCTTCTGGTGCTTTTCATGACCGGCCGGCTCCTGGCCGGGCGGGAATCCGAAACCGGCCCGACCCCTTCCAACCTGTTGAGTTTCGCTTTCCTGGCCGTCGGGGTGGGCTCTTTTCAGCTGATGCTGGACCGGGGCAAGGAGCTGGACTGGTTCGCCTCCGGCGAAATCGTGGGTCTGGCCGTGCTGGCCGGGCTCGGCCTCGCTTTTCTGGCGGTTTGGGACTGGCACAACCCGACCCCCCTTCTGGACCTGAGGCTCTTCAGCTCCCGCAATTTCAGCGTCGGGGTGGTCTGCATCTCCCTGGGCATGATGATCTATCTGGGCACGGTGGTCCTTCTGCCGCTCCTGCTGCAGACCCGCTTCGGCTACACGGCCACCTGGGCCGGCCTGGCCTCGGCCCCCATAGGCCTGCTGCCGATTTTCCTGACCCCGCTCATCGGCCGGAACGCCCATAAGGTCGATCTGCGCCTGGTCATCAGCTTCGGCTTTCTGGTTTTCGCCTTCTGCATGTTCTGGCGCACGAATTTCGCCCCCGGCCTGGACCTGGCCTTCGTGGTCTGGCCCCAGGTCATCCAGGGGGCGGCCATGGCCTGCTTTTTCGTGCCCATCACCACTTTGACCTTCATCGGCCTGGCGCCCTCCCGCCTGGCCGGGGCGGCCGGGCTCTTCAACTGCATCCGCACCCTTTTCGGCGGCATCGGCGCCTCGGTGGTCACCACCTTGTGGGAACGCCGCGAGATTTTTCATCACGTGCGCTTAAGCGGCCGCCTCGACCCCTACAACCCTCTGGCCGTCGAGGCCCTGCGGCGCCTGGAGGAACTGGGGATGAGCGCCGAGCAGAGCGCGGCCTATCTGGCCGGCCAGATCACCAGGCAGGGCTTCATTATGGGCGCGGCCGAAATCTATCAGCTCTGCGCCTGGGGCTTCCTCAGCCTCATAGCCGTGATCTGGCTGGCCCGGTCCACTTCAGGCCGGGGGCCAGGCCTATGATTTGAATTTGAGGACGGGGCAGGCCCGGCTGAGCTCGCTGGCGGGCAGGCCGCCGGCGCGCAGGAGCCGGGGGGGGGCCAGGCTGACGTCGATGATGGTCGAGGGCTGGCCGCCGGCGGTGGGGCCGCCGTCTATCAGCAGATCTATCCGCCCGCCGAAATAATCCAGAACCTCTTCGGGCCGGCAGACCGGGGGCCGGCCGCCGGGATTGGCGCTGGTGCCGGTCAGCCCCCGGTCGACCATGCGCACCAGGCGGCGCACCGCCGGCAGCCTTTCCAGGCGCAGCCCGACCGTGCGGGCCGGCCCCACCAGGCCGGGGTGGAGCCCGTTCTGGGCCAGGAAGAGAAGGGTCAGGGGGCCGGGCCAGAAGCGGTCCATCAGCCCCCGGGCCTTTTCGGGGATCTCCCGGGCGTAGCAGCTCAGGCGGGGGATTTGATCCACCAGGATCAAAAAGGGTTTCTCCTCCCGCTGGCCCTTGATCCTGGTGATCCTGTCCAGGGCCGCCTCGTTATCCACCAGAACCATCAAGGCGTAGAAGGTGTCGGTGGGGCCGGCCACCAGGCCGCCGTCCAGAAGCACCCGGGCCGCCGGGGCCAGGTCTTCGAAAGTGGCGTTCTGGGGATCTATGACCAGTCGTTCGGGCACGTTTTCTCCGGCTGGCGGACGGCGGCGGCCGCTGAGGGAAATATATCCGTATTGTAACAGAAATGAGCCCTTGACAGCAATTCTAAAAGTAGCTTTTCAGCCACTCTCAAAGTAGCTTTCCATCTTCAAGTGCTCTGGTCGCAGCCGGGCAAAAAGGGCGATTTTTGCCCGGCAGGGGACGGCTTGGCCGACCTGACCGGTCGCTCCGCTCCGTCGCCCTCTCCGGGGCGACCGGCTATTTTTATAATCGGGCCTACTCTGATAATTACTTAACCCTTGACTTCAACCGTGACTTGCGGGCATAATTAAAAAAATGGAGGTGGAATTATGACCAATGATACCGACGATCTGTTGCGCGCGCCGGATTGCATGCAGGAAGAAACCAAACTCATCAGCGGCCCCTGCCCCCTGTGCGGGGAGACCCTGGAATTTTTCAGCGCCTCGGAGCTTCGGGCTCAGAGCCACTGCTACAACTGCAAAAAACCCTTTGACGCCAAGGCTTTTGCGGACAAAGCCGGGGTCAGCATTTAAAAACCGGCGGTTGAATTTCATTAAAACCCCCGGCCTTTTCGGCCGGGGGTTTTAATTATTTGTGCGTCGGCTATTCGCAGAAGGCCGGGCAGATGTTCAGGGGTTTCATGGCGATCAGGGCGTCGGACTGGCTGCGCATGACCAGGAGATTGCGGACGGTGCGTTCCCAGGGGCTGGCTTCGGAGGTGGTCCAGTCGACCTTGTAGCGGGCCTGGTATTCCACGCAGACGCAGTAAAGCTCTTTGGGGTCGTGGGCCATCAGGACCTGGGCGTTGGGGGCCACCGGGGTGATGCCGATGACCTGGGGCTCCTGAATCTGCCACATGGTGCTTTCCCGATAGCTGGTGATCAGGCCCTGAACGGCCGCCCGCTCGATGGCGTTGGAAGGCAGTTCCACCGGGTTGGGGCCCTTGTCGCCGCAGGCGGGCAGCAGGAGAAAGGCGCCGAACAGCCAAAGGGCGGCCGTCAAAGAACCGGAACGCGGGGCTTTCATTTATCCTCCGATCACACGATTTAAACCTTAGACGGCGGTACTGGCGGCCGCCAGATTCAACTTTCGGGCCATTTCATCGGCCCAGCGCAGCACAAAAAGGGCCTGGCGCTCGTCGGCCTGCCCGCCGCCGATGTTCAGGAGGCTTTCGGAGCGCACCAGCAATTCGAAGCGGACCCAGGCCGGGCCGACTTCCACGGCCAGGCGGTAGCCGTCGCCTTCCACCCAGCTTTCATCTTTCTGCCCCCGGATCTGGGTTTCGTTCCACAGTTCCCGCGCCAGCGGCAGCCAGTAAAGGCCCGCCAGGCCGGAGGGCAGGGCCTGGTGATCCAGGTAGCCGGTCACCGCGTCGATTTCCGGTTCCAGCAATTCATCCAGAAAAATGGAGCGCATTTTTTACCTCCCGGGCCCGGCCCGCCCGCCGTCGGGGACCCCGTTCATTTTCGCAGGGCCTTGAAGGCCCGGGCGGCGGCGTCCAGGGCCTCTTCGATGTCGTCGGGGATCATGGCCGCCGAAGTGAAGCAGGCCTCGAACTGACTGGGGGCCAGCCACATGCCCCGGGCCAGCATCTCCCGCCAGAAGGCGCCGTAGAGCCCGGGGTCGCTCTTCAGGGCCGAGGCGTAGTCCGAGACCGGCCCGGCCGTGAAAAAGAGGGTGGACATGGAGCCGACCTGGTTGGCGCAGGCTTCGAAGCCGTTCTCCCTGGCCAGGTTCAGCAGGCCGTCAGCCAGCCGGCGCCCGCTCTGGGCCAGGCGCTTATAGATGGAGCTCTGGGCGGCCAGGTATTCCACCTG
The DNA here is from genome assembly GCA_031263565.1 of Candidatus Adiutrix sp. GTDB lineage: Bacteria > Desulfobacterota > Desulfarculia > Adiutricales > Adiutricaceae > Adiutrix. The sequence goes on along the minus strand of JAISFR010000057.1, from coordinate 5,920 downwards.
GGCCAGGCCGGCGGCCACGGCCAGGGGGTTGCCGGACAGGGTGCCGGCCTGGTAGACGTCGCCCAGCGGGGCCAGGCGCTCCATGACTTCCCGGCGGCCGCCGAAGGCGGCCAGGGGCAGCCCCCCGCCGATGATTTTGCCCAGAAGGGTCAGGTCGGGTTTCAGGCCGAAATGTTCCTGGGCGCCGCCCAGGCCCAGCCGGAAGCCGGTGATGACCTCGTCGCAGATGAAAAGGGCGCCGTATTGTCTGGTCAGCCTTTCGATGGCCGGCAGAAAGTCGGGCGCCGGCGGAACCACGCCCATGTTGCCGGCCACCGGTTCGACGATGACCGCGGCCAGGCTTTCCCCGTGGCGGACAAAGATTTCGGTCAGGGCGGCCGCGTCGTTGTAGGGCGCGGTCAGGGTCAGTTCGGCCAGGGCGGCCGGAACGCCCGGGCAGCCGGGCAGGCCCAGGGTGGCCACCCCGCTGCCGGCGGCCGTCAGCAGGCTGTCGGCGTGCCCGTGGTAGCCGCCCTGGAATTTGACGATCCTGTCCCGCCCGGTGAAGCCCCGGGCCAGGCGGATGGCCGTCATGGCGGCTTCCGTGCCGGAATTGACCAGCCGCAGCCTCTCCATGGAGGGGTAAAAACGCCTGATGAGGGCCGCCAGGCGGGTCTCGGCCTCGGTCGGCGCCCCGAAGCTGGCGCCCCGGCGGGCGGCCTCTTCCACGGCCCGCAGCACCCAGGGCGTGGCGTGCCCGCAGATCAGCGGTCCCCAGGAACTGACGAAATCCAGGTAGGAGTTGCCGTCCACATCGAATATCCGGGCGCCCCGGCCGTGGTCCACGAAGACCGGATCGGCCCCCACCGCCCGGCAGGCCCGCACCGGGCTGTTGACCCCGCCGGGAATGAGAGCGGCGGCCTCTTCGAACATTTTTTTGGATTTGTCCAGCATAGTTGCCATACCTCCGGGAGACGGCCCGGGCGATGAGGCTCAGCCCCGGTCGGTGAAATAGCGCAGGGAAGCTTTTTTCAGTTCCCTGAGGCTGTCGAGCCGCCGCCACTGTTCGGCCCCGACCAGTTCGGCCATTTCCAGGATCATGAGTTCCAGTTCCCCGCGGCTTTCGGCATGGGTCATGGCGTAGAGGTTGAAGGGCCAGCCGGGGGCCGTCCGGCGCAGGTAGCAGTGGGAGACGTAAGGCTTTTCGGCCAGTCTGGCGCCCAGTTCCGGGGCTTTTTCCGGGGCCACCTGAAAAACCACCAGGCTGTTGGCCGCGAAACCCGAACGCTGGTGCCACAGGGTGGCCCCCAGGCGGCGAATGAGCCCTTGAGCCTGAAAGCGGCCGATGGCTTCCAGCACCCGGGCCTCGTCCCAGCCCAGTTTTTCGGCCAGTTCGGCGTAAGGCGCCGGCGCCTCGCCCAGGTCGCCGCTCAGCAGATAAATCAGGCGTTTTTCGTCGGCCGTCAGGTCCAGCAGTTTTTTTACCTCAAAAGACAGGAAATTTTTTCAGATCCACAACTTGTCAAGTCTAGCACAAAAGACCGGTTGGCGGCAAGCCGGGTGAAGGAGGCCTCAAAAATTCGGGCGACTTATCCTGAAACAGCTCACCCCTCGTCCGCTCAGGGCCTTGACCGGCCTCCCTGAGCGGGCGAGGGGTGAGTTTTCAGGACCGGCCGGCCAAAAGCGGCCTGGGTGGCCGAGCCGGCCCGGCGCCGGAGGGAAAGCCCCACTAAGTCGTCCCGCGCGGACACGCGCCGCGCCTAAAGGGTCCAGAAAATGTCGCTGTAGGTCGGCAGGGGCCAGAGCTGGCCGTCGACCACGGTTTCCAGTTGGTCGGCCAGGCCGCGGACCTTGGCCATGGCCGGCAGCAAGAGGTCGCGGGCCTCGGCGGCCTTTTCGAGCGGCCCGCCGGGGCAGACGCCGACCCGGGCCCCGGCGGCCGCCAGTTCGTCCAGGGCCAGGGACAGGCCGTTGGTCAGGGCGCGGAGGTCTTTATAGGCGGCCAGTTCCGGTTCATTTTCGCCGGCCAGCTCCCTGGCCTGCCAGGCGGTGGCGGCCAGGCGTTCCTGCCATTTAATGGCGGCCGGCAGAATGGTCGTGCGGGCCAGGCTGCGGGTCAGGTCGGCTTCTATCAGGAGGCGCCCGAGGTAGTCTTCCAGGAGGATATGCTGCCGGGCCAGGACTTCGGGCCGGGACAGGACTTTCTGGCTTTCGAAAACCGAGATGATTTCCGGCGTGTCGTAGAGGGCCAGGGCCTGGACCGAGTTTTTGAGGTTCGGCAGGCCCCGGCGGGCGGCCTCCTCGACCCAGTCGGCGCTGTAGTTGTCGCCGTTGAAGAGGGCCACCCGGTGGTCGCCCAGGAATTTGGGCAGGAGTTCCCGGGCCGCTTCGGCCCCGCTGATCTTTTTTTCGGCGGCCAGGGTTTCGACGGCGTCGCTAAGGTCTTCCAGGGTTTTGGCCACGGTGGTGTTGATGGCGATATTGATGGTGGCCACCGACTGGGAGCCGCCCAGGGCCCGGAATTCGAATTTGTTGCCGGTGAAGGCCATGGGGCTGGTGCGGTTGCGGTCGGCCGTGTCCTGGGTCAGGCTGGGCAGGGAGCTGACGCCCAGGTTGAGACTGCCGGCGTCGGACTTGCAGTTTTCCGGGCCGGCGCAGCCGGCGATGAGGCCGTCGACCACTTTTTCCAGTTCCCGGCCCACATAGGCGGAAATGATGGCCGGCGGCGCCTCGTTGGCCCCCAGCCGGTGGTCGTTGCCGGCCCCGACAATGCCGATGCGCCAGATGGGGCTGTAAAGGTGGATGGCCCTCAGGGTGGCCGCCAGGATCATCAGGAACGGCAGGTTCTCCCAGGGGCGGGGCCCGGGGTCCAGAAGGTTGCGGCCCAGGTTGTCGACCAGGGACCAGTTGCTGTGCTTGCCCGAGCCGTTGACGCAGTTGAAGGGCTTTTCGTGCAGCAGGCAGGCCAGGTCGTGGTCTTCGGCGGTGCGGGTGAGGACCTCCATGATCAGCAGGTTGTGGTCGGTGGCCACGTTGGCCGGTTCGTAGAGGGGGGCCATTTCGTACTGGCAGGGGGCCACCTCGTTGTGGCGGGTGTGCACCGGCACCCCCAGGCTGAAGAGGCGCTGTTCCACGTCGTTCATATAGGCCAGGATTCTCTGGGGGATGGCCGCGAAGTAGTGGTCTTCCATCTGCTGGCCCTTGGCCGGGCAGGCCCCGAACAGGGTTCGGCCGGCGATGGCCAGGTCGGGCCGGAAGCGGTAGAAGCGGCGGTCCACCAGGAAATATTCCTGTTCGGCCCCCACCTGGGGCGCGACGGAACTGACGTCCTCATGGCCCAGGAGATTCATCATCCGGGTGGCCTGGCGGGAGAGGGCGGCGATGGAGCGCAGGAGCGGCGTCTTGCGGTCCAGGGATTCCCCGGTGTAGGAATAGAAGACCGTGGGGATGCAGAGGGTCGCGGTGTCCCCGTGGCGCAGGACGAACGCCGGGGAAGTCGGGTCCCAGGCGGTGTAGCCCCGGGCTTCGAAGGTGGAGCGCAGGCCCCCCGAGGGGAAGGAGGAGGCGTCGGGTTCGCCCTTGACCAGCATCTTGCCGGAAAACTCGCTGATCACCTGCCCGTCGTTCAGCGGGGTCAGGAAGGCGTCGTGTTTTTCGGCGGTCAGGCCGGTCATGGGCTGAAACCAGTGGGTGTAGTGGGTGGCCTGCCGGTCGATGGCCCAGTCTTTCATGGAACTGGCCACCACGTCGGCGTCGTGGGGGTCCAGGCTCTGTCCGTTGTGGCCGATGTTCTTGATGCGGTTGTAGACTTCCCGGGGCAGACGTTCCCGCATCAGCCGGAGGCTGAAGACGTCCTGCCCGAAAGTTTCGAACAGGCTTTGGTCCGGCGCCCCCTTGGGGTCCGGCCGGCGGTGGCCTTTGGCAATGAGCGCCAGGGCGCTTAATCGCGGTGAGCTGTAGTTTTTCATCTTTTTTCCTTTCAGGCCTCGGAGCCCAGATATTTTGCCGACGGGCCGACAGAGCGGTAAAAGAGCAAGCAATAAACGGGCCAGGGAATCCGGCCGGGTCCGGCCTGGAAGCGCTTGGGATAAAGAGCCGCCGCTCGGCGGACGGCGGGCGCGATCTTTGTTCCGGCCGCCGGGAAAGCTTTAAATCAAAAGCGGCAGCGAATAAAAAGCTACCTGTTCGTTGTTTCGCCTTAGATTTTAATACGGTTTGGTATTTTTTTGGGTGACGCCGGCCCTGTTTTTCTTTGGAAAGAAATCTTATCCCAGCGCCGGTCCGGGCGCAAGGGCTTTTTTCGGCCGCCCCGGTCCTGGCCGATCAGGCCTGAAGCCTGGAAAAGTGATTGGCCGTAAATTCAAGTATTTGCCTCAGTCAGGGGGAGAAAAACCCGGCTTTAACTATTCCGAGTTTTGCTTATTATTCAAATAACTTACTTAAGGTTTTCCGGGCGAATCCGGCCGGGCCTGAAAGAGGCCGTCTCTGTAAGATGCTGATTTTTAAAGCAAATCACAAAACCTGCCCCGCCTTCTCCGGTCAAAAAACCGTCTCTGTAAGGTATTGATTTTTAAAGCAAATCACAAAACCAGCAAATCCCTCTCTAAAGAGAGGGAGGTACGTTTAGTACAACGTACCTCCCTCTTGAAGATCTTTAGAGTTCCGCCGGCCGATTTTTGAGAGCCCCTGATTGGCCCGCCAGGGCCGTTTTGGGCTTCGATCCATACTTCGGATATGGGTGACTGCCGAAAAGACCGGCTACGCGCCTTCCAGGGGCTTCTCCGTCGAAAGGCCAGGGCTGGGGGAAACAGCCTAGACCGTGGATGTGGATGGCCAGGCAATCCTGGCAGGCGCCGGACGGTGACAGCTATTTAAAGTCGCTTGCTTTTTATTACCAAATGGATATAAAATATTTATGATGGAGGCTATTGTTGCCCTGGGCCGGGAAGTGCGGATCGTCATAGGGCCGGAAAGGTTTACCGCCAGGCCGGCCGGGTCTGGCCGGGTTGAAGTGATTCAGCATTAGGCGTGTTCTTCAAAGCCGGCCGGCGCGGCTTTCCGGGGCCTTGACAAAGCGGCTTAATATATATTATTCATGGCCGATGTTCTATAAAATTCCGCTCCTGTGGCTCTGCTTCCTGGCGGCCGCCGGGCCGGCCGCCCTGCCGGCGGCCCCGGTGCTGCCCTTGACCGTCCTGAACGAGCTGCCCCACGAAGCCGGCCATTACAGCCAGGGGCTTTTTTTCCACAGGTCCGTGCTCTACGAGTCGGCCGGCCTTTACGGCCGCTCGTCGCTCAGCTCCTGGCGGCTGCCGGCCGGCCGGCCCCCGGAGCTGAAGCAAAAACGCCGGCTGGCCGAACGTTTCTTCGCCGAGGGCGCCGACCTGGCCGAGGGGGAAATCTATCTCCTGACCTGGCGGGAAAACACGGCCCTGGTTTTCGACCCCGAAAGTTTGGAGCTCAAACGGGAACTGGCCTATGCCGGGGAAGGCTGGGGCCTGGCCTGGGACGGGGAACGGTTCTGGCGTTCCGACGGCTCGGCCCGGCTTTACCCCCACCGGGCCGGCGATTTTTCCCCGGCCGGCGAGCCGCTGACCGTCCGCGACGGCCGGCGGGAGACAAGTTTTCTCAATGAGCTGGAGTGGGATCCGCTCCGGGGTCTTTTGCTGGCCAATGTCTACGGCCAGGACCTGGTGGCGGTCATCGAGCCGGGCCGGGGCCGGGTGCTGGCCTGGCTCGACGCCCGGCCTTTGAGGGTGCTGGCCCTGGCCGCCGGGCTAGAGAACGGCGGCCGGCCCCTGGATACGGCCTTGAACGGCCTGGCCCTGGCCCCTTCCGGCCTCTGGCTGACCGGCAAGTTCTGGCCCCGGCTCTACCAGGTGGCCTGGCCCCCGGAAGGCCTGGAAGCCCTGATCGAAAGCGGCGGGTAATTCATCAGTCA